>VGDY01000062.1 GCA_016869555.1 Alphaproteobacteria bacterium | reverse complement strand
GCTCGACGATCCCAGCTTCACCGCCCCCATCTACGCCAACCTCTTCGAGGGCGACGGCGGCGAATACGCGCTGATCTGGTCGCGCTGATCGGCGCCCGCGGCGCCCCGCCACACGGCAGGGCGTCGCTACTCGATCATGTAACCCAGCGCGCGATAGCCTGCTCGCCGCTTCGCAGCCATTCGGGCGAGAACTGGAACCGCCTGATCGACGTAGTCCACGACCAGAACGTCTCTTTTCCCACCATGTTCGCGATGCAGCCGGCCAACATACTGGGCCAATGTTCCCTTCCAGGCGATCGGCATCGTCAGGAACAGCGTGTCGAGTCGGGAATCATCGAAGCCCTCGCCAACATAACGGCCTGTCGCCAGGATCAAACGCTCATCGTCATCTGATACATTCAGCGCGATGCTCGCTACTTTGCGATCCTTCGCCGACATGCCGCCGCGCAGGACTACGAGATTTCTCACGAATGGCGAAAACCGCTTCTGGAGACAATCGAGGTGATCCTTTCGTTCCGTCAGGACGATGGGCGAACGCTTCGCTTCGAGCGATTTCAACACGTCGTCGAAAATCAGATCATTCCGGGCAATGTCCTGCGCCAACGCCGCGTAGATCGCCGGCATCGAAGGCCGTTCGACCGAGGCGAGGGACGCCGGGAGTTCAAACCGGGTCACGCGATCGCGCGCGCGGTGGCGGATTCCCCGTTCGGCAGCCTGAGCTCTCGCATCGACCCGATGGCGAACGGGGCCGCATTGCATGAAGATGATCGGATGGTGGCCGTCCTTGCGGGCGACAGTCGCCGATAGGCCGATCACATATCGCGCCTTTGAGCGCCGGGCGACGAGCTCGAAGCTTGCAGCGGAGAGGTGATGGCATTCATCGACGATCAGCTGCCCGTACTCAGCGACGATGTCGGCGACTTCGCCCTTGCGCACAAGGCTTTGAATGAGCGCGACGTCGATGACGCCTGTCGGTTTTCTTTTCCCGCCGCCGAGGATGCCGATCTGCTTCGGGTCTATGTTCAAAAAGGACCGTAGCCGTTCCACCCATTGGTTGAGCAGTTCCTGCCTGTGGACAAGGATAAGCGTGTTGCGGGCGCGATTTGCTATGAGCGCCGCCGCCACGACGGTCTTGCCGAAGGCGGTCGTGGCTGCGAGCACGCCGTTGTCGTGGGCGACGAGAGCATCGAAAGCCTTTAACTGCGGCTGTCGCAATTCGCCCTGGAAGGAAATGCCTGCAGGCAGCGGCGTGCCGATTTCACGCTGATCCTCCAGTTCGGCGCCGCCGCCATGGCTTTTGATGAGATCGATCGCGTCGTCGAGGCAGCCGCGGGGCAAAGCGATATGTTGCGCATAAAGCTCTGCGCATGAGACGATCCGAGGTTTCCCGAATGTCGGCAACCGCATGGCCTGCGCGCGATAGAATTCCGGGTTCTGGAAAGCCGCCAGGCGAATAAACTGCGCTATCAAGAATGGCGGAAGTTCCGTCCGGTCAATGTAAGCCTGATCGGCGAGCACGATTTTGATGCTTTTAGGTATCGCAACGTCGACACGCCGTGGCTCGCTGCGCCGTGACGGCGACATTTTCCATGGTTCATCCGCATGCTCGTCGTCGACCGGCATGCGGACGCCCAGGATCCGTCCCGCAAGTTGCGCCTCGTCCGCGATCCTGAAGACCGCGTCCGCCGACAATCTTGGCAGTGAAGACAAATAGGCCCACTGGTCGTCGTAAGGTCGCAACTCTTCGTCAACGAAGACACTGTTGCCGATCTCGCGCGCCTTTCGCTGCAACGGCAGCGCGATGAGATTGCCGAAGCCGCCAAGCGGCATCGTATCCTGATTTGGAAAGAAGCGATCATAGGAGGCAAAGCCGATCTCGGGGCGACTCTCCATCGTCTCCGTGATCAGGGCGGAACCCATTTGCCTGGCGGTCCTTGCCGGCACAGGCTCGGAGAAGAAGATCCAGATATGGCCACCGTTCCCCGATCTCGACCGCTCCAAGGCGGCGGCAATCCCTTTCGCACGACAGGTGACGAGCAACGCCCTGGCGTCCTCCTCCCAACTTTTCTTGTCGAAATCCGCCGCAAGGAACCAACACGTTTCGTCTTGCAGCAATGGATAAACCCCGGCGACAAAATCGCCGGAACGCGCGCCGCAGCCGCGCAGATGTTTCTCGATGACATCCTCGGAGGGCGGGATGAACGCCTGATGCGGGCACTCTCCACATTTCACCTTCGGCTTGCCGCAAATGCCTTTCGTCCATTCATTGGAGCAAGCCGGCGAATATCCCGAGCGCCCGGCCTTTCTGTTTTCCCATCGAACCGGAAAAACATCGGGGCGGCCGGCGAACAGACGGCGGAACAATCCTATTTTTGCGGCCGACGACGAGCTGTTGGTGACAGGCGCATCCGGAAAGGCATCCCGCTCGGCCGCTCGGCGAGCGGATATCTGTTTCTGCTCAAGCTCAAGCGTTTCCAGTTCGCGCGCAACCGCCGTCCGCTCTGCGTCCAGATCGGCTAGCCGCTGCCGAAGGCGCGCAACTTCCTCCGAGGCGTCATCCTCATCCGCCAAAATCGTAGCTCACGCTCCAAAGTCCCTACCAGCAATCAACATAGACCAAAGGCGGCTCGGGCTTAAGACGCGTCGCCGCTGTTCAACGATTGGGATTATGCGGAGCAGAACCGGCGGGAACCGACCGGAAAACTGCCCCTCACAGGTCAGCGCTCCGCATAATTCCGCGCTCCGCATAATCGGCGCGGCCGACAAAGACGCGGTGGCTGGGGGCGTTGTCGTTGGCGCGGTTCGTCTCGGGGAGGATGCGGACGCCGCGCGCCTGGACGCTGAGGGTGACGATTTCGCCCTGATACTCGTTGCCGGACTTTTTGAAGGAGCCGATGTTCGCCATGAGAATCTCCTGTTGATCTCGCTTTCGAACCCGCGACCATCGCGGCCTCGATGGCGCTTCGAGAGACGGAGGCGATCCGCCGACGCACCCGCAGGGCCGCAGCAAAGCGCAGGACAGCGGAGAAGCGGCTTTCTTGCCTCGCGAGGAATGACGCTGCAGGCGTCAGGGGAAGAAAGTTGCTGACCCGCTGTTGCGTCTCAGGCGATCGAGGCGCAGCCGTCCTTCGTCCAGATGCAGCCAGGAGAGAGGCCCGCGTTGGCGCCGGGCTGGATTGCGATCAATGCGGAGAGTTGGCGCGCAACATGGGTTGCAGCACAAGTCCTGCGAGCTACGAGGCGAAGGAAAAGAAGGCGTCGGCGGCGTTTGGGTGACGTGACCTCAGACCGGAGCGACCGTCGCGACGAGAGGAACCGCAGCGCGCTTCTTCACCGCAGCGGCGTCGGCGCCGCAGCCTCCGCGTCAAACGATGCCGCACGCTCTCGTCTTCGGAAGATGTGACGTTCAGCCGTTCGAACTCGGATGCGCGACGACGGGGAAAGATCAGTCCCGAATGGCCGAGGCGCCAGAAGGACAGTGACTTATCCGTGGCGCGTCATCTCGCGGGATCGGGAGGAGGCGCTTCCAATCGCGCCCGCGCCGCTGCGGCGACTGCGAGCGCCCCAAGAATCGCCATCGCGTCACGCCAAGGTCCGCTTGCACCGCCAAGGCCGGCGAAAGCGCCCGAAAGCTGATAGCCGGCGACACCAGCCGGGATGGCGTAGATCAGCGTGATTGCGAGCCGGAGGGGCCAAGAGCGCGTCGCGGCGAGGCCGATGCGCATAATGGTCAGGACGCCGACGCCCGCGATCAGCGCGAGAGCGACGGCGCCGATGATGCCGGCGCCAGCGTTGAACGCGGCGAATGCGATGGAGAGCGCCGCGAAGAAAGCGAGCGCGTCGACGGCGAGTGCATAAAGGAGCCAGCAAAAGAGCCCCAGGCCTGCGAAATTGAAAAGGATGGCGAACAACATCTTTGCTGCTCCATGGCGTGAGTCGAGGCTGCGCCCCCACCTCCGCCATGGCGCAATGCACATCGTCGTCAGAGGAATATGGAGAATCCTTGGCGACGGCGCGTCATTGACCAGTGGCGGCGCTTATGCGCCGCTGCTCTCGTATCTCCAGACCGGGATGCCGAGGACCCGCGCCTTGTCGGCGAGATTGGCGGAGATGCCGGAGCCGGGGAAGACGATGACGCCGATGGGGAGCGTTTCGAGCATCCGGTCGTTGCGCTTGAAGGGGGCCGCCTTGGCGTGACGCGCCCAGTCGGGCTCACATGGGGAGCTTAGGGTCAAGGGGTCATTCATCGGCGCATAAGCAAAACTCCAGTGGCTGTTTCGGCATCCAAGGTCTGAGCCTGTTTCTGCGAACCGGTCGTTCCAGCAAACCGGATCAAGCTCACATTCGGTCGGCGCGCGAGGCGCCTGCACCAAGATCCCGCTTTCGGCGGGTTCGGCTCAGGAGGACGAGACCATTCTTGAAGGCGGCTGTTCAAGCCATACCCGACTTCGATTCGTCCACCCGGATCCGCCAGGACTGATCAGGTCCTGGAAGATTTGAGAATGCGGTGAGCCTCTTTCGTCAGCCGATTTTCATCACGGCCCCCTCAATGACGATGCCGGCTGTCACGTATTTCCACAGCGCGACGAGCAGCTTTCGCGCTAGAGCCACGATGGTCGTCTTCTTACGACGCCCGCCATTGCGCCTGACCCGCTCTTCAAACCATAGAGCCAGCGCCGATTGCGGCTGATGGCGCAGCCAGAGCCAGGCGAGCTGGACGAGCATTGTTCGCAATCTGGGATTGCCTGCTTTAGACACGCCTTGCTCGCGGGCTACCGAGCCGCTCTGCCAGGGCGTCGGCGCGAGGCCGGCGTAAGAGGCGACCTGGCGTCGATTATCGAAGTGTCGGAACAGTCCTTCCGAGGAAAGAACGGCCGCGAACTCAGGACCAATCCCTCTGATCTCGAGCAACATCGCCGCCGGCGCTCGTGCTGCGATTTGTTGCGCGGCAAGCAACGCGTCGCGCTCGGTCTCCACTGCCTTGATTTGCTCGAGGAGCAATTCGAGACGATCGAGCTCACGGCCGATTTGAGCCTTGAGATGCTTTGGCAGGGCGCGGCCATCTCCTGTCCTCAGCTCGTCTAGCCGGCGCCGACGATCGCGACGCAGCGGCTCGTAATCGGAAACGCCCTGAGCGAACAGCAGTCCTTTGATCCGGTTGACGTGCAGGACTCGCTCGTTGGTCAGCACCTTGCGCTCGCGGCATAGCCGCCGGCGATCCTCTTCCTCGGGGGTCGGCTCCCGGACCATCGCGCACACCCGAGGTTCGCCGCGTTTGTAAGCCATCAGCGTGCGAAGCAGCACCTCGCCGTCGATCCTGTCGGTCTTCGCTCGCCGGCGTCGACGCGATGTCGCAATCGAGGCCGGATCGACGACGTGGCTTTCGATTCCTTCCTCTTGTAACGCACGGTGAATCCAGAAGCCGTCCAACCCCGCTTCCTGAATGACAATTATCGGGAACGATTTCCCAGTCCGCGCAAACGCCTTCTGCCTGAGTTCCGAAAAGCGCGTCAGAAGCCCACATGTATCCCCGGCAGGCATACCGCGTTTCGACATTTTCTCGCCGCCACCCGGCGACAGCGATGTGATCAGCCAGATTGAACTACTGAGTTCCAATGAAATGAATATCGCGCCAAGATCACTACGGATATCGGTCGGCGCTTGGGATCGATCTGTAACTTGCATGGGCTATCTCCAGAGTGGGTGCTCGCAACCTCACTCTGCCAGAGCGCCGGTCGCTATCCACCTCCCCATGGAATCTTGAAGGCGATCTGCGTCACCTTGCGATTATCGGCCCAGCATGAAGCGATGCGCTCCGCGCCCTTGGGCGAGCCGCCATGCAGCAGCACCATGTCGGGATGTTTGGCCAGCGTTCTGTCGAGACGATCCCAGATCGCGCGATGGTCGTTGAACTCGAGCCCGCCGGTGAAGGCGATCCGTGGGCCGGCGGGAAGGAGAAGCTCGGTGTCGGCGCGGCGCTTGGCGGCGAGAAAGTCGCGGCTGTCGATCAGCGACGCTGTGAGAGATCGATGATTGACCTTGGAGCCGCCGCGGGGACGCCAGGACGAGCCGCTGTGCAGTTCGAAGGCGTCGGCGGCCTGATCGCGAAAGAACTCCATGCTGTCCCGGCGCTCGATGAGAGTCTGCCCCTCGCAGATCAGCCGCTCGAGCTCGACCGAGCGGATTTCGGAGCCATCCTGTTCTTTCTGGCTGCGCTTTTGCGCCTGTTCATTGTCGTCGAGTTCGCGCTCGATACGGCCGACGACGCGGTGGAAGAGATTGACCGTCGACCAGAGCAGGTCTTCGAGGTCGGGCGCGAGGCGGCTGTCGCTGAGGGTCGCGACAAGGGCGTCGAAGATGTCGGCGACGGCGGCGGTGATCGCGCCGGGCTCGGGCAGCGGCCGTGGATCGGGCTCATCGTGAAAGGGACGGTAGCCATAGAGTTGGATTTCGGCGAGAACTCGGTCGGTTGTCGAGGCGGCTTGCGCGGTCTCGAAGTCTCGGTCGTCGCGATCGGTCGTCATTGACGCTCTCCTTCGCCCGGTGGGCCGCGACCCTCGCGGCCTTCGTGGCGACAAAAGGCGGCGGACGAGATCGGCTGGCACCGGGAGCGGAGCGAACGGCCGGAGCGCAGCGGAGGATGGCGAAGCGCCGGCTATTTTGTTTCGCGCTGTAAAGCGCCCGCAGGGCGCGACGGAAAATAGCCGGCCGCAGCCATTGCGGGCCGGCGCGTGCGACGCAAAGGTCGCCCTCTCAGAAGGCCGGGACTGCGGCCCGATCTGGCGGTCGGGAGCCGATTGTCGAGGAAGGCGGCGGCGAGAGGTCGGCGGCGAACATGCTCGACCTGCGAACTCACGCCGCGAGCGTCAAGAAGCGCTCGATGTCCTGCGGCGCGAGCTGCATCCGGATCGCCGCGCGCAGCGCATCTTCGCCAAGGCGGCGCAGATCGTCGTTGAAGTCGCCAAGCTGGGGAACAAGCGCGATCGCCTCGATGCCCTCGGCGGTTGCGCGGTCGACGAGGACTGTCGAAGCCTTCTTGCCGGCGGCGTCATTGTCGCGAAGGACGTAAAGACGGCGCAAGGTCGATGGCAAAAGCAGCGCGGCAAGATGCGCGGATGAGAGCGCAGCGACCATCGGCATGGCTGGAACCAGACATCGAACCGACAGCACGGTTTCGATGCCTTCGCCGGCCGCCATGACGTCGAGAGGCGCGGCAAAGCGCACGCCATTGCTGGAAAGCTCGCCCATCGCCCGGCGAGGAGTGGCGATCGGCGCCTTGTCGCGCCCCGATCGATCGAGCCAGGTGCGATGCGCGCCTGTGATATTGCCGTCGAGATCGGTGACGGCTGCGATCAATGCGGGCCAGGTTTCGACGGCAGCGGATTTTTCTGGCCTGTAGTAGCAGCGGCGGTGAAAGCGCAGGCTGTCGAGATCGTGCAGCGTCGTGACACCCCGATGTCTCAGATAACGCTCGGCCAGCGTGCCTAAGATTGGTCTCGACATATGGAAGAGGCGTCGCGCGGCTTCCGAAGACGCTTTCGGCGCCTGGATATATGATTTCCCTCGTTCTGTCGGCGGGTCATCCCTCGGCAGACTGAGAAAGCGGCGTGCTTCATCAATGGCCTCGACGAAGTCGGCGCAGTGGGCGCTTTCGCGGATGACGTCGAGAAGATCGCCATGTTCGCCCGTGGCGGCGTCCACATTATGTGGAATTCCACATAAGGTTGACGATCCGCCCGATCCGGCGCTTGCGGCCGTCGCGGCCGCGCGACCGTAGCCTGCGTTCTCAGGCGCCGCCGGCGCGACGAAATCAGGCCCCGCGGGGGCGCAGGCGGCAAGCCCGCCCGCGCCTGCTACAACCAGCGCTGCGCGCGACACGGCGCTTCTGGCGCGATGAACTTGTGCAGGCTTGCGCAGAATGTCGTCCTTCGCTGCGCGCCGGAGCGCGGATGGTCATTAGCCGCGCTTCAGTAGTTCCACAGACAAGGATGGAATTGAATACCAAAAGTCTAATAAACGGACTCCATACGTAAAAAATGCGCGCTCGGCCGTCAGGTGGGCGCGAAGGCCCGCACGAGCCGCGCCAGCGGGTCGAGGGACTCCTTCACAATGGCGTAATCGACGCCGAAATCGAGCAGGCAGGCGATTTCGTTGACGCCGGCCTCGGCCGCCGCCTCCACCATGCGGGCGCCGTCCTCCAGCCCGCCGAACAGAGCGCCAGTCTGGAAATAGCGCTGATAGGCGTAATCGAGGATGCGGGCTTTCTCCGCCGCATCGGGCGGCGCCTCGCCCTTCTCCTGCGCGGCGGCCGCTAGATGGGCGTCGAGCGCGGAGAGGATATAGGCGCGAAACGGCGCCTCCACCACGCCGGCCACGCGGCGGGGATCGTCGAGCAGCAGCGTGTGCAGGGTCAGCGTCACCACGCCGGCCGCCGGATCAAGGCCGGCCTCGGCGCGGCCGGCGCGATAGCGCGCGATCTTCTTCGCCATGGCTTCGAGATTATTGCCGTAGAGCATGGTGAAGACGTTGTAGCCCTGCCGCCCGGCATGGGCGAAACCCTCCTCGCTCTGCGTCACCAGCAGCCAGACATTCAGCTCCGTCTGCACCGGGCGGGGAAAGACGCGCACCGCAATATCTTCCCCGCCCGGACCCGGAAAGGCGACGGCCTCGCCGCGCCACAGACGCTGCACCAATGGGATCTGCGCGCTGCAGATGCGGCGGCGGTCCTCATAGGCGTCGGGGGCGAGAATGAAGTCGGCGCGCGACCAGCCCGAGCCGAAGCCCAGATCGACCCGGCCGCCCGAGAACACGTCGTTCATCGCCCACCATTCAACCACCTCGGCCGGATGATGCAGCGGCAGCGAGACGCCGGCGGTGCGAAAGCGGATGCGGGTCGTTTGCGGGATGAGGTGCGCGGCGACGAGGGCGGGATTGGCGTGGATCGAGCCGAATTCGTGAAAATGGCGCTCGGGGAAATAGAGCGCCTCGAAGCCGGACCGGTCGGCGTAGAGCGCGAGGTCCCGCATGAAGGCGTATTTGCGCGCGTCGGACACGTCCTCGCGCACGTCAGAGAAGAACAGGACGCTGAACCGCATGCGCCGCGGGCGGGGCGCCGCCGACGCGCCGGGCGCGATTCCGAGGAGCCGCTCGATCGTTCCTTCCATGGCTTCCCTCGCACCCCGCCCCGTTTTCGTCGGGCCCTCGGTTTTTATCTTGCAACTTACGAGGGACGAGAGCTTAGCCGGACCCGGGCGACAAGCCTGCCGCGCATTGTAAATACTGTAAGCGCGCTCGGGCGGATGTCAAAGGCGCCCCGCCCCGAGGCGGCCCTTTCAATCCTCCCACGGAAACATCCCCGTGCGCGCAAAACGGTCCAGCGCCGAGACGATCGCCGGGTCGCCGAACATCTCGCGATTGGCCGCGACGGCGCCGGCGCGCGCGGTCTCGGGCAGGGAATCGAGCGTCGCGCGATAGGATTTGTAGCGGACGACCCCCGCGCGCGAGAGCCGGCGCAGGCGCGTCAGTAGTCGGCGCAGCGGCACGGCGCTGTCGTTCTCGGCCATGTCCACGAGACCGAAGGCCAGCGCCTGCGCGGCCGTGATCGGCAGGGTGGAGAGGGTGAGAAAATGCGCGCGCTGCGCCCCGACGCGGCGGATCAGAAAAGGCGCGACGCAGGCCGGTTGAAGGCCGAAGAGCAGTTCCGAGAGGCTGAATTCGGCGCCGGCGTCGGCGATCGCAATGTCGCAGGCGGCTACGAAGCCGACGCCGCCCGCGTTCACGCGGCCGCGGGCATGGGCGACGCTGACGAAAGGCCCGCGCGACAGACGCAGCCATAGGCCGTAGAGCGCGTCCGGGTCGGCCGGCGCGCGGCTGCCCGCCGCCGGGGCGCAGACATCCGCGCCGAGGCAGAAGACTGTTGCCGACCCTTCGAGCACGGCGACATGCGCTCCCGCGGCTTCGGCGGCGTCGAGCGCCCGCGAGACCCCGTCGACCATCTGCGCGTCGATGATCTCCCCGATGAGCCGGATGGTGGCGACCGGCGGCTCCAGTCGCAAGTCGACGACGTCAGACATCATGGTCGCCCCTTCGCAGAATCACGCTCGCATTGATGCCGCCAAAGCCAAAGGAATTGCTCATGGCGAGGCGGGTCTCAGCGGCGATGGCTTCGCCCCCGCAAAAGCGAGCCCGCGCGCTGATCGGCGTGACCAGATTGAGATTGGGATGCAGGAAGTCGCCCTGCATCTGCACGATTGTCGCCACGGCTTCGAGCGCGCCGGCGGCGGTGAGGGTGTGTCCGGTGAGGCTCTTCGTCGAATTGAGCCAGACGCGCGGAAAAGCCTCGCCGAAGACGCGTTCCAGCGCGTCGATTTCCGTGCGGTCCCCGAGCGGCGAAGAAGTGCCATGCGTGTTTACGTATTGGATTTCGTGCGCCGCGACGCCGGCGTCTCGCAGCGCGCCCGTCATGGCGCGCGCGGCGCCGTCGGCGTCGGGGTCGGCCGAGGCGGTCGCATGCAGCGCGATCGAGCCGCCGGCGATCTCGCACAGGGCATGCGCGCCGCGCCGCGCCGCGGTCGCCTGCGATTCCAGAACGAGACAGGCGGCGGCCTGTCCATAGATGAACCCCTCATGCGCCGCGTCGAAGGGGCGGCAGGCCTGCTGCGGCGCGTCGCGGAAGCGTTTGCCGCCCATGGCGCCGATATTGTGAAAGCCCTGCCATTCCATGGGCGAGAGATCGACGAGCGCGCCGACGGCCAGGCAGGCGTCGACTACGCCCGCGCGAATGAGGCGGCTCGCCTGAATGATACCGACCGCGCCCGACGCCGAGGCGGCCCCGCAGATGAAGCCCTCGCCTTTCACGCCAATGAGTGCCGAAAGAAGGCCGAGGTGGTCGCTGTCCTGGTAATGCAGCGCATAGCGGGGCGAGAGATATTCCGGATCGCGCGCGAAGACCTCATGCGCCGCATGTTGATATGCGCGCGTGAGATTATGTCCCGCAACGACGAGGCCGATCTGTTCCGGCGCGAGGGCGCCCGCCTGCAAGCCGGATTGCGTCCACGCTTCGAGCGCCGCGACGATGGCCGCCTGCGCGCCAAAAGGGGCGCGGCCCGCGAGGCGCCGCGCCGCCGCCGCATGGGCCGGATAGGGCGTGAGCCGCGCGGCGAAATCGACGTTCTCGATGAGCGCGCCGATGTCGACGGGCGGCTGAGCGATGCGCGTGACGCCGCTGCGCCCGCTGCGCAGCGCTTCTGCGAAGGAGGCGACGTCGCCTCCGATGGACGACACGACGCCCATGCCGGAGACGATGACGCGCGGCCGCGACATCAGGCGCGATGAGCCTTCAGCACGTCCACGAGGCCGGCGAGATTATTCACCCCCGCGAAGCTCATCATCGGAATCTTGAGGCTCATCTTTTCCATGGAGAGGATCACGACCTCCATCCGGTCGACGGAATTGGCGCCGAGATCGGAAAGGCTCTTGTCGATGGTGACGTCTTCCGGTGCGAGATGCGGCAGCGCCTCGAGGACGGCGTCTTTGACAAGCGCGAATATCTGTTCCGTCGGCACACTGTGATCCTTCTATCAAGCAGGGTGAATCTATTATAAACTCATATGAGAACTGAATTCACCCGTTTTCGCTAAACGCCCGGCGCCTTGCCGTCCGGCCCTCTCGATGAGAAACTCATGACGGTCGGCATTCAAGCCCTCGGCTTCTACGGCGGGAGCGCCTGCGTCGATGTGATCGAGCTTGCGCAGTATCGCAAGCGGGACATGGCGCGCTTCGAGAATCTGCTGATGAAGCAGAAATCCATCGCGCTTCCCTATGAGGATCCGGTCAGTTTCGGCGTCAACGCCGCGCGCCGGATCGTCGATGCGCTCCCGCAGGAGGAAAAGGACCGCATCGAATTACTCATCACCTGCTCGGAGTCGGGTATCGACTTCGGCAAGTCGATGAGCACCTACATCCATCATTATCTCGACCTCGATCGAAACTGCCGCCTCTTCGAGATCAAGCAGGCCTGCTACTCGGGCACGGCGGGCTTGCAGATGGCGGTGAATTTCATCCTTTCCGGCGTTTCGCCAGGCGCCCGCGCCCTCGTCGTCGCCACCGATCTCGCGCGGTTCATGGTCGACGAGAACGGCGAAGGGCTGACGATGGACTGGGCCTTCTTCGAGCCGAGCGGCGGCGCGGGCGCCGTGGCGCTGCTCGTGAGCGACCGGCCCGACATCTTCGCCGTCGATGTGGGCGCCAATGGCTATTACAGCTACGAAGTGATGGACACCTGCCGACCAATCCCCGACAGCGAGGCGGGTAACGCCGACCTGTCGCTTCTGTCCTATCTCGACTGCTGTGACGGCGCTTATATCGAATATCTCAAGCGCGTGCCGTCTGCCGACTATCGCAGGAGCTTCGACTATCTGTGTTTTCACACGCCTTTCGGCGGCATGGTGAAGGGCGCGCATCGCAACATGATGCGCAAGCACAGCGATGCGAAGCGCGACGAGATCGAGGCGGACTTCCAGGCGCGCGCGCAGCCGGGCCTTGCCTATTGCCAGCGCGTCGGCAACATCATGGGGGCGACCTCGCTGCTCTCGCTCATCGGCGCCATCGACCACGGCGATTTCGCCGCGCCCCGGCGCATCGGGTGCTTTTCCTACGGCTCGGGCTGCTCCTCCGAATTCTACAGCGGCGTCGTGACCGCCGGGGGACAGCGCCGCGTCCGCGACATGGAGATTGGCGCGCATCTCGACGCGCGCCACCGTCTCGACATGGCGGATTACGAGACGCTGCTCGCCGCCGGCGCCACGTTGCGGTTCGGCACGCGCAACGCCGTCATGAACATGGGCCTCCTGCCAAAGGTTTGGGAGACCTTCGAGCGCCGTCCGGGCGCGGAGAAGCGGCTGTTTCTCGCCGAGATTAACGAATTTCATCGCCGCTATGAATGGGTCGGCTGACGATGCGCGCGCGGTCGCGGCCACGCTCGCGCGCTTCTTTCCGCCCCCGGCCCAAGTCGCCGCTTCGCCGATCGCCGACCATGACATGTCCCCGCAGGAGGCGGCGCTGGTCGAGCGCGCGGTCACGCGCCGGCGTCATGAATTCTCGACCGGCCGCGCCCTCGCGCGCGACGCCTTGCGGCGACTAGGCTTCTCCGACGCGCCCCTGTTGACCGGCAGGCTGCATGAACCGCTCTGGCCGATGGGCGCGCGCGGCGCTATCAGTCACGATGGCGCCATCTGTGCGGTCGGCGCCATGCGCGACAGTGACGGCGCGCCCCACATGGGTTTCGATCTCGTCTTTCTTCCCGAGCGGGAGGGTCGCATGACGAAACTCGCGCCGCTGTTCGTTTCAAAGCCGGATGAACTCGACGCCGCGCGCCGCGTCATGGCCGCCTGCGGCGTCGCGACTGAGCCAGCGCTGATGCTGTTCAGTCTGAAGGAGTCGCTGGTCAAGGCGCTGTCCGCGCAGGCTGGGTACTTCATCGATCTGCGGGAAATGGAGCTGCGCTTCAGCGCAGGTGCGGCATGCGTTACCTTGCGCGGCTCGGCGCGGCCGGCGACGCTGCGGGCGGCGATTGCCGGCCCTTATCTGGTGACGGCGGCGACGCTGCCGGTGTGACCGCATCCTCCTGCGATTTGGGATCGGCGTTGAGCAGGACAGGCAGCGCATTTGCGCTGGAGCCCATGAAGATCAGCTTGGCGTTCGGCGATTTGCCGAGGTCGCGGGTGGCTTCGATAGCCTGCCATTTTAGGATGGAGACGCCCGAAATCTCCTGAAAGGCCTTGATACCCTGCGCCTCGATTTCCTTGCGCTTCTTCTCGTCCTCCTCGGTCCGCAGGCGGTAGCGATAGGCGAGCATCTTTTGCTCGTTGATGAGTTTTCCGATGATGGCGTTTTCCATCGTGTCGGGAAGATCGATGGCCAGGATGAACAATTCGTCGCGGACGATGCGGCCCGAGCGGAACGCAAATCCGGTTATGACCTTTTCGACCTCTCCGAGCAGTTCATGTTCAGGCAGCGTGTAGATTTCCTCGGCCGTGTGATTGCCCACGACCTCGCGCGCGACGCTGATGATCTGCGGAAGCAAATTGGTCTGGATGTAATCCGGGCCGATCATGCGGTGTATTTCGGGAATGCGCCTGGGATTGAGGTGAAAGCGAACGGCCCAGGTGAGGCCCACTTCGAGGCCGTCGCGGGTGAGTAATTTGGTAGACCGGGAGACGCTCTGAATTCGGGTCGAGTAGATCGCGATTTCGTCCCAGGGGAATTTCAGCTGGGTTCCTTCGCCGATGATCCGGTTGGAGGTGCCACCGAAGAAGCGGCTCCAATAGACGCCTTGTTCGCCGGATTTGATGGGAACGAAAATCGAGTCCCAGAAGGCGACGAGAAAGAAGGCGGCAACGAGCGCGCCCAGGACGAGCCGGTTTGCGCTGTGACGGCGCGTGCGGGTGTTCGGCTCGGAATCGGACACGCTTGAAGGCTCCGTGCGTCGGCGGTAGGGATGGCTATCTGACGTCCATCTGCATCAGCACCGGCAGGGCGTTTTGTCCCGGGCCGACGATGACGATCTTGGCGTTCGGCGATTTCGCGAGTTCCGTCGTCGCCTCGACGCCCTTCAATTTGAGGATCGACACCTTGCTGATGTCCTCGAAGGCGCGGAAGCCATGCGCCTCGATCTCGATGCGCCGGCGCTCGTCTTCTGCAGTCAGGATGCGGAAGCGGTAAGAGAGCATGATCTGCTCCTTGGTCTGCTTGTCGATGATGGCTTTCTCCAACTCGTCCGGAATATCAAGGCGCTGGATGAGAATGGCGTCGAGGTCGATGCTGTAGCGGGTCATCTTCTCGAGCGCACGGATCCGGATGGCCGAGAGCAGCTTATCCTCGTCGCTGGCGTAGACATCGGCCGCGGAGTTGTTGCCGATGATCTCGCGCAGCGCCGCGACGACTTCGGGGAGAACCACCCGCTGCGCGTAATCGGGGCCGATCCTCCGGTGCAGTTCGGGCAGCGCAGCGCGCGAGGGATGATAGCGCACCGACCAGTTGATATTGACGACGAGGCCGTCACGCGTCAGCAGGCTCGTGGATTGGACGAGGTTCTGGATGCGAAGGTCGTAGACGACGATCTCGTCCCAGGGAAACTTCAGGGCCGTTCCCTCCGTCAGTTCCGTCGGGCGGGTGCCGCCGAAAAAGCGGCTCCAGTAAACGCCGCCCTCGCCCGACCGGATCGGCACGAAGATCGTTTCCCAGCAGGCGACAAGGACGAAGGCCGAGATCAGGAGGACGAGCGCGACATCGATCCTTGCTTTGCCGAACCAACCGGTTTCTGGGCGCATCAGGTCAGCTCGGAAGAGGCGTCATCAGCGTGCTTCGGCGCTGCCGCCGAAGAGTAGCAACGCGAGACCGGCGACGACGGGCGTCAGCAGCATGGCGAGGAACGATACGCCCCAGAAGCCGATGCGACTGTCTCTCCCGATGTAGCCGACGATCACGCACAAGATGGCATAGGCCAAAAAGGGCACGGCGAATTCCCTTTATTTCCTTCGTTCCGCCGCCGGATCATCCGCCGGCGGAAGACAGGTGTGTCGGGTTTCTCAGGCCTTGAGGCCGGAGAGCGAACTGGCTTGCGCGGCGGTTTTCTGCGCAGCCTCTTTCACGCCCTTGGCGAATTCTTCCTGAAAATGCTTGCGCATTTTTTCGGCGTCGAAATCGAGAAGTGTGCCGCCGGTTTCGAAATGCGCGGTGAAGACTTTGCCGATCGCATAAGTCACGCCGGCCGCCGTCGCGGAGACGGAGGCGACGGCCATCGGCAGGCCGATGAGCGGGATGAAGCGCAGCGAGCCATAGGCCAACATCCTGCCGATGGAGACGGCCCCGAGGCCGCCGATCAGGGATACGATCGCCGACTTCGCCAGATCGTGCTGGAAGGGCGTCTCGTAAAGTTCCGCCAGTTCCTTCACCAGCTTAAGTTCGACGGCGGTGATAGCCACGAGTTCGACGAGCGGCACGGGAACGAGGCCCGCGCCCGCCGACCACAGCATGTTGCGCTTCAAGATCTCATGGGCTTGCTCGATCTTCGGCGTGTCGATGGTGGCCACGGCTTCTTCTGTCATGCTACTTCCCTCGTCGTGTCTGCGTCTGCAGGAAGCGAGCCTGATCCGATACGCCGGAAGCTCCCGCCGTCCCATTGCGCGTTGCGCGCCTGTTTGTCTCGAGCCGGCCTTCATTCAGAAACGCGCAAAAGCCTATATTCCTGGTTGTGAAATGTCCAGCTATGGGCTGCTTTACGCGCGCCCATTTTTGCATCAGTCATGCCTTCCCGTGCGCTGGCGCCCCCTCACGCCGACGCCAGCCGTCTCGCGAGCGCCTCCACCGTGCAGGACTCGATCAGCCATTGCGGCTGCACGGACCGTTGGAGTTTCCTTTCTAGGCGGGTCGACAGCACCATTGCCGAGATGGAGTCGAGCCCATAGGACTGGAAGGATTGCGTGGGATCGACGTCCGGCAGTTTGAGCGTCTCCCGCACGGTCTCCGCGATGACGCCCGCAAGATCACCGGGCGGCGGCGCGTCGAACATCAGCCGGTACAGGCGCTCGACGAGCGCGGGATCGAGTCCGCCGATCTCGTCGGGCCCGATCTCCTCGCAAATGCGCTCGACCGAGATCGACCGCCCCGCCTGTTTCTCGCTTTCCCATGTCTCGAGCAGGCTCCGGACCGGCTTCGAGTGGCCGCCATCGGCCGCCGTGCCGAGTGTGGCGTTGTCGTCCGCGCAGGCGTTGAAGCGCGCATGGTCGCCGACGCCGACGCCGGCCGCGTCCTGCGTCAACGCCAGATCGAAGAGGGCGCAGCCTTCCGGCGTCGGGAAGCTTCGCAGGCCGATGCGGGCGAAGGCGGCCTCGACGGCGGCCCTTGCCTCGCTCCCCAGCCGCGCGAGCGCGCCGGTCTCGTTCCAGTCCGGGGAGACGAGAGCTTTGTAGCCCCTGCGTCCCTGGGCCTGCCGATGCTCGGCGAGGAAACAGGCGAAGGCGCTGGCCGCCGCGTAATCGGCCGCGCCGCGCGCGAGCGCGGGAATCAGCGCCGCCATGGAGGCGGGCGTGACGAAGAAATCCAGCGCATCCGCCGCGATCGCCTGGTCCAGCGCGAGCAGCCCCGCGATCTTGGGGGCGAAGACCTTGCCCATGCCCTCCCGCGTCTTGGCGACGAAACCGGGCAGCGCCGCATCCGAATAGGCGCCGGCGGCGTGGACGACGCCGCGCACGCGGCCGAGCCCGCGCAGGCCGGCGAAGAAGGCGACGAGCGCCGGCGCGTCGTCGATCGGCCCGCAGTGGATGGCGAGATGGTCGACTGCGTCTTCGAGCGCGACGAGCGCGGCGAGTTTCGCGCGCAGCATGGGGTCGGCGTCGTCGTGCGCTCTCGCGCGCCAGCTTTCGCGCGGCGGCAGCGGCGCCGCGCCCAGCAGCGCGAGCCGTCGCGCACCGCGTCGCGCCAGATGGCGCGCGATTTCTAGGCCGATCCCGCGCAGGCCGCCGCTGATCACATAGACGCCATCAGGGTCGATTGCGGGCGGCGAGGCGGGGGCGGCGGGTGCGCTGACGAGGCGCGGCGCGAATCTGTCGCCGTTCCGCCAGCAGATTTCGGTCGCGCCCGGCGCGGCCTCGAACTCCGTGCGCAGACAACGCAGAAGCCGCGCGATGTCCCCGCCAGCCGCGAGATCGGGGCAAGCGTCGAGATCCAGCGTCGCCGCGTCGATATGTGGATATTCGGCGCGCAACATGCGGACGAGGCCCGCCGTCGTCGCGCCCGCCAGCCGGGGGCTGGCGCAGCGGAAGGTCTGCAGCCCCGCCGTCACATGGCGGATGTGCAGTTCCTCGCCCGCCCCGGCGAGCGCCTGAAAGAGCGCGAGGCGGGGCATGTCGACCTGCGCCGCCGCCGCGTGGAGATCGCACAGATCGACGACATGGGTGAGTCCGCGCGCCTGCGCGATGGCCGCGAAGCTGCGGACGTCCACCGCCGTCGGGGCCTCGGCCGCGACAGTCGTCTCGGCGAAATCGGCGCTCAGGGCGTCGGCCAGCGCGCGGGCGAGCGGCAGGGTCGCCGCATTGGCGAGCAGCGCCAGGGCGCCGCGCCGCGCAGGCGCCGCCGTAGGGCTCGGGGGCGCGGGCGTCCATTCCTTGCGGATCAGAAAGGCGTCGCCGGGCAGGGGCGCGCTGGCGGGGGTCGCGCGCGGCTTCGCGAGGGCCTTCACATGGCGCCCGCTTGCGTCGTGATGCACGCGCCGCCCCGCGCCGGGCACGGCGGCGAGCCATTCGCGCAGCGCGACCTGCATGGCGGCTCCCATGTCGGGCGTTTCCTCCTGCGTTGCGAGCGTCGCCCCCGGCGCGCGGGCGCCGAGGCGCGCCGTCTCCGCACGCGTCGCGCGGCCGAAGACGAAGATGTCGCGCTCTGTCCCGGCCCCGGAGAGGACCGCGAGCGCGGTGTCGAGCCGCGCCGCGTCGCCGCTGATAACGAGGGCGTCCGCATCGGGCGGAACAAGCGCCGCCGCGTCGATGCTGAAACAGGCTGGCGGCGGCAGGTCGAGCCCCGCCGCGCGTTGCACTTGCGACAGCAGCGAGAGGAACGCGTCTTCGAGCGCGGCGTCGGCGCAAAGGAGCGCGAGCGGGCGCCCGAGCCTTTCGCGCAGGCGCTCGCTCCAGACGAGTTGTGGCAGCGGCTCCGCCCGCCAGCCATCGCAAGTCTCTTGCTGCGGGTCTTGGGGCGCGGGCGTCGGCCAGCAGCGCTGGAGCGCGAAAGGATAGGTGGGCAGGCCGCGCCGGCGCCGCCCCGTTGCGCCGCGCCGCGCCCAATCGACGGCGGCGCCTCGGACGAAGGCGCGCGCGAGGGCCGCCGGCCCTTCGGCGGTCTCCGGCGCGGGCGCCGCGCCTTTCAAGACCTTGCCGTCAAAGACGTCGACGCCATCGGCGGCGCCCGTCGCGCCGTAGGCGGCGAGGCGCGCGCGCAGCGCCTCCGTGGTCTGTGCGACGATGGCGAGACGATGCTCGAAGACCACGCGCCCGCGCTGGAAGGTGGCGGCGAGATCGCCGAGCGGCGTCTGCGTCTCGCCTAGATGGTCGGCGACGCGCGTTGCATAGCGTTTCAGCTCCGCGTCGCTTCGCGCCGAGAGCGGGAAGACGACCGGCCCCGCTGTCTCGGCGGTCTCGGCAGGCGCGGGCGCCTCCGCGAGCACGACATGGGCGTTGGCGCCGCTGAAGCCGAAGGAGCTGACGGCTGCGAGGCGCGGCCCTTCCTGCGGGGCGGGCCACGGCGCCGTCGCCGTATTGACGAAGAAAGGCGAGCCGGCGAGGCGAATATGCGGGTTGAGCGTCTCGAAATTGATCGAGGGCGGCAGCAGCTTCGCTTCCAGCGCCAGCGCCGCCTTGATGACGCCCGCGACGCCCGCCGCCGTGGCGGCGTGGCCGATGTTGGATTTCACCGAGCCGAGCGCGCAGTAATCTTCGCGCGTGGTGAAACGGCGGAAGGCGTCGGTGAGGGCCTCGGCCTCGATGGGATCGCCGAGCGCCGTGCCGGTGCCATGCGCCTCGACGAGGCCGATGTCGGCGGGGTCAATGGAAAAGCGCGTATAGACGTCGGTTTCGAGTTGCGTCTGCGCCTGCTGGCTCGGCGCGGTGATGCCATTGCTGCGCCCATCCTGATTGACGCCCCAGCCGCGAACGACCGCGATGATGTCGTCGCCGTCGCGCCGGGCGTCGGCGAGCCGCTTCAGCATCAGCGCGCCGACGCCCTCGCCCGGCGCGAAGCCGTTGGCGCGCGCGTCGAAGCTGTAGCAGCGCCCGTCCGGCGACAGCATGCCGGCCTGACTCATCTTCACCTGAATGTCCGGGCCGTTGATGACATAGACACCGCCCGCGAGCGCGATGTCGCTGGCGCCGCTCGCGAGGCTGTCGCAGGCGGCGGCGAGCGCGACGAGCGAGGCCGAGCAGGCGGTGTCGATGGCCAGGCAGGGGCCGGTGAGGTTGAGAAAATAGGAGACGCGCGCCGGCAGCATGGCGACGGAGTCGCCGATCAGCGCCTGCGCCGTTCCGGCCTGCGCGCCCATCAGCGTGGCGTAGTCGCTCGCCGCGCAGCCGGCGAAGACGCCAACGCGGCCGCCCGAAAGCGATATCGGATCGTGGCCTGCGTCCTCGATAGCGCGCCAGCAGGTCATCAGAAATAGCCGTTGCTGTGGGTCCATCAGCTCCGCGTCGGCGGGAGAGATGCCGAAGAACAGAGGATCGAACAGATCGACGCCGTCGAGCGCGCCCATGCGCCCGCAGACGGTCTTGCCGGGCGCCTTGCGGTCGGGATCGTGATAGGTTTCGAGCGGCCAGCGGTCGATCTCGCGCGTGCAGTCGACGCCGCCGAGAATGTTGCGCCAGAAGGCGCGAACGTCCGCCGCTTTGGGAAACGCCCCCGCCATGCCGACGATGGCCATGGCGACCGGCGCGGGTTCGGGCGCTGCGAAGGGCGCGAGATCTGGCGCGGCGTCTGGCGCGGCCTGCGGTAGCGCGAAGCGCGCGATTTCGACAGGCGCGGCCGGCAGCACGGGTTCGGCGGGCGTCTCCTCGCCTGTCGCGGGCGTCGCGTTGGCGGCCATCAGCGCCGCCACATGGTCGACGAAGGCCGCGAGCGTTGGATGGCGGTAGACGCTCGTCGCGGCGATATCGAGGCCGCAACGCGCGTTGACGGCGCGCACCCAGGTCACCGCCGTGATTGAGTCCAGTCCCAGCTCGACGAAGGGCGCCGCCGCGTCTAGCGCTTCGGTGGAGATGAGCAGCTCGCGCGCCAGACTCTCGCGCAGCCACGCCGCGAGATCGCCGTGGTGCGGCGCGGGCGCCGGGCGCAGGTGCGCGACCACCGCGTCGGCGAAGGCCGGGAGGGTCGGGTAGCGATAGACGAGCGTCGCCGGCAGCGCGAGGCCGAAGCGCGCGTTGAGCTTGCGCGCGAAGGTGACGGCGCTGATCGAATCCATGCCGAGATCGACGAAGGCTGCGTCCGCGTCCAGCTCCTGGGGCTGCATGCCGAGTTCCGCCGCGAGCGTCTCGCGCAGCCAGCGCCGTGCCACCTCCGCGTCCTGCGGGGGCGGGTGCGTCGCGGGTGGCGGCGTCACCGCGTCGACGTCGTGGAAATGTCGCGCTATTTTGGAGAGAACCGCGGGATTCGCCACGAAAGTCCGGTCATGCGCGTCAAGTTCCCGCGCGAAGACGGCCGCCAGGCGCGCCCGCAGCGCGCTCGCGCGCGCGGCCTTCTGCGCGACGAGCTCCGC
>VGDY01000061.1 GCA_016869555.1 Alphaproteobacteria bacterium | reverse complement strand
GGCGCTCGCAAAGCGCATGGCGAACGCCGTCCCATCGAACGAGCATCTTGCTCAAACCGCGAAAGCCGCATAGCATTCAGGCCAGCAACGCCGATTTCCGCTTTTCAACATCAAGCGGGACATCCCCCAGGGCGGGATGCGATCCTATTAAGGTTAAACAAAGGCTAAGCGCGCGCCGCCCGGCTGCCTGCGTTACTGTCCGTGCATCCGAGCGCGGCTCGCGAAAAAGTGGGAACCGGCTTTTCGCGTAGAACGCGCTCTAAGAACCTTGGAATCGATCAAGCTATCTGCATTTGGGCGATTCCGCACAAATGCGGCGTGATCTGGAGGCGCCGTCGCGCCGAATTTGCGTGAGCATCGTATGGCTCGAGTTAAAGGCAGCGCCGGAGAGGAACGGCAGCCGGTCTCCTTCATCGAAAGGCTCGCGGGATCGGAAGGATTTTGCGCGCTGTTTCGCGAAGGCATGAGCCTCGTGGAGGAAGCCGCCACTTATCTCGACCGAGACGGGCGTATCGAGTCCAAGGAGCTCGCGCGAAACGAAGCGCTCGGCTACGCGGCCGAAAGCATGCGGCTGACGACAAGGCTGATGCAGATTGCTTCGTGGCTGTTGCTGCAGCGGGCGGTCAATCAGGGCGAACTGACCCGTCATCAGGCGGCGAGCAATCGCCATCGCGTGAAACTTCGCGAACAGGAGCTGGCGTCCGCTCCCGATATCTTCCAGCGCCTGCCGGAGCGCCTGCGCGAACTGGCGTTGCACTCCCTGCGCCTGCAGGCCCGCATCATCCATCTCGACCGGCTGATCCATGCGCCCGAACCAGCGGTCGCCGAACAGGCCCCGGCGCCCAGTCCGGTCGAAGCGCAGATTGCGAAACTGCGCGCCGCATTCAGTCAGTGACGTTTTTCAGGCCAGAAAGCTGAAGACGGCGGGTCCACCGCCGTCTTTCTTATTTCTTGCCGAAAGAGAGATTGCCGAAGCGGGAGTTGAAGCGCGACAGCCGGCCGCCGCGGTCGAGCAGTTGCGTCGACCCGCCCGTCCAGGCCGGATGCGTCTTGGGGTCGATGTCGAGATGCAACGTATCCCCGTCCTTCCCCCAGGTCGAACGGGTCGTATATTCCGCGCCGTCGGTCATCACGACCTTGATCGTGTGATAGTCCGGGTGGATGTCCTTCTTCATGGCGACGCATCCTTCCTGCGATAGAAACGGCTCAAACACCGCGCCGCCGCGGCGCGGGGTCGGCCGGTTGAAACAAGCGAATTTGATGGCGCTGATAACCCAATGCGGTCGAATGGGCAAGTTGGCTCATTATGGTTGCTGGTTGGCCGTTCGCCACGAATGAGGAACGGAACAATATGGCTCGATACCGAACCGACCTGCCGCAGCTGACGCCTTGTCTCTTCGTCAGCGATGGCGGCATGGAGACGACGCTGATTTTCCAGGAGGGCGTGGACCTGCCGCATTTTGCGTCGTTCATACTGCTCGACAGCGAAGAGGGGCGGGCGCGGCTGCGCGCGTATTACGAACGTTACCTGGCGATCGCGCGGCGTCACCAACGCGGCTTCATTTTGGACAGCCCGACATGGCGGGCAAACCGCGACTGGGGCGCAAAGCTCGGCTTTGACGACCCAGGTCTGAAGCGTATCAATGCGTTAGCGATCGAACTGCTTGAGGCGCTTCGGAAAGCCTGGGAGACGGCGCGAACGCCGATCGTCGTCGCCGGCGTCATCGGGCCGCGCGGAGACGGCTATGCCGCCGGGCGCATGGGCGCCAGGGAAGCGGAAGACTACCACGCGCCGCAGATCGCGGCCTTCGCCGAGTCCGCCGCCGACATGGTCGCAGCCTACACTCTAAATGATGTCGAGGAGGCGATCGGCGTCGCTAGCGCCGCTCGCGCGCACGCGATCCCGTGCTCGATTTCCTTCACGGTGGAGACCGACGGCCGGCTCGTCGGCGGCCAAAGCTTGCGCGAGGCGATCGAGACCGTGGATCGCGAAACCGACGCAGCGCCTGCCTATTACATGATCAATTGCGCCCATCCGACGCATTTCGAACAGGCGCTGTCGGCGGACGAGCCGTGGATGAAGCGGCTTCTGGGCGTCAAGGCAAATGCTTCAACGAAAAGCCACGCCGAACTCGATGAATCGGAAACGCTCGATTCGGGCGATCCGATCGATCTAGGGCGCCGATACCGGAAGTTGCGGGAGACTTATCCCGGGCTGCGCATTCTGGGCGGATGTTGCGGGACGGACGACCGCCACGTCGCGGCGATCTGTGAAGCCTGCGACTAGATCACGCTGCGTTTAGGCGGAATCGCCTAAACGCAGACAACGTGAGCGATTCCAAAAGTTTAGAGCGCGCTTTGTGCGAAAAACCGGTTCCCACTTTTTCGCAGCGCGCTCTAGATCACGGCGCATTCCGGCGGAATCGCCAAAATGCAGAAAACACGATTGATCTCATAAGCTTAAGGCCGGCGTCGGCTTTTTCGCCAGCCGCGCGCTCGATCGCTCAGGCCGCGAGCATTCGCTGCACCTCTGTGACCAGATCCCGCAGATGAAACGGCTTGGAGAGGATTTTCGCCTGTCGCGGCGCGTGATTGTCTGGATTGAGCGCAACGGCGGCGAAACCGGTGATGAACATGACCCTGATGTCGGGATCAAGCTCGGTCGCCCGGCGGGCGAGTTCGATTCCGTCCATCTCGGGCATGACGATGTCGGTCAGGAGCAGTTCGAAGGGTTCGACCCGAAGCTGATCATAGGCGGAAGCCCCGTTGTCGAAGGACGTGACCGAAAATCCGGCCTGCTGCAGCGCCTTGACCAGGAAACGCCGCATGTCGTTGTCGTCTTCGGCAAGCAGAATGCGTGCGGCAGGACCATCGTTCATCGTCATCCTCGCTGTTTTTCGTCATATGACCCGAGCTTCGTAAATTTCAGGTGAAACCGAGGCGCCGCCGCGTTAACGTAACGTTCACATATAGCGGGCGACGGCGCCATTTTCGAGCGCCTCCTCGCAGCGCCGACGCTACTCTGAAGTCCGTTGCGGCGCGGAAGCGAGACGAGCGAATGAACGAGGACATGGGCGAGCGGCGCGAATCAAGTTCCGCGGCGTGCGGTTGCGAACCGGAATTCGAGCCTGCCTTCGACGTCATCGAGCCGGACGCGCATGTCTCGCCGCTGGTCTTTTCCTCGCCGCATTCGGGCCGAATCTATCCGGCGCGTTTTCTGGCCGCGACGCCGCTCGATCAGGCGACTCTGCGCCGTTCGGAGGACGCCTATGTCGACGATCTGTTCGCTTCGGCGTCCGCCATCGGCGCGCCTTTGCTGCGGGCGCGCTTTCCCCGCGCCTATCTCGACCTCAATCGCGAACCCTATGAACTCGATCCCAGGCTGTTTGACGGGGCTTTGCCAGCCTTCGCCAATGCGCGTTCGCTGCGCGTCGCGGCGGGCCTGGGAACAATTCCGCGAGTAGTCGCCGACGCCCGCGAAATCTATCAAAGCCGGCTCTCGCTCGAAGAGGGCTTGCGTCGCATCGACAGCCTCTACAAACCCTATCATGCGGCCCTGCGCGGTCTGATGGAGCGCGCCACGGGCCGTTTCGGCGTCGCCGTGCTGATCGACTGCCATTCCATGCCCTCGACCGGGGCGCGCGATCCCTTGCTGGCGGCGCGGGGCGACAAGCGGCGCATCGATTTCGTCATCGGCGATCGTTACGGCGCGAGCGCGTCCACCGGCCTCGTCGACATCGTCGAGGACCGGTTGCGCAGCCGCGGCTATCACGTCATGCGCAACCGTCCATATGCGGGCGGGTTCATCACCGAACATTACGGGAAGCCCGCCGCCGGCTGGCATGCGCTGCAGATCGAAGTGTCGCGTGGTCTTTACATGAACGAGGCTACGCTCCAGAAGAACGAGCGCTTCGACGCCATCGCCTATGATCTCGGGGAGGTTCTGGCGGCGGTGGCGCGACTGGAAGATTTGGCCGAGATTCTGGGCGGCGAGCGACGGGCGGCGGCCGAGTAGCCGGACGCGCGCCCGCCCGGCCCTGGAGCTCGCATGACCGCCGTCGATTTCGAGAAATTCGTTGAGCGTCTCGCCGATGTTTCGGCGGAGGCGATCATGCCCTTCTTCAGGACGGCGCTCGCCGCCGACGACAAGGCGCATGGCGGAGCCTTCGATCCCGTCACCGAGGCCGACCGCGCCGCCGAACTCGCCATGCGGCGGTTGATCGAATCGACCTTTCCCAGCCACGGCATTTTTGGCGAGGAGTTCGGACCCGTACGCGAGGACGCCGAATATGTCTGGGTGCTCGATCCGATCGACGGCACCAAGAGCTTCATCTGCGGTCTGCCGCTGTGGGGCACGCTGATCGGACTCGCCCATGCCGGGCGCCCCTGTTACGGGCTGATGAGCCAGCCCTTCACCCGCGAGCGCTTCTTTGGCGACGGCGAGGCGGCGCATTGGCGCGGGCCGGCGCGGGGGGCGGCGGGCGCGCGCGGCGCCGTCGAGACTCGCCGGCTGGCCACGCGCGTCTGTTCGACGCTCGCCCAGGCGACGCTGATGACGACCTCGCCGCTGCTGATCGACCCGGCGCTGCGCGAAAATTTCCATCGCGTCGAGCGCGCGGCGCGGCTGTCGCGCTATGGCGGCGACTGCTATGCCTATTGCGCGCTGGCGTCCGGCCATGTCGATCTGGTCGTTGAGACCAATCTGCAGCCCTATGACATCGTCGCGCTGATCCCGATCATCGAGGGGGCGGGCGGCGTCGTCACCAATTGGAGCGGCGGCGCGGCGGCCCAAGGCGGCGCGATTGTCGCGGCGGGCGATCCGGCGCTGCATGAAGAGGCGTTGAAGCTGCTCGGCGCATAGATCACGCTGCATTTGGGCGCCTTATCCAAACGGCGCCTCAACTAAGCGACGAAGGCCTCTCCCGGAATAAAGGCGTCGAAGGCGCGCCAGAACTGGCTGCGGAACTCGTCGCGCTCCATCAGCAGTTCGTGCTTGGCGCCCGCAATCATCGCGAGCGCGCCGCTGTTGAGATGTTGCGCGAAGCGTTCGATGGCGGCGTTGGAGACGATCATCTCCTGTCCGCAGCCGAACATCAGAATGGCGGCGCGGATGCTGCGCGCATAATCCGGCGATTCAAATCCCCTCATCAGCCGGAAGGCGGCGTTGATCCAGCCGATCGTCGGATCGCCGATGGCGAGCTGCGGCGCGACCCGAAGTATCGCCGCGTTTCGTTCAAAGCGAAATTGATCCGTCGTCAGCAAATTCCCCTCAAAGGGCTTTTCGATAAATGAGGCGCCTCTCCCGCCGGGAACGTACATGCCGCCAAACCCGCACATGTCGAGCGTGTCGGCGAGCCAGCGCGTGGCGCGCGGAAAGCGCAAATTGGCGAGATCGATCATCGGGGCGGTCAGCACGAAACGCTGAAACGGCGTTCGTTCGGAATGCGCGGCTTCGAGCATGATAGCAGCGCCCATCGAATGGGCGAGCGCGAACCAGGGTTGCGGCCGATCGTTCAATATTTGCGTGATGAAAGCATCGAGGTCGCGCTGATATTGCGAGAAATCGTCGATATGGCCTTTGCGCGGGTCGGCGAGTTCGCGCTCGGAGCCGCCCTGGCCACACCAGTCAAGCGCGACGACGTCGAAGCGGCGCCTGCGCAAATCCTCGATCGTCTCGAAATATTTCTCGATGAATTCATTGTGGCCCTGAAACAGCGCCACCGTGCCGCGCGCCTTTTCGCTGCAGGGAAAAGCGGCCGCGCGCAATCTTCGTCCGTCCCGCGTCTTCAGCGCATAGACCACGGCGCCTTCAGGGACGGGATTGTTGGGCGACGCAATAAGTTCTCGCATAGGGCCTCCTCGGCGCTCGAGGCCGATTCTTTACGCGAAGATAATGCATTTTGGCGACGAGGCCGAACCGGGCGGTTTTTCAGTCGGCGCAGAAGGCGGCGAGGCGTTGCGGCTCTTCGAAGTTCAGCCTGCCGCTGACGATGGCGTCGACCCGTCCGGACGCGCCGATCAGATAGTGCAGCGGGGTGACCACGCCGCCGTCGGCCGTCGCGCCGTAGAACGCCCGCGCGCTTTTCGCCTTCGCCACATCGGTTTTCGTCGAATCGCCGACGCGGTAGATTTTCCAGGGCAGGCCATAGGTTTTGAACTTCGCCGTATCCTTGGCGTAGTCGCTGGCGCGCGCCGAGACGAAGACCACGTTCCAGCGATCCGGGCAGGCGGCGGCGATCGCCTTGAAGCCTTTCATTTCCGCGAGACAATTCGGACACCAATGCGCCCAAAGGCTGATGAGCGTCGGCCGGCCGCTCGCCATCAGCGCCCGCAGGTCGAGCGGCGCGCCGTTTGCGCCGACGAGATCGATCTCCCGCAGGGAAGCCTTCATCTGGTCTTCGGTGGCCGAGCGCTGCGCCTGCGCGCCGATGATCTCGGCGCGCGCCGAGGCGAGGGACGCCAAGAGCAGAATGGTCAGAACAGGAAGTCGCCGCATCGCAAAAGTCCGAGAAAAGGCGGCGCATCGGCGCGCCGCCTTCGAGATTAGCGCGCCACGGTCAGAACTTCACCGTCAGGCCCGCATAGAAGTTGCGGCCCATTCCCGGCACCTGACGCACGCTCGCAAGGCCGACATTTCGTCCGAAGATGTATGCGTTGCGCGAATAGTTCGTCAGGTCGAATCCGCCGAGCGGCAGCGAGTAGAGCGCATTGGTGAGATTATCGACGCCAAGGTCGATCCGCATATTGCTCCACTCATAGGCCGCGCGCAGATTGAGCAACGCATAGGCAGGCGTCGTGAACTCGCCCTTGTTCGCCGAGACGTGATCCTTTGGCGCGACGAGTTGCGTTTCGGCCGCCATGCTCAAGCCGCCGAGCTGATGCTCCAGCGCGATGCGGGCGTTGGCCGGCATCAGGTTCCACAGACCGTCGCCCTTCTTGATCAGGAAGGACGCTACGGAGCAGACGCCGTCGCCAGGCAGACAATATTGCGGATTGCCGATGTCGAGATTTCGCCCATAGACGAAACTGACGACGCCGACCGCCTGCAGCCTGCCATATTCCGGCGACTCATGCAGCTTCACCCTGCCTGAGCCGTCGACGCCATAGAGCTCCGCCTTGAAGTTGCGGAACTGCATGATCTGGAAAATATAGGAGTTCGCCACGGGGAAGGTGTTGAAGGTCCCGCCGGTTCTGGCGCCGTCGATGTAGTTCTCGACATAGGTATAGAAGGGCGATATCCGCGCCTCCCAATTATTGGCGCCTGACATGTCGCGCCATGCGCCGGTGAATGCGACATTGTGCGCGACTTCAGGTTTCAGATTGAGATTGCCGGTATAGCCATTGCCGTCGCCGAACCAGTTGAACATCGCCGTGAACGGGCCCGCCATCGGCCAGGTATAGCGTTCATAGAGATTGGGCGAGCGCGTCTTGCGTGAATAGCCGAACTCGTAAAGGCTGCCGGGTTCTGGCTCGTAGCGCCCCAGAGCGGTCATGTCGAAGTTGACGTCGGTGCGCGCGCGGTTTTGCGCGTTGAAGATATTGACCGCCAGATTGTTCGCGCGCGCGATCAGCGGCGTGGTGGGAAAGATAAACGGCGTGTAGCTCTGACCGGGACCTGTGTCCATCCAGACGACGTCATTACGCAAGCCGATCAGGCTCGACCACTGAGTCGTCCACCGGCGTTCCCATTCGGCGTAGGTGCCAACGCGATTACGCTGACCGCCATTGATGTTCACATTTGCGAAAGGCCGGCTCAAATTGCCGGGAGGAGTCGCGAATCCCTGCGTCAGGCCGGTGAGATCGGACGGCCAATAGTCCTGCAGGCGATAGCCATGGAACTCATTGCCGATCCGAAAGAGATCCTGCTCGCTGTAGGGAATTTCCGTCTTGACCGAATAGCCGAAGTCGCGGCCGAGCGCGATCATCGGGTGATTGAGCCAGAATCTGTCTTCCAGGAATCCCATCTTGTGAAAGACCTGATGCCAATAGGCGCGCGCCTCCAGCGTGCCCCACTCATAGGCGCCCTTGTAATACGCATCGAGCGAATAGGAGCGATTCCGCGTCATATCCATGCGCTGGTTCGGGTAGCCCTGATAGGGGATGTTCTGATAGGCGCCGCGGAAGGTGAAGAGATGCCCTTCGTTCTGATAGCCGAGCGTGACGGCATGGTTCTCCGAGATGAAGCCCGTCGAGAGAACTTTGTCGCCATTGCCGCCGGCGTGGTAGTTGGTCGCCCGCTGCCAGGACCCGTTGTAGAGCAGGCTCCAATGGTCGTTGGCCATATTGATGTTTGCTGTTACGCCGACGCCATTATTGTTGCCGCGGAAGAACGCCGAGAGGGTTCCCGTCGTCAGCACCTCATTGTTCGGGCCAAAACGAAGCGTGCCCGGAACCGGAAGCGGAAGATAGGGAACCGGAGGATAGGCGGACGCGGCGACGATCGCCGGCACAGGCGCGCCGCCTGGACCAATGACCGCCGGGGCGACGACGGGCGTCGCAAAGACCGGCGACTTCGGGGTGACCAGGATCGAACCGCCGATCGAATCGCCGCCCTTGCTAACTGACGAAACCGCAGTCACCACCTCGACGCGGCCGATCGTGTTCGGATCGGTGTAGCTCAGCGGCGAATTCATGTGATTGGCGCATGAGGAAGTCGCCTGCACGCCGCCCACGAGTATCTTCAGGCGATCGTCGGCGAGGCCTCGGATTGCGGGCAGGCCGGAAACGCCGCCGCCGGTGTAAACGCTCACGCCGGGCTGACGCTCGAGAAGCTTCGCCGTATCCGTTTCAGGCGGCTTTTCCGCTACGATTTCCTTTTGCGTGACCACCGCCTCGTCGCCGGCCTTTTCCAAGGGCGGCGCGGCAGGCGCCGGCGCGGGCGCCGGGCGCCGCGCCGCGCCGACGACGATCTGGGGGAGAGAGACTTGAGCCTCAGCGCTGGCGACCGACGCGAGCATGAGGGCGCAGGCGCTGACGCCGCGCGAAAGAACGGTGAGATTCATGGAACAGTTCTCCTGATCCGCCGGCGAACGGCGGTTGAAACAATGCGAGTTCTTGCTTCGTCAGGAGAGCAGGGGAGGCGCGCGCGACCGCGTATCTCCCGGGCGGCGACCTTCTCGGGGGTTGAACGACCAGGCGTCGAAATAAATGAGCGACGTCGGCGACTGCGTGACGCGCGCAATCAGCGGCTTTTCGGGAAGAAACGGCGCGGTCGCAATCGGACAGGCGCCGCAATGCGTCTTTCCGCCAAGCGCAGGCGGGGCGTCTGGCGCCTTGTCGTCCGTCGGCCCATGATCGTCAACGCAAAGTTCGAGCGTCGCCGACAGAGCCGCATGCGGCGCGATCGCCGCCTGCATCAGCGCCGAAACAACCAGAAGCGTCGCAACAAGAAAGGCGCGAAGGCCTTTTTTAGTTGCGTTTGCTTTAGCGATCTCGACTGATGTTGTGCTCGACATGACGCCGCCAGATTCGATTCAGGGCAATTTATCTGCAGCGCGTTTTTTCGTTTCCCCCCGATTGGGAGGGAGTTCGTCCGCCGTTCGCAAATTTGCGTCGCTTGTTGCAGGCGCGCCACACAAGAGATAAGGTACGCCGGAGCGGCGCCCTTGATTTTTGCTGATTTTTCTAAGACTCCAGGGCAGTTTGCCTCCTCGCCGCGCGGCGCCCGCCATCGCAACTTCCGGCTTTGCGAGGGTGTGGCGAGAGGTCGCACCGGGTGAAAAGATCATGGTTTGTGAAATTGGAGACTCGCGCGTCGTCGCGGCCATAAAGGCGGCGGGCGCCGATTCTCGATACTGGCCCGACGCGCTCGACAGGATCGCGCAGGCGCTGGACGCGCGCTTCGCGGCGCTGCTGTTCGAAGACCGTGTTTCGGCGCTGTTGGAGCTCAAATATTCGACGCGCGCCGAAAAGGCGTGGATCGCCGAATATCTCCGCAACCATCGCAAACTCGATCCGGTCAAGGCGCGGGTGTTGGCGGAGATCGGCGTCGGCCGGGCGTTCTCCTCCGAAGACTTCATCTCGCTTGAGGCGCTTCATCGAAGCGGCGCCTTCCAACGCTGGATGGCGCCGTTCGGACTTGCGGATATGATCGGCGGGGTCATTCATCGATCCGAGACAGGCGTTTGCTTGTTCGTTGCGCTTCGCGACCAAAGCGCCGGCGTGGCGGACGCAGAAGCGAAGGCTCGACTCGATTCGCTGTTGCCGCTGCTCGCTGACGCGATCGCGCATCGCAGGCCGGCTTCAGATCCTTGCGCGCTGGTGAAATTGTTCAATGAACTGACGGCGCCCGTGCTCGTCATCGACAGCAGGATGCGCATCGTCCACAAGAATCGCAGCGCGGACGACATGCTCGATGAAGGCGACGCGTTTGCGGTCGTCGGCGAAACGCTGTCGATGCGCGATCCACGCGCCAGAGAGGCTCTTGAGCGCGCGCTCGCCGGGATCGGCGGCGCCGACGCCGAAGCCTTCGCCATTATGGTGAAGCACGGAGATTCGCGCTGCTGCGTGATGCATGTGCTGCGGCTGGCGCATGGGCTCTCGGCGCTGTTCCTGCGCCGCCTCGAGCCCGCCGCGGACGAGAGCGGCGCAGTCGCCGCGGAACTGTTCGGCCTCACCGCGCGCGAGAGTTCGGTGCTGCTGGCGATCGCCGAAGTCGGCGGGGTGCCGGCCACGGCGCGCGCGCTCGGCCTGAGCGAGGGTACGGTCAAGGGCTATCTCAAGAGCATTTTTCAGAAGACCGGCGCGACCCGCCAGGCCGATCTGGTCAAGCTCGTGCTCGCCCTGGAATCGCCCTTCCGCGCGCCGGAGCGCCATTCCGTGCCGGATTGAGACTTTGCGGCGCTCCATCGCGGCCGCCCCTTGAACGACGCTTTTCCGCTTCCTAAATCGTTGCCAGCGCGGGCCGCAATGGACGCGCGAAGAGGCGCGGCGCGGTCACGCAAGCGCGCCGCATGTCGCTCAACTGGAGGATATGTCATGCGTCAGTTCGATCTCTCTCCGCTGTATCGTCAGACCGTCGGCTTCGACCATCTGTTCAATTTGCTCGATCAGGCCGGAGGGTTCGAGACCTCACAAAGCTACCCGCCCTATAATATCGAGCGCACCGGCGAGAACGCCTATCGGGTGACGCTCGCGCTCGCGGGGTTCTCGCGCGACGAATTGTCGGTCGAGACCAAGGAAAACACCCTGTCGGTCAAGGGTTCGAAAGAGCCGGCGCAGCCTGCTGAGGGCCGCGAGGTTCTCCATCAGGGCATCGCCGCGCGGGCCTTTGAGCGCCGGTTCCAGCTCGCCGACCATGTCGTGGTGACGGGCGCGAGCCTCGTCAACGGCCTGCTGCACGTCGACCTCGTACGCGAGATTCCGGAGGCGCAGAAGCCCCGCCGGATCGACATCGGCGTTAGCGCGCCTTCCGCGACGATCGTCGAGTCGAAGGCCGCGTAACGGCAAAATCAGCACCGAAAAATGAGAGGCGCCCAGTCGGGCGCCTTTTTTATTACCCGCCCACCCGCGGTTTTCCGTCGGAAGATGTTGGCGAAAGGCCTGAAGAAAAATTGGGCGAAGGCGTCCTGCGGAATCGCGACGATCGCCGTCAGCGCCAGCGCAAACGGCAAACCCGCTTTCCAATCAAATGACCGCATTGATTTTTCCTTCTTCAAGCCCTCTCGTCTGTAGCGAAGACGCTCCGACAATATTGCGGCGAGCGTTGGACGCCCTCGACACGCTCACGGATCGCTGAATTGGCGTCTCGCAGTTTCCCGGAAGACGGTCTCGACAATGGCGTCGGCGAATGGCGCGGCGAGGGGGCGATGGCCAACGAGCAACCGATAAAAGATTGGGCCGTAGATCATGTCCAATAGAGTTTCGAGATCGGGCGGCGGCGCCAATTCGCCGTCCGCGATCGCCGCTTCCAGGATGACGCGTCCCGTCTCTCGGCTGGCGAGAATCACCTTATTGCGGAAGGCCTTGGTGAACTCGCTTTCCGGGTCCGCCGACGCGAGCGCCAATGCGACCTGACGGCCGCGCGTCGTAGCGAAGGCCTTGACCAGGCCGCGCATCTGCGTCGTCAGCCTTGCGCGCGCGGTGACGCCTTCGCCCTGCTGCTCCAGCGGGGGATTGGCGACCAGCGCGGCCATGGCCAGTTCCTGCGCATTGGCCCAGTTGCGGTAGAGGGTCGGCTTGCCGACGCCCGAGCGTGCGGCGACCGCCTCGATCGACAGTCGCCCGAAGCCTTCGGTCATCAGGATGTCGTGCGCGGCGCGCAGCGCGCGCTCCCGCGCTTGAGCGCTGCGCGGACGGCCGCGTTTCACAGGCGAATTGGACTCTTGACTCATTTAATTACGATACGTAACGTAATGTAAGATACATTGCAAGGAGCGGCGAAAATGCAGGCGAGACCCCTCAAGCTCGGCGCCTATTTCATCGTCAAAAACGCCGGGCAGGCGATCGGCTTTTATGAAAGAGCTTTCGGCGCCGAGGAAATTTTCCGCTTGACCGATCCGTCTGACGGCCGGATCGGTCACGCCGAATTGCGCTTTGGCGAGACGGTCGCGATGCTGGCCGACGAATACCCCGATTTCGGCGCCGTAAGCCCAGATACGGTCGGCGGTTCGCCGGTGACCCTCCACCTTGCGACCAACTCGACGGACGCCTTGCTGGCGCGCGCGCTTGCCGCCGGCGCGACGCTGCTGCGCGCCCCGGCCGATCAAAGTTTCGGCCAGCGCATCGCACAGGTGCTGGACCCCTACGGCCATCGCTGGACACTTGCGCAGACCATCGAAGAGGTTGCGCCGGAAGAGATGCAGCGCCGCTGGGAAGACGAAACTTCGGCATGAGCCGAGGCGATCGGCGCCCGCGAGAGGTTTCACGCGATGGTTGTCCAGCGATCCGCCGCGCCGCAGCCTCTACGCCTATATTCAAGCCGAGCCGCCATCAATTCATGCGATTGCTTGTCACTTCGGCGCAAATCTGGCAGTAAGTTAGCCCCGCCAATATGTCAGTGATGCTGACCTTAAAACGGGGCTCGCTTTAGGAAGCCGTTATTTAATCAAAGGGGTTGGCGTTCAGACAGAGCGCCGTCGCCAAAGAGGAAACAGAGGGCTCGCTAGGGTGGCGCGTCCCTTGCCTTGCGCGGAGTGGCGAGGCGAGGACGCGAGGATTCGCAACCGCCATTGCGGAGCCTGCGCTTACGGCGACGTGCAAGAGTCCGGGCGGTGACGATTTCGGTCACGTCCGCGACGGTTTTATGGTTCGATGAGCGGGCGGCAGGCGCGCAGTAAGAAGCGCGCGATCCGTCGAGGAGACGCCGAGATGACGAAAGCCGCCGAGCATGTCGCTGAAGCCGGAGCGCTGCCGCTCGGCCGCGATCCCGCTCTTCCGCCGGCGCAGGGACTTTACGATCCGGCCAAGGAACATGACTCCTGCGGCGTCGGCTTCGTCGCCAACATGCGCAACGAAAAATCGAAGGCAATCGTCGAAATGGGATTGCGCATCCTGCTCAATCTCGACCATCGCGGCGCCGTCGGCGCCGATCCCAAGCTTGGCGACGGCTGCGGCATTCTCGTGCAGATTCCGCATGAATTCTTCAAGGCGGAATGCGCGAAGCTCGACATTGAGCTTCCCGCCGCCGGCGATTACGCCATCGGCCAGTATTTCCTGCCGCGCGATCCTGAGACGCGCGCGCGTGCGCGCGGCATCATCGAAAAGTCGGCTGAAGAAGAAGGGCTCGTCGTTCTCGGCTGGCGCGATCTTCCGGTCAATTCGAGCGATCTGGGCGAGGCGGTGAAGGCCGTCGAACCGCACCACGCGCAAATCTTCATCGGCCGGGGCGCGGGCGTCGCCGACGCCGACGTTTTCGAACGGCGCATCTATCTTGCGCGCAAGGCGGCCTCGAACGAAATCTATACGCTCGGCAACGGGGGGCGCGAATTTTACGCGGTTTCGGTCTCGTCGCGGACCATCGTTTACAAGGGCATGGTGCTCGTCTCGCAGCTTGGCGAATATTTCCTCGACCTCAAGGACGAGCGTTTCATCTCGGCGCTGGCGCTCGTGCATCAGCGCTTCGCGACCAACACTTTCCCGTCGTGGCGGCTGGCGCATCCTTACCGCTTCGTCGCGCACAACGGCGAAATCAACACGCTGCGCGGCAATCTCAACTGGATGGCGGCGCGCCAGGCGTCAGTCTCCTCGCCGCTCTTCGGCGACGCCATCAGCAAGCTCTGGCCGATTTCCTATGAAGGCCAGTCCGACACCGCCTGTTTCGACAATGCGCTCGAATTCCTGGTGCGCGGCGGCTATTCGCTCGCTCATGCGGTGATGATGCTGATCCCCGAGGCCTGGGCCGGCAATCCGTTGATGGACGCCGATCGCAAGGCCTTCTACGAGCATCACGCCGCCCTGATGGAGCCGTGGGACGGTCCGGCCGCCATGGCCTTTACCGACGGACGGCAGATCGGCGCGACGCTCGATCGCAATGGACTGCGGCCCGCGCGCTATCTCGTCACCGACGACGGCCTTGTCGTCATGGCGTCCGAAATGGGCGTGCTGCCTATTCCCGAAGAAAAAATCGTGACGAAATGGCGTCTCCAGCCCGGCAAGATGCTGCTCGTCGATCTGGAGCAGGGGCGCATCGTCTCCGACGACGAGATCAAGAAGGAGCTGTCGAACTCCCACCCTTACAGGGAGTGGCTGGCGCGCACGCAAATTCAGCTTGAGGATTTGAAGCCCGTCGATACGCGTCCGGCGCGCTGGGACGTATCGATGCTCGATCGCCAGCAGGCCTTCGGCTATACGCAGGAAGATCTCGACCTTCTGCTCTTCCCGATGGCCGTGACCGGCCAGGAGGCGGTCGGCTCGATGGGCACGGACACGCCCGTCTCGGCGCTCTCCGACAAGGAGAAGCTGCTCTACACCTATTTCAAGCAGAACTTCGCGCAGGTGACCAATCCGCCGATCGATCCGATCCGCGAAGAGCTGGTGATGAGCCTCGTTTCCTTCATCGGTCCGCGGCCCAATATCCTCGATCATGAAGGATCGGCGAAAAAGAAGCGCCTCGAGGTGCGCCAGCCGATCCTGACCAGCGAAGACCTCGAAAAAATCCGCTGGATCGGCACGGTTGAGGACAGTTTCGACACCAAGACGATCGACGTCACCTATGCCGCCGCAAAGGGCGCCGAGGGCATGCGCGCGGCGATCACGCGGCTGTGCGAACGCGCCGAGGAGGCGGTCAGCAGCCGCTATAACATCATCATTCTCTCGGACCGGATGGTGGGGCCGGACCGCATTCCGATTCCCGCGCTGCTGGCGACAGCCGCGGTGCATCATCATCTGATCCGCAGAGGCCTGCGCACCTCGGTCGGCCTTGTCGTCGAAACCGGCGAGGCGCGCGAGGTGCATCATTTCTGCTGTCTTGCGGGATATGGCGCGGAAGCGATCAATCCCTATCTGGCGTTTGAGACGCTCATCGCCTCGGCGGCCGAGTTTCCCTCCGACGTCGATGGTCCGACGGCCGTCAAGCGCTTCATCAAGGCCGTCGACAAGGGGCTTCTCAAGGTGATGTCCAAGATGGGCATCTCGACCTATCAGTCCTATTGCGGCGCGCAGATTTTCGACGCGGTGGGACTCGCGCAAAGCTTCGTCGACGAATTCTTCACCGGCACGACGACGCGCGTCGAAGGCGTCGGGCTAGAGGAAATCGCGCGCGAAACCGTGCGCCGCCATCGTCTCGCCTTCAGCGACGCGCCGGTCTACAAGGAGGCGCTCGACGTCGGCGGCGATTACGCTTTCCGCATCAGAGGCGAGGCGCACAGCTGGACGCCGCAGACCGTATCGCTCTTGCAACATGCGGTGCGCGGCAATGCGCAGGATAAATATCGCGCCTTCGCCAAGCTCCTGAACGAACAGGACGAGAAGCTTCTCAATCTTCGCGGGCTGTTCCGGATCAAGAGCGCCGAAGAGGACGGCCGCCAGCCGGTTCCGCTCGATGAGGTTGAGCCGGCAAGCGAAATCGTCAAGCGCTTCTCGACCGGCGCCATGTCGTTTGGCTCGATCTCGCGCGAGGCGCATACGACGCTCGCGATCGCCATGAATCGCATCGGCGGCAGATCCAATACCGGCGAGGGCGGCGAGGAGTCGGACCGATTCAAGCCGCTGCCGAATGGCGATTCAATGCGCAGCGCGATCAAGCAGGTGGCCTCCGGCCGCTTCGGCGTGACGACGGAATATCTCGTCAACGCCGACATGATTCAGATCAAGATGGCGCAGGGCGCGAAGCCCGGCGAAGGCGGACAGCTGCCCGGCGACAAGGTCGACGCGGTCATCGCCAAGGTGCGTCATTCGACGCCGGGCGTCGGCCTGATCTCGCCGCCGCCGCACCACGATATTTATTCGATCGAGGATTTGGCGCAGCTGATCTTCGATCTCAAGAACGCCAATCCGCGCGCCGCCGTGTCGGTGAAGCTCGTCTCGGAAGTGGGCGTCGGCACTGTCGCCGCGGGCGTCTCCAAGGGCCGCGCCGATCATGTGACGATCTCGGGGTTCGAGGGCGGCACCGGCGCATCGCCGCTGACGTCGATCAAGCACGCGGGTTCGCCATGGGAAATCGGCCTCGCCGAAACCCATCAGACGCTGGTGCTGAACAATCTGCGTTCGCGCATCGCCGTGCAGGTCGACGGCGGCTTGCGCACGGGCCGCGACGTGGTGATCGGCGCGCTGCTTGGCGCCGATGAGTTCGGATTCGCGACGGCGCCGCTGATTGCGGCGGGCTGCATCATGATGCGCAAGTGTCATCTCAACACCTGCCCGGTCGGCGTGGCGACTCAGGACCCGGTTCTGCGCAAGCGCTTCGTCGGCCTGCCGGAACATGTCATCAACTTCTTCTTCTTCGTCGCAGAAGAAGTGCGCGAACTCATGGCCGCCATGGGCTATCGCAGCTTCGAAGAGATGACCGGCCAGATGCAAATGCTCGACAAGGAGCAGGCGATCGCGCACTGGAAGGCGCGCGGTCTCGACTTCTCCAAACTGTTCTTCAAGCCGCAGGGGGAGGGCGCCGCCATCCGGCACAGCGCCGCGCAGGATCACGGACTCGACAAGGTCCTCGATAACAAGCTCATCGCCGAAGCGCGCGCGGCGCTCGATCGCGGCGCGAAGGTCTCGATCGAAACGCCGATCCGTAACGTCGATCGCACCACCGGCGCGATGCTTTCCGGCGAAATCGCGCGAATCTACGGCCATACAGGACTGCCCGAGGACACGGTCGACATTCGCGCGACCGGGACGGCGGGTCAGAGTTTTGGCGCGTTTCTCGCACGCGGCGTGACGCTGCGCCTGGAAGGCGAAGCCAACGACTATGTCGGCAAGGGGCTCTCCGGCGGAAAGCTCATCGTCTATCCGTCGCGCGCGGCGAAGCAGATCGACCCGGCGAACTCGATCATCGTCGGCAACACGGTGCTCTATGGCGCCATCGCCGGCGAATGCTATTTCCGCGGCGTCGCCGGCGAACGCTTCGCCGTGCGCAATTCGGGAGCGATCGCGGTGGTCGAAGGCGTCGGCGACCACGGCTGCGAATATATGACGGGCGGCGTGGTGGTGGTCTTGGGCCAGACCGGCCGCAACTTCGCCGCCGGCATGTCGGGCGGCATCGCCTATGTCCTCGACGAGGACGACGCGTTCTCGACCCGCTGCAACCTCGCGATGGTGGATCTCGAGCCGGTGCGCTCCGAGGAGGTCGTCATGACCGAGACCTACCACCAGTCGGGCGATCTCGAAGGCCACGGCCGGGTGGATGTGATGAGCGACATGACGCGTTTCGACGCCGAACGTCTGCGCCAGCTGATCGCCAATCACCTGCGCTATACCGGCTCGACGCGGGCGCGCGACATTCTTGAGGATTGGCCGAATTATATGGACAAATTCCGGAAGGTGATGCCGGTCGAATATCGGCGCGCGCTCAATGAGCTGAACGCGCGCAGGAAGCAGCCTCAGCAATTGAGGGCCGCGGGCGAGTAAATCTGGCGTGGTGAGACTGGCGAGGCGGCGCGCGCGCGTCGCCTTGCGTTTATCTGCAGGCATTGTAAAAAGGGAGAGTTAAGCTAACCTCCTTTAAACTCGGCGGTTTTCCTTTATGGCGGTGAGGAAGCCTGATGCGAGACGACTCCATGGTCTATAGCATGCCGCGCTGGGCCGCGATGCGCTGGCTCGTGCGCCCAAGTCTGGGCGCGCCGGTTGACATTCAACTGAAGCTGATCGCCAGTCTCTACGGCACTCTTCCGGTATTTTTCGGCGGGATCATCAATACGATCGTTGTTGCAGGCGCGATCGCCATACGCGAACAGACTCCGCCCTTTGTCGCCTGGTTTGTTTTCGAGATCATGCTCGGAGCGATGCGTCTGATTGTTTTGGGCGTCTCCCGTCGCGCCGCGCTTGCGCACCGCCCGACGCCGACCGATCTGTATCTTCTGCTTCAGCTGCTCTGGAGCAGCGGCGTGGGCTACGGCGCTTTTATCAGCCTCGCGAGCGGCGACTGGGTCTCAGCGACGCTCGCCTGTCTCTCCGGCTCGGGCATGGCCGGCGGCGTTGGATTTCGAAATTTCGGCGCGCCTCGCCTCGCCGGAGCAATGATCTTGACGAGCCTCGGCCCGTTCTTGCCGGGGGCCGCCCTCTCCGGCGAACCCATTCTTTATCTCGTGTTTCTTCAGATTCCGTTTTACCTCGCCGCGATGATCGCCGCATCTTACAGTCTGAATAAGATGCTCGTCGCGACCATGCAGGCTGAACGCGAGAACGACCACCGCGCCAAGCATGATGCGCTCACCGGCCTGTCAAATCGAGCCGGACTTGCCGCCGCCGTGGATGTTGGACTGAAGAACTCGGCTCCGCATGGCGGCGATCTCGCCGTTCTCTTTCTCGATCTCGACAATTTCAAGACGGTCAATGACACCTACGGTCACGCCGCTGGAGACAGGCTGCTCAAATTGGTGGCGGAACGCCTTCGCCAATCCTTGCGCGCGACTGACGTGGCCGCGCGGATCGGCGGCGACGAGTTCGTGGTGCTGGCCAGGGGGTTGACCAGCGAGCTGGCGACGGAGCTGAGCCAGAGGCTGACGAATTCCATTTCCATGCCTTACGATTTGGGCGACGGCGTTCGCGCGACGATCGGCGTCAGCGTCGGCGTGGCGCTCGTGCCCGAAACTGGCGCGGACGCCGAGGCTCTTCTCGCGGTGGCGGATGAAGCGCTTTACGAGGTGAAGTCTCGCCGGCGCGTGAAATTGCTGCACAGCCGCGTCAAGGAGGATCGGTTTCGCATAGTAGCGCCTGCGGCGGGCGGGTTGAACCCCAGCGCCTGATAGTCGCGCGGGCGCGCGGTCGACGACCGCCGCGCAGAAGCTTCGCGGCTTGACGCCGACGCTTCGAAAGCGTTTAGAAAACATCCAAGATTGCGGCGGTCGAGGCGCTTGGGCCAGGAGGCGATTTCGTCTTCGGCAAAAGACTGCCGCGCCGATGAGAAACGCCGTCGCCTCCGCGGTCGAGGCGCGAAAGGTGCGAGAGCGAATGGGCAAGGTGACCGGGTTTCTCGAGATCGACCGGCATGACCGCAAATACAAGCCGGCGGCCGATCGCATTCGCCACTATCGCGAATTCGTCATTCCCTTGTCGGACGAAACGACGCGCAGCCAGGCGTCGCGCTGCATGGATTGCGGCATTCCCTTTTGTCACAACGGCTGCCCGGTCAATAACCAGATTCCCGACTGGAACGACCTCGTCTTTCACGGCGAGTGGCGGCGGGCGCTGGTCAATCTGCACTCGACCAACAACTTCCCCGAGTTCACCGGGCGCGTGTGCCCGGCGCCCTGCGAGGCGTCCTGCACGCTGAACCTCCAGGACCAGCCTGTCACCATCAAGACCATCGAATGCGCCATCGTCGACCGCGGATTTGAGCATGGCTGGGTCGTTCCCGAACCGCCCAAGCGCAAGACAGGCAGGCGGATCGCGGTCGTCGGCTCCGGACCCGCGGGGCTCGCCGCAGCGCAGCAGCTTGCCCGAGCCGGCCATGACGCGCATGTCTACGAGAAGAACGCAAAGCCCGGCGGCCTGCTGCGCTATGGCATTCCCGACTTCAAGATGGAGAAGAGTCTCATCGACCGCCGCGTTCAGCAGATGGAGGCGGAGGGCGTCTCGTTTCACTGCGGCGTTCATGTCGGCGTCGATCTCTCCGCCGACGATCTCATCGCCGGCCATGACGCGGTGATCCTCGCCGGCGGCGCCGAACAGCCGCGCGATCTGCCGATCCCCGGCCGCGAATTGCGCGGCGTTCACTTCGCGATGGATTTTCTGCCTCAGCAAAACCGCCGGGTCTCGGGCGAACCGCTCTCGACCAATGAGCCGATCCTCGCCACCGGCAAGCATGTCATCGTCATCGGCGGCGGCGACACCGGTTCCGACTGCATCGGCACGTCGGTGCGCCAGGGCGCGCTTTCGGTGACTCAGCTCGAAATCATGCCGCGCCCGCCCGAGAAGGAGCACAAGCTGCTGACCTGGCCCGACTGGCCGCTGAAGCTGCGCACGTCGTCTTCTCACGATGAGGGGGCGTCGCGCGAATTTTCGGTGCTGACGCGCGAATTCGAAGGCAAGGACGGCGCGGTGAAGGCGCTGCGCTGCGTGCGCGTCGACGGCAAGATGCAGGAAGAGCCGGGGAGCGAATTCAAGCTCAAGGCTGATCTCGTGCTGCTCGCGATGGGCTTTGTGTCGCCGGTGCGTGAAGGGCTGCTTGAAGGTCTCGGAGTCGCATTCGATTCCCGCGGCAATGTCGCGGCCGACACAAGCGCCTATCAGGCGTCTCGCGAGAAAGTCTTCGCTTGCGGCGACATGCGGCGCGGTCAATCGCTCGTCGTTTGGGCTATTCGCGAAGGTCGCCAATGCGCCCATTCGGTCGACGAATTCCTCATGGGCGAAACCAATCTGCCAAGGTGAGAGTAATGGTTAGTGAGAAACTAAATCTTTGGTACTGCGATACTTTCGTCAGCACGCCCTGGCAGTTCTTCTTTCTCATCCTGCCGCTTATTGGCGCGTTCCTTTATGGGCGCGAGAAATACAGGCTCGCCTGGACGCTGATCGGCGTATGGATTTTCGTCCAGGTGACCTTCTCGGCGCTAACGAATTTGGTGTTCAATTGCTCGCTGGAATAGGGCGTGCAAAAAGGCCCCGGAAACCGGGGCCCTTTCTCCTGAGGCTGGCCACGCCTGGAGCGCGGTGCGAAAAAGCGGGAACCGGTTTTTCGCGTAAACCGCGCTCTAGAGCGTTTTGCAATTACGCTGACTCGGAGGGGATTCCCGAATCGCGGTTGTTTTGATTCAACCTTTTGGCTGGGCGGAGGCCAGCGGGGATGGGTGGATCATATTCTCAAGATTTGCGTGATCGGGTGATCGATGCGGTGGTTCGAGACGGCATGAGC
>VGDY01000060.1 GCA_016869555.1 Alphaproteobacteria bacterium | reverse complement strand
TCGGCTGGACGGCGGATCGGCGCTCCTACACGCTGCTGGCGACCTATCTCAACGCCGGCACGCCTGAAAAACCATCCGATACGTCGGACCCGGACGACGGCTGCTGGAAGCGCCTGTCCGAACTGCATGAGACGCCGCTCGCCGATTCATTCGGCGGGTTTCGTCGCCTCGACGCGACCGGCGTCGATTGCCGCTACAACGCGCCGATCGTCTATGACTGGGTCCGCCGCCATCACGGCGCCTATGCGGTGCGCACGGAGGAAGGCTGGGGCCGTCCCGCGCTCGCCGCGCCGCAGCTCGTCGACTTCGACTGGCGCGGCAAGCGCATCCGCAAGGGCGTCCAGCAATGGAAGGCCGGCTCCTACAATCTGAAATCGCGCTTCTACGCCTATCTCAATCGCGAATCCTCGATCAGCGACGAAGGGCAGATCATCGCGCCGTCCGGCTTCTGCCATTTCGGCTCGTTTCTCGCCGAGGGATATTTCCGCCAGCTCACGGCGGAATTCATCGGCCTCGACAAGAACGGCAACCGGGTCTGGAAGCAGCGCGAGGAAGACAATCACTGGCTCGATTGCCGCATCATCGGCATGGCGCTGGCCTTCGGCGCGCCGGTTTTCGATATCGGCAATCGTCCCGAGAGCTTCTGGCGCGAACTCGCCTATCAGCGCGGCGCGCCGGAAAGCGTGATCGCGCCATTGCTGCGCGCAGCCGATCCGGTTGACGCCGCGGCGAAGCCTGACGACGCGCAACCGGTCGCCGCCCCGCCTGCCGAGCGCGACGCGCCGGCGAAATCATGGACCTGGTCAGGGGGCGACTGGATATGACGCCGACCGAAATCACCGAGGCGGTCGCGGCGCTCGAAACCGCGCTCGCGACCGGCGAATTGACCGTCGAATATGCGGGCCGTCGCGTCACCTATCAGTCGACCGATTCCATCATCAAGGCGCTCGATTATTTCAAACGCCAGCAGCAGGCGATTCCAACGACCGGCCCGGCGCCGTCGAGCGCCGATCGCGGCTCCTATGCGAGCTTTAAGCGGGACTGACCAACAAATTCACTGAATTTCCCTTGGCAGGGGGAACGGCGAGAACCGGGCTTCATCGGCTCCGGTTTCGCGAAAGCGAACCTGTGCGTCGCAGGCCTGCCAGGCCGGACGCCGATGGAGGAGAAAACACATGAATATCGGCCAGGCCATTTTGGAAACAAACGAACTGTTTGTTGATCAACTTGGGTTACGTGAAATCGTTCGTGAGGGGCGCGTCAAGCTAAGCCTTGTTCGCGCCCACACGCGCGGAAATGCACGAAAAGGCATCGTGCTCAAAAAGCGAAATATCACCGCTTAATGACCTTCCGCCCTTCCATTTTCGATCGCGCGCTGCTCGCGGTCGCGCCGGTATCCGGCCTGCGTCGACTGCATGCCCGCGCCGCCGCTGCGGAGTTTATGCGCGCCTATGACGGCGCGTCGCAGGATCGCCGCCTTTCCGGGTGGGTGACCAACGGATCATCAGCTAATTCGGAGAACTATGGCGCGATAGACCGTTTGCGCTACCGCGCGCGTGATCTTGATCGCAATAATAAGCTCATCGCCTCGGCGCGGGCACAGTTTGCCGGACGCGTCGTCGGTACTGGCATCACGCCGCGCGCCGTCGATCCGCGCAAGAGTCTCCGAAAGATCGCCAACGACGCCTGGACGCGGTTTGTCGAGACATGCGATCCGGAAGGCCAGCAAGATTACTATGGGATGCAAAATCTCGTCGCCGGAACGATGTTTCGAGATGGCGAAATTCTGCGATTGTGGACCAAAGACGACGATGGAAAACCAAATGGAAAGATCATCCTGCGCGAAGCGGATTATCTTGACGCAAATCGCGATTCCTATGCGAAGTCGGCAAAAGACGGAAAAATCGTCCTCCAGGGCGTAGAATTCAACAAAAATGGTGCGCGAACAGGATACTGGCTCTACCCCGTTCACCCCGGAGAACTCATCGGCGTCGCTCCAAATAGATTGATGCGCGGCGTTTCTTCTTATGTCGATGCAATTGACGTCGATCACATCTATCAAGTGCTGCGACCTGGCCAGATCAGGGGCGTTAGCTGGCTTGCGCCGTCCATCACGGCGATGCGCGGCCTTGATGACGTCAACGAAGCGATCATCTGGCGCAAGCGAATCGAGGCCTGCATCGGTCTCGTTATCCGCACTCCGGAAGCGCAAGGCGCAGCGCCGATTGTCGGTCAGCAGAAGATAGATGCGAAGGGTCGGATTGAGGAGGCTCTTGCGCCTGGTAAATTATTACGCACTGGCCCTGGCGAAGATGTGACGCCGTTTCAGCCGTCGACGAGCGGCGATACGCTAGACTTCATCCGGTCGCAGCTCTTCGCATTCTCGGCGTCGATCGGCGTGCCATATTTCGCCGTCACAGGCGATCCGAGCCAAGCGAACTATAGCAGTCAGAGAGCCGCGATCGTCTCCGGAAACGTTCTCATTGACGTGGTGCAGTGGTTGGTCTTTGCGCCGCATGAGCGACGTGCATGGCGACGGGTCATGATGCGCGAGGCGTTGCTCCGCGGCGACGAGCGTATCGCGAGCGTTGGGTGCGAACTCGCCATGCCGGTTCGCCCTTGGGTCGATCCGCTGAAGGAAATCATGGCGAAAGTCATGGAGATTCGCGCTGGACTGCAATCTCAACCGGATGCGCTCGCTGAACGGGGACAAAATTGGGAGGCGGTTCTCGCGGAGATCGACGCCTTCTTGGCGGCCATCGACGCGACAACGTCGAAGGTCGTTTTAGACACGGACGCACGGCGCATCGATCACGCCGGCGCGCTGCAGGCTTTGGCCACGGCGCTCAATGATGGCGCAGGCGCGTCGATCAACCAAAACTGAAAGGTAAATTCCCATGACGCGTTCATTGAGCGCGCCTCCAGGTTTTCAGCCTGGCGGCAATAAGACATGCGTCGAGTCGCCATGGGCGAAGGTCACGCGCCCGCTCGCGCGCCAGACGCGCTTCGACACCCAATTATCGACCTACGACGAACGCGCGCATACCGTCGACGGAATCTTTGCTGCGGGCTCTCCCGTTCGCCGCTGGGGCTTTATCGAAACGCTCAACATGGACACGAGCGCCGTCGATCTCTCTCGCGTCGAGGCGCGGCAGTGCAAGCTGCTCGACTCGCACAACGCATCCACGATCGGCGCCATTCTCGGCGTTGTCGAAGAAGCGCGCATAGAGAACGGTCAGCTCGTCGGCCGAGTCCGCTTCGATGATACGGAGGAGGGCCGGAAGGCTGAGGGCATGGTCTCGCGAGGCGCGCTGACCAGTTTTTCGATCGGCTATTCGGTCAAGCGCTGGGTGATGATCAGCCAGGAGGACACAGGCGAGCAAACATGGCGCGCCGACGAATGGGAGCTGCTTGAAGTCACACTTTGCGCCGTTCCCGCAGATACCGCCGCGACGGTCCGGGCCGTCGCGCCAAGCGGCAATGATCCCGGCTATCAAACAGAGGAAGACGATATGACCCGTGCCGCACAGCCGGCCGCTGCGGCGGCCGTTGAACCCAACCCGCCCGCGACGCCGGCTCCCGACGTCGCGGAGACGCGCGCCGCTCCTGCGGTAGCCCCAGAAGTCCCAACCCCAGCCGCAGAGCGCACGACGAACGCGCTCACCGCGGCCGATATGCGCGGTCTCCAGCGTCTCGCTGAACTGGCAGGCGCTCGCAAGGAGGTTGATTCCTGGATTGACGAAGGATTGACGCGCGACGCGATCTTTGATCGCCTCACGGAGCGAGCTGCGAGTCGACAGGAAAAGACGGCGGCGGTTGCTGGTCCTGTGGCGCATATTACCCGCGACGAAGGCGAAACGCTGCGGCGCGCTATTGAGTCCTCGCTCATAATGCGCGCTAATCCAGGAGCCGCCGACCCGCAAAGCGAAGAGGGTCGCCAGATCCGGAGCCTTGCCGCAGATATGCGCGGTTTCGACTCCGTCCTTGGGCTATTCTCGCACTACGTGCAGCGCACGCAGGGCGTCTCGCTTTCGAATTTGAGTAAGATGGAGCGCGCGACGCTGGCGCTCGGTCTCAATGATCCAGGCTTGCTCTACCGCGCCGGCATGTCCACCTCGGACTTTTCGAGCTTGATGGCGAATGTCGCGTCGAAGCGACTACGTGACGCCTATACGACGGCGACGCAGCCTTGGCGCATGCTCGGCCGTCAAAGCAATTCGCCGGACTTCAAATCGAAGTCGGTCGTCGCGCTTACCGGCATGCCGTCCTTCGAAAAGGTGCTGGAGGGAGCCGAGTTCAAATACGGCAAGTTCGGCGACACCGGAGAAACCTACGCGCTGGCGACATACGGCAAGATCGTCCCCATCACGCGTCAGGCGCTGATCAACGATGATCTTGGCGCCTTTGACCGCATTCCCTCTCAGATGGGCCGCGCCGCCGCCGAGCTTGAAAATGACGTCGTATGGGGCGTTTTCACAGCCAATGCAAATCTCTCTGACGGCGTCGCTTTGTTCCACGCGACGCACGGCAATGTCGGCACGGCGGGAGATGTGAATGAGACGACCCTCGCCGAAGCCGAGCAAAAAATGCTCGAGCAGACGGATGCGTCTGGAAAGGCGATTTCCGGCCTGATCCCTCAATATCTGGTCGTGACTCCGAAGCGCAAGGTTGCGGCGCAGAAGCTTTTGACGGCGGTGCAGGCGACGGCGACGTCCGGCGTCAATACTTTCGCCAACCGCCTGACGCTGATCGTCGAGCCGAGGCTCAAGCCGGCGGCTGGCGCCGAGCCGTGGTTCGTGCTCGGCGATTATAATGTCATCGACACGTTCGACTACGCCTATCTCGACGGACAGGAAGGCGTTTACACGGAGCAGCGGGTCGGTTTCGAGATTGATGGTCTCGAAATCAAGGGGCGACTCGACTTCGCCGCTAAGGCGATCGACTACCGCGGGATGTTCAGGAACGCTGGCACCTAAGGATAAGAGCAGCTCAATAGCGCGCGCTTGATTGAGCGCGCGCTAAGCCCCTCCGCGCGATCTATCGCGCTTTCCAAACATAGGAAGTCTAACAATGTCCCTCAATGCAATCCAGGAAGGCGAGGTCATCACGCTCGCTGCCCCCTATGATGTGGTCTCCGGCGCCGGCGCCCAAGTAGGAGCGATATTTGGCGTCGCGCAAATAACCGCACTTTCGGGTGTGGATGTTCCCCTCCAGAGATGCGGTGTTTGGGAGCTTGCGAAGGTCTCCGCGCAGGCATGGTCCGTCGGCGACACCGTCTGGTGGGACAATTCCGCCAAAAAGGCGACCAACGTCAAGACGATGTCTAATCTGCGCATCGGAAAATGCGTAGAGGCTGCCGCTAATCCGACATCGACTGGCAAGCTCGTCCTTACGCCGGATTCTGACGCGCCGCGTATTGTTTGGGGACAGGCGACGACGGTCGCGGCGTCCGACACGATCGCGACCGGATTGTCGCTGCTTGTTGGCGTCGTCGCACAGTTCGACTCGGACATTGTCGCCGATCCTGAGTTTCTCAGCTCGAGCATCGGCGATCAGGCAGGCGCCCCGGCGGCCGGCTCTTTCCTGCTGAAGACCTGGAAGACGGCGGCTGGCCCGGTCGCCGCGTCGACCTTCGGAAAGAAGGTCAACTGGGTGGCGTTCGGCTACTGATGCCGTCCGCTTTTGCAACATCTGAGGCGAAGACGCTTGGCCGCGTCTTCGCCAACTTTGGCGTTTCGGCGAGCTATCTCTCGCCGGACTTCGTCACCAGCGCCTGTGTCGTCGTTCTCAATCAGGCGGATGATTCAGTGACGCTCGGCAATGTGCCGCTTGTCGCCGGGCAGACCATAGTAGAAGTGCGCGTTTCCGAACTGGCCGCGCCGGTCAAGGGCGGCGTCTTCACCGTCGACGGCCGAGACTATCGGATCGTCGCCGCGCCCAAGCGTAATGATCCGTCCGGCCTCGTCTGGACCTGTCTTTGCGATCTCCAGACGGCGTGACGCGATGATTACGGTCGATATCGACAAAAACGCGATTTCAGGCGCCATTGAAGGCGAGCGCATCGCGCTGGCGAAGCGCATTCGACTGGCGACAGAACAGACCGGTCGCGCCGAATTGGTCGACCCGCTGCGCGCAATGACGCGCGATGCGCTTAATTCGAAACGTCTGCCGACGACATGGCGCGTCAGAATCTATCCGGCAGAGGCGCGCAACACGCTCAGCCCGGCGGTTTTCGCGTTTTCACGCGCGCCGGAAATTATGATCGCCTTCGAAGAGGGGCCGATCATTCAGCCCGTCGGCGGCAAGAAATATCTCTGGGTTCCGACTGAGAATGTCCCGCGTGGGCGCGGCGGCAAGCGTCTTTCTCCGCAGGAAGTGAAGGCGAAGGTCGGCAGGTTCAGCTTCATTCCGCTGCGCAATGGCGGCTTTGTCGCTGTCGCGCAGGCGTCGCGCGGGACGCGGCGCGCTCATCGCCGCGGCGGCGCGAGAACGCCGACGATCGGCAGGGAGAAGGGCGTCGAGGGTGAGCGTCTCGCTTTCTTCATTCTTAAGAAACGGGTTCGCCTCCGTAAGCGGCTCAATATAGCTTCAATCGCCGAGCGCGCCGGCGCGAAATATACCGCTAATTACGAGCGGGCGGCGAACGCGTCATGATTATTTCAGCAGACGAAAGCGACCCATATTTTCACCCTCGCCTGTTGCGGGCCAATATCTTCCTTGATGGCGTTCTGCAGCGCAGATGCGTTCGCGCCGATGACGAACTTGGCGTGCTCGTGATTGCGGAAACTGCGCCAGATGGCCGGCTCATGATCGAAAACGGGCGCATAAAAAAGTCGGTCAAGCGCGGACATGTAGAGATTGTTTTGCTATGAGCAGCGAAACCGAAGTCGCTATGCTGGCGCTCAAAGCGGCGCTGGATGCATCGACCGTTCTGCCTGCTGTCCGGCGTGATCCTGTCTTCGAGGATGTATTCGAAGAGCTGACGGCCTTCGATCCGCCATATGCAACGATCGTTGCGCTGCGGCATGGTGATGCGGTCGAGACGACGCGTCGCTTCGGCGCCGGTCCTGACGCTTTTGAGCTTGTCCGCAACGCCGAAATCGAACTCTACGTGGCCGGGGCGGAAGGCGACGGACTCAATACTGCTTTCGATGCGGCGCTTTCAGCTGTCTATGCAGCTATCGAGGCCGATCCAACGCTCGGCGCCGACGTGATCCGCGCGGAAATCGTCGAACAGCCCGAGCTTGGAACAGACGCCGCCGGCTCGAAAGCCGTGCTCACCGCGTTGATCCGCGCGCAACTCACCTATGTCTCTCCGAGGAGCTACTGAATTGGCAGACAAAGTCCCGCCGGCTCCGCCAGGCGTTTCCGACGCTGCGCCGGCGATGACCACCGCCGTCGTCGTTTCGAATTATCTCGTCGCGCTCGGCGACGCGCCGGGCATTCATAGCGGCGCCGTCGTCCCCAATACGCCGGAAAACGCCAAGGCGCTGGAAGGCAAGAGCCGCCCGGCGTCTGAAATCGACCTCGGCGTCGCCGGCATCATCAGGAAGGATTAAGAAAGATGGCCACCGCCTCAATCGCCCTCGGGCAGCTTTCCGATCTTCTGTTTAAGGTCGAGTCCTCCTATGGGGCCGCGCCGAGCGGCAATTACCAGCGCGCCTTTTTCTATAAGTCGTCACTGAAAGAGACGAAGCCGCTCGAAAACGATCCGATCATTGGCGCGTCCTATCAGAATTTTCGCGACAACGCGGCCTTCGCGCCGGCCTTGTCCGAGCATGGCGGCTCGCTCGAATTGCCGCTCTGCATGAACCAGATCGGCGACTGGCTGAAGCTCGCGCTCGGCGCGCCGACGACGTCAGGGTCGACTAATTACACCCATGTCTTCGCGTCCGGCGGGCTGACGCTTCCGTCCTATGCCGTCGAAATCAAGCCGATCGCCGGCGATTACCGCATGCACACCGGACTTGCGGCGAAGAGCATCGCCTTCGATCTCGCCGACGCGGCCGGCATTCAACGCGTCATGCTGGATATACTCGGCTATGGCGAGGCAATCGCGGGATCGACGGGCGGCGGAACGCCTGTCGCGGCGCGGACCTATGCGCCGTTCAAGGCGACGGGCGCCAATGTCAAACTCGACTCAGCCAATGTCGGGTCGCTGCTGGCGTCGAAATTTTCCTACGAAACCGGCCTCGTTCAGGACCGCTATATCGACACGTCGGACAAGTTCGGGGCGGCGGTTCTGCTGGCGCAGGCGCAGTTTTCCGGCGAGCTTACCATCCGCTACGCCGGTTCGACCTATGACGCGCTCGCCGCCGCCGAAACGGAAAAGACGCTCGATGTCGAATTCATCGTCGGCGCTAATAATCGGCTTGTGCTGTCCTGTCCGGCGATCCTGCTGACCCGCGCCGGCGTGCCGATCGAAGGCCCCGGCGGCATTCAGCAAACGATCGCCTTCAAGGCGCGCCAGACCGCCGCGACGGCGATGCTGACGGCGACGCTCAAAAACCAGGTGGCGACCTACTGATGATTCGCATCGGCAAACCAAAAAGAGGGCTCGTCCTGCCGCTCGGCCCAGGCGCGTCGCTGACCTATCGGCAGGCGACGAGCATTGATCGCGAGGCGGCGCTCCACGCGGCGCGCGAATTCTTCCAGTCCGTCCGCGCCGGCGCGCGGGCGCTGTCCGAACTCGGTCTTGATATCGGCGACGCCGCGTCATTGACCGAAGACGAAGGCCTGTCTTCAGGCGTCTCCCTGCTGGTTTTCAATGTCGAACTCTGCATGCGCTGCGTCGCATCATGGGAGGGCGTCGGCGACGAAACCGGCGCGCAGCTGGCGCTCACGCGCGAGAATGTCGCCGATCTTCTGCGCGATCCAGCGCTCTACGCGCTGATCTCTTCGGCGCTGATGGCGCGACTCGTCGAGATGGACGAAGAGGGAAACGCATCAGCGCTCTCGCCGAATGGCGCGCCGGCGGGGGCGCCGCCTACTGCCGGAGCTGCCGCGAATTAGGCTCGGCCTGCGCGAAGGGAAAACCGGGCGCCGGCGGCAGGCTTTGCCCCGAACATAAACACATGCCGCGCACGGTCGAGGGCGCTGCGGCGCTCGCCGCCTGCTCATCGCCTGGCGTCATGAAGCGCGCCGGCATGGCGGGCGCGATCTGCGGCGTCGATTACGCACAGGCGCTGCTGCTGGCGTCGCATTGCGACCGTCAGCCGTTCCTCGAACTGCTGGTCGTCGCCGAAACAGGCATGCTCGCCGGCGTCGCCAAAAAACAGGATTGACCTCGCATGGCCGGAAAATCCGCTGTCACGCTGCGCCTTGGCGCTGAGGGCGACGAAAAGATCATCGCCGCGCTGAAAAAGATCGGCGAGACGGGCGACGCTGCGATGCAGGGTCTGTCGAAAGAGGCGCGCAACGCCGCGCGCGACTTCGACCGGCTCGAGCGATCACTCGACGGTCAGGCGCGTTCCGCCGCCCAGGTGGCTTCGACCTATGTCCGCGCTAACGCGGCGGTCGCGGCCGGCGTGCGCACCGAACAGGACGCGCAGCGCGTGCTCGACCTCGCGACCGACCGTCACCGGCGACTAACCGGCGCCGTCAATGACAACGCCCGTGCTGTTGGGCTGGCGCGCCACGAATGGATCAATCTGTCGCGCCAATTCCAGGATGTCGGCGTGTCGCTTGCGGGCGGCCAGGCGCCGCTGACCGTGCTGTTCCAACAGGGCTCGCAGATTGCCGATGTTTTCGGATCGAGCGGGGCCGGCGCCGCTGGCGCGCTTCGCTCTTTCGGCGCGGGCGTGGTTCGCGCGCTGACCTCGCCGATCGGCATTGCCGTCCAGCTCACAGCCGCCGTTGCGGGGATTGAGGTTGCGGCGCTGAAGGCTGAAAGCGCGCTCGCCAAGATCGGCGAGACGGCGAAGCTGTCTGGTCTGACGGCTGAGCAGGTCCAAGGCGCAAAGATCGTCGGCGCTGGCGTCGGACTCGACGAGAAAAGCGCGGTCGGCGCCTTCGCCAATGCATCGATGCAGTTCGAACAGTTCGCCCGCAATGAGGGCGCAGTCAAAAGCGCGCTGGAGAAGATCGACGCGGGCTTTTTGAAAGTGGCGGACGGCGCCAGAACCGCCGGAGAATTCATCGACATCATCGAAAAGAAAATCAGGGAACTGCCAGGCGCCGAAGGGCTCGGACTGGCCCAATCGCTGTTCGGCGAAGACGCCGGGCGGAAGATGTTCGATGCAATCGAGAGCGGCGCCGCGTCGATGAACGGCTTGGCGGAGGCGACGGGCCGCGTCGGCGACCATCTCGACCAGGCAGCGCGGGCCGCGCATGAGACGCAGTTGCAGATTGACGCCGCCGCGGCAGTGGCCAGCGACAAGCTGCTCAAGGCGTTTCAGGACTTGGGCGATCCGGTCGCTACACTCAAACTCGGCTGGTATGAAATCGTCGGGACGATCGCTCAGGCGGTATCTGAGTCGCAAAACCTGCAGGCCGTGATGCGCGGCTTTCTGCATCCGTTCGATACCGTGCGCGAGCTCGTGACAGGCGAAACGCCATTCAAGGGGCGGTTCATTCCCCTCAGCGAGTCCGGCATCATCCAGCCTCAAACCGCTGGGGCTTCGCGTTCGCGTTTTGAGCAGCGTGCAGAGGCGGCAAAAGCCGCCGCTCGCCGCCGAGTTGCGGGGGCTGCACAGTCCAAGTCGGAAGAGCGCTTTGCCGATGTCGAAGCGGACCTCAAGAACCGCATCGCGCTTGTCGCGTCCGAGGGTCTGGCACATGACGAAATCTCGCTCAAGATCAAAATCGAGAATGAGCAGCGCAAACTCGGAACCAAGGCGACGCAGGAACAAAAGGACGAAATCGCCGCTCTGGTGACGAAACTTGACGACGCGGAGCGCGCGCAAAAGGCCAACGCCAAGGCCGCCGAAGCCTGGCGGGACACGATGCGCGAGGTCGGCGATATCGCGCGCAGCTCGTTTTCGTCGCTCGCCAATGGCCTTGTCGGCTCCAAGAACGCCGGCGACGCGTTCAGGAGCACACTCGAACAGATCGAGCGCAAAATCATCGATATTGCCTCGCGCAGCCTGACGAATTCGCTGTTCGGCGCGGCCGGCGACAAATCCTCGGGCGGTGGCATTTTCGGCAGTCTGTTCGGCAATCTGTTCGGCGGCGGTAAGGGCCTATTCAGCGGCGCGCCGTTCAAATTCGCCTTTCCCTTTGCCGACGGCGGGATCATGACCGGCACTGGCCCGCTGCCGCTGCATCGCTATGCGAGCGGCGGCATCGCCAATTCGCCGCAGATGGCGCTCTTTGGAGAAGGCCGCCAGCCGGAGGCCTATGTGCCGCTTCCTGATGGACGATCGATCCCGGTTGCAATGCGCGACTCGCAAACTCCAAAAATTACCTTCATCGATCAATCGACGGGGGTGACGATGACGCCTCAGCGCATGAGCGACGATCAGATCGTATTTCTCATCGAGTCGCGCGCAGCCGCTTTAGAGAAGGAAGTCCCGTCCATTCTCGCCAATCACAACATGCGACGGAAATAGGCTTCGATGCGTGACCCACTTATCGCCGTATGGCCGATCAAGACGATCCCCGTGCGTCACATAACGCCCGTCAAAGGCAGACCGGTCACAAGAGGCCCGCAGCCGATCGCAGGACGCCCGCAAACAGTCGTCTCCAGCGCCGGGGGTTGGCGGCTGGTCTATACAGGCTGTCTGGCGCGGAAATCCAATATCCTAGCCTTTCGCGCGTTGCTGGCGCTTATAGAAGGCCGCGCGGAGCCGATCTATGTTGGACCTTATGATTATGCGAACGGCCCAGTCCGCCGCGCCGGCGCGACGAGCCCGATCTATCATACGTTCACCAACGGCAAGATATTTTCCAGCGGCTATCGCTTCGTCTCATCGCTTTCGGATTGCACGCTCGCCGCGGGCGCGGCCAAGGGCGCGACGGAGATCGTAATCACGAACTCGCAGCAGGCTCCCCTGCAGGCGGGCGACTACATAGAACTCTCCGGGCGGCTTCATGTCATTGAATCACTGATCGTCGACCTCGCGCGCATCTGGCCGCCGCTGCGGGCGGCGCACGCGGCCGGAACGAAGATCGAGATCGATGACCCGCGCATGCTTGCCTATCTCGAAGAAAAAGAAGCCGGTTTGCAGATGCAGTTTGGCCGCTGGGGCGAAATCGATTTGTCTTTCGAAGAGGCAAATTGGTGAGTGCGTCGCTGATCTTCACTGACGCCGCGCAATTGCTCCTCGCTGGGCAAATCGTGAATATGGCGGTCGCTGTCGAACTGGAGCTGCTGAACGAAACACTCCGGCTCTGGCGCGGACAGGGCGGCGTGACGACAAACGATGGTCGAGAATGGGAGGGACTCGGCGCTTTCGGTGATATTTCTGGCCTCAATTTCGGATATGAGGCGGCGACAGATTTTGTGACGATGACGCTTTCCGGGCTCAACAATGAACTTGCGCAAGCCGCGCGTGATCAGGAGTCGCAAATGCGCGGACGCACGGCGAGCGTCTATGTGCTGTTGTCTGATAGCGACTGGCGACCTGTTGACATGCCCTATCTCTGCCAGATGGCGATCATTGACCGCGCCGCGCTGAAATATTCCGACGACACATACATTCTGGAACTCACCGCGGAACCGCTTTTCGCATCAAAGCATCTTCCTACGCTCAATCTCGTTACCGACGCCGACCAGCAGGCGCGTCATCCCGGCGATAAGATTTTCAAGCGCGTCGGCTTCACGCATACGATTTTTTGGTCGCAATGACGCCGCTCGATTTTGCTCTTCTACCAGCGAGTTCCAACGAACCTTGCGCGGGCTTTGTGGCGCGTTGGCTCAACTATCGCGGCGTCTCAAAAACCCCATCGCCGAGCGCGATACGGTACGCATGGCATAGGAACGGTATCGCGCAAGGCGTTGCCATATGGTGCAACCTCATTGGCCTTGAGCCGTGCGCGCCAGAAGCCAATGCGGTCGCGCTTGCTGAGCAGGAAGGCGGAGACCTTATCGTCGGCGTATTGACGGCTGAGGGCTGGTTCGTAACGCGCAGTTTTGGCGCCGTAGCGCGTCTCAAGCCGAAGGTCATCGCCTGCTGGCGTATTCCAACGACGACAAATGTCTAAAATCGTTAGTCCTATTAAACGCATCGCCGGCGCGGCGCTGTCCGTCGCTGCGTCTTTTCTGCCGCCAGGATTGAATTTTCTCGCAGCCGGGGCTGGTATTGGCCTTTCCTTTCTTGGTCGAACTCGTGGGAGGCGCGAGCAACCTCAGTTCCAAATCCCGCAGGTGCCGCAGACGCCGCCGCCGCTAACGACAACAGTACAATCTTCGACCGCGCCAAGGATCAAGGCCTATGGGCGCGTGCGCCAAAGTGGCGTGATATTTTTTGAGGAAACTACCACTAATAAGAGATATCTATTTTACGGCATATATTTGAACGACGGACCAGTGGATGGATTCGATGCGCTCATTTGCGACGATGAGCTTGTGCCGCTTCAACAATCTTATGTCGTTAGTGGTTATTATTGGTATATTTCAGGCTATAATCCATTCACAAAACAATATATTTGGTCTCAAGCGCCCATAAGTGCTTTAAGTCCAAATATATTTCAGCCTTCCTCTGGTAGTAAATCATCTGGTAGCAATCTCTTGACCAGCAGTATAATAGCCGTTGAGGCGGCCAACGCCGCACCATCTGGCTATCCATCGTTTCTGTTAGGGCCACATGCGCAAACCCTTGATGCGGCGTGGGCGCCGATATGGACTGACGCGCATGTAGGCAAGGACGTGACCTGCTATTACCTTCGAGCGGACGCCACTGCCGCCGCAGGCGACCGTTTGAAGATATTCCCTAATGGATTTCCGAGGTATTCGTTCATCTATCGCGGCGCTCGCGTGTATGATCCACGCGATCGGACGCAAGTATACACCAGCTACGATATTTACGACACGACTTGGAAATGGAGCGAAAACCCGGCGCTCATCGCTGCTGATTATGTCAATTGGCTGATTTCTGAAAACCTAACTGCAATCAAGGGGATTAACTGGCTTTCGATCGCGGAAGCCGCCAATGACTGTGATAGACTTGTTCCTATTAAGCACGCCGGCTTCAACGGCGGCTCCGCGGCATATGAGCCATTCGCGCGCCTGTCCGCATTGGTCACGATGGATATGGAACCGCGCGAAGTTTTGAGTAAAATCATGGAAAGTTGTGACGCCGACTATGGCGTCGACCAAAATGGTTTATTCACGATGGCGATCGGAAAATGGCGCGAGCCCGCGATCACCTTCACGAGTGCTGATATCGGAGCGTTTATTGAGGATTTTGGGCCATCGTCTAATGAAGAATTCAATTCCATGCGAACGACCTATATCGAGTCGCGCCAAAACCATCAGCGCGTGCAGGCGCCGATCTATGAGGATGCTTATTCGATCTCCAAGATCGGAAGGCGTAGCGCCTCATTGGATTTCGAATGGGTAACCTCAGTAAATCAGGCATGGCGCCTCGCGGCGCGCAAGGTGAAACGCGTCAATCGTAAACGCCGAATCACCTGTTCCCTGGGCGCGCGCGCGCTGACGGCTCTCAAACAACGTGTCATCAGGATCGATGCGCCTGAGGTTGGAATCGTCGGTATCTTCGAAATCGACAAAATTGCGCCTGATGGCTCGCTCGCGAATTGGCAGGCGTCGCTCATTGAAGTGACGCCGGACATATTCGAGGACGAAGCGGCTCCGGTCGATACCGTCGTTGATTTCGTGATAATCAATCAGCCGGCGCTTAGTGCGCCAACATACCTCATTGCCGGATCAATATCGACTGGAAATGGCGTCGGTGTTGCACAACTCTCACTCGACATTAATAAGAACATCCCATTACAGTCAGTGCCTGATATCACAGTTGGAGCATTATTAGCTGATCCGCTGCTTCAGATCGACGGCCGTTGGTCGACGGACAATGGAACGAGCTGGTCGAATTTCGATACGCTGCTCTCGCGGCTCATCATGCAGACGCCGGAATTGCCAAGCGGAACACCGGTCACGATGCAGGCGCGTTGGGTATCGAGCAGTGGCGCTGTGAGCGCCTATTCGGCCAGCGTCTCTGCCATAATCCCCTAACGATAGGTAATAGCTTTATGGGCAATGTCGCCACAGCCTTCACGGCAGCCTTTCCGCTTGCTAGCAATGTCGACCCTGCCGCCTGTCAGGCGCTCGGGGGGACGATTGAAACGCAATATGCAGCGCCGTTCTCAGGCTGGTCGCTGAACGCAACAGCGGTCGCTTCATTGCCGGCGCCCCCGGCGGGATGGATAGCGCGCATCTGCGGCGCCGACGCGGCCAACGCGCGCTATCTCGTCGACGCCTTCGCCGGCGTCCCCAGCCTCACGCTGCGCCGCGCTAACGGCACAGGCGCGAGCCCAAGCGCCATTCAGTCCGGCAACGTCATCGCGCGCATCGATGCTTTCGGCTATGGCGCTACGGGCATGTCGAGCTCCGGCCGTGCGAATTGGGAAGCGCGGGCGACGCAGAATTGGACTGATACGGCGCAAGGCGTCAAATGGGTCGTAGAGGTAACGCCAAATGGCGCTTTCGCCGCTCAGGATGCATTCACGATTCATGAAAAAGGCGTCGACGTTGTTGGATCGATCAAAGCGACCGGAGGCATGCAGACTTCCGCGCCGGCGACAAAGACGGGCAACTATTCGCAGGTCGAGACGGATCATTGGCTGATCTTTAATGCATCAGGATCGGCCACGCTGACATTGCTATCAGCAGCGAACTACCCCGGCAAAGAGCTTTGGGTGAAGACGATTGCAGCGCAAGCCGTCAACAGCGCCTCATCCAATGTCTCGCCCGTCGCCGGCGGCGCGTCAGGGACTGCCATCCTCGCCGCAACGGCAGGCAAATGGGCGCTGCTGGTCTCTGACGGCGCAACGACCTGGCACATCATGGCTGGCAATTAAGCGCGGGCTGAGAGATGCAAAACCTCAAACTCATCGCTTGGCAAAACAGCGTCTTCAAATTGACGCTGGATTTCACGGCAATCGCCGCGATCTATGACTTGCCTAATTGAGGCGCTGGAAATGGCCGCGATCGATCTTGGAAATTTCATCAATACGGAGCATTGGTCGGCGTCCATAGACCTGACCAATGTCGCGGCGGTTTACAATCTGACGACGGCGTCATTTCTTGCGCAGGTGCGCGCGTCGCCAGGATCGAGCACGGTCATTTTTGAGTGGAAGACGGGCGGCTCTTTAGTGACGCCGACGAATTCCATTGCTTACAACAACACGTCTAAAGTGCTGACGTTTAATTCACCTTCAGCCGCAGGATTGTCGGCGTTCCCCAATGGCGGCACCTTCTATTGGGAAGTCGGCTTTTATATCGCGGCGGCTCCGACCGATCTTCGCGGGATTGGCGTTGGGGCTTTCCCTGTGCTGAATGGAGTGATCCGCTAATGGGCGTGAAACTTAATATCAACGCTGAAGCCGAGCTTGCTCCTGTCCCTGTCTCTCTCGCAGACGCAATCACTGCGGCGCAGGACGCCGCGACGGCCACCGCAGCGGACCGCATTGCGGTTGCGGCGGATAAAGTCTCATCGGCAGCGAGCGCAACGTCGGCCTCAGGCAGCGCGTCCAGCGCGGAAGCGAGCGCAACGTCGGCCTCAGGCAGCGCGTCAGGCGCGGCAGTGAGCGCAACGTCGGCCTCAGGCAGCGCGTCCAGCGCGGCGGCGAGCGCAACGTCGGCCTCAGGCAGCGCGTCAGGCGCGGCGTCGAGCGCTTCCGGAGCCTTGTCCTCTCTCACAAGCCTGCTTGCGAAATGGCTCGGCGTTTCTGCGGCCGACCCGACGCAAGACGGGGCCGGCAATCCGCTCGTCGATGGAGCGCTGTATTTTTCCAGCGCTGTAATGCGGCTGAAGGCTCGCGTCGCCGGAGCGTGGGTCATCGCGGTCAACACGATCCTTTCAACATCAGGCGCGCCTTCGTCCGGAGCAGGCGTTGATGGCGACTTCGCCATCGATTCCAGCGCTGGAAATCTCTATGGCCCGAAAGCTGGAGGGGCGTGGCCCGCAGCAAAATCGCTGGTTGGTGCACCCTCTTCTCCAGGCGGGTCGGACGGCAATGTGCAATTCAAGAGCGGGGTGAACTTTGCCGGCTCGGACGGCTTGTTTTGGGATAATTTGAATGGGCGTCTCGGCATCGGCACCAGCACGTTTGACGACAAGGATTGGCAACTCCTCGCTGTCGGCAGCGGGAGCTCTGCCTTCAATCCCGTCGCAATGATTTCGAAGACGATCGATCCGGGCACCTCCGGCGCATCATGTCTCTATACGATTGGATCCTTCAACCCGAGCGCAGACACGGCGGGAGAACACTTCGGCGCGATTTCTTGGGGGGATACGACAAGCGGCAATACCGCCAACTTCACCGCGGCAGACAGAGGACTTGTGGGCCAGTACGTCGTCGCGCGTCATCGAGGAACGGGAACGATCACTGCATTCGACGGCATCCGCACGTGGTTGCGCAACACGAGCAGCGGCACGATCACGAATGCAGCCGGCCTCAACATCCCATCGCTTGCAAACACCGGCACGATCACCAACACCTATGGCGTGTACGTCGGCGACATCACCACGGGTACGCAGACGAACACGCCCTACAGTTTTTATGCGTCAGACGCCAATGCGTACAACTATTTTGCAGGCAAGGTCGGCATCGGTACGGCGACGCCAGCGGTGATACTCGATGTCGATGGTCCGATCTGCGTCAAATCCTACACGGTCGCTACCGTTCCTTCAGCAGCGGCAAAAGCAGGTCAACAGATTTATGTTTCCAATGAGGTTGGCGGAGGGGTTATAGCATTTGCCGATGGGACTAATTGGCGTCGCTGCACCGATCTCGCGATTATTTCTGCCTGACGCCATGCCGGGGCGCATCCGCGCGGAATATGACTTTTGCCGTCCGGCATATCTGTAGAGGTGATAATCACATGCAACGAGTCACATATCCGGAACGCGTCTTGATCGTGCTAAATCAGGATGGCTCGCTCAAGGGCGCGCACCAGGAGCGGATCGACCAGGTGGTCGTCGACGGCGAAATCGTCTACACGCGACAGCTGGCCGCCGAGCCGCTCGATAGCGTCGCGCTGGCGAGCGTGCTGCCGACGCAAGGCGCTCTTATGGCCGAATTGGCTGCGGCGCACGCCTCGATCGAGGAAAAGGCGACGGCGCTTGAGCAGGCGGAGACGCAGCTCGCCGCGCTCAACGCGCAGATCGCGACGCTCAACGCCGAAATCGACGCGCTGCAGAATCCGCCGCTCGACCCGGTGCTGTCCTGCACGGACCTGCAGTTCCGCCTGGCGCTCAATCAGCTCGGCCTGCGTGAAGCGGTCGAAGCCTATGTGGCGACGGCGGCGCAGGATGTGCGCGACTGGTGGGAGCGCGCCACTATGATCCACGCGAACAACGCGATGCTGATCAATGCGGCGATCAGCCTCGGCAAGACGCAGGAAGACATCAACGCGGCGATCAGTCTCGGCAAGATGCTCGCATGATTCTGATCTGGTCTCTCGCGGGCATGATTGCGTGGGTCTTTCTTTATGGCGCGACGAAGACGCGCTGACGATCCGCCGCCGGACGGCTTCCGGCACCATCCGCAAAAGGACCGAACCGATGACCGAGGCAGAAAACGCCGCGCTCGATCTTCTGCGCGAAATGCGACAGATGCTGGTCAACATGCATGACGCCGGCGCCGCCAAGGACGGCGAGATCGCGTCGCTGAAAGCTCAGCTCGACGCGCTGCATTCGTCGACCGACTCCGCCACGGCCTTCGCGGAGGTGAGAGTGTGGTTCGACTCCTTTCGCAGCGCCGTTGCTCCCGCCCCCGCCGCCCCGGCGTCGGAGCCCGCAAGCGAGCCATCCGCGTAAGGCGTCACGTGATCCTGAAGCGCGCATCATCATCGGCGCCATACTGGCGATCGTCGTCATGCTCGCTTTTGCGACGATCGCTGACTGGCTGAGATAGATGCGCGCCGCGATCTACATGGCTCGGTTTTGGGTCGCGGTTGTGCTGACCGGCGCGCGCTTTCTCATTCAGTTGAGGCGGATGAAATGATGTTCCCGCCGGATATAGAACGGCATGGCAAGGCGTTGCTTCTCGCCGTCATCTTCCTGTTTATCCTCAAGTATGCGTGGCTCGCAGGCAAGGCGCTCTATTCCCAGATGGGAGGCTGAAAATGGACATGGGCCTTTTTCAATTGTTCGCGACCGTAATACTCGGGCTGGGCGTCGGCGCTGGAAGCGTCTGGGTTCGCGACAATCGCTGAGCGGAGCCATAACCCAAGCAGAGGTCAAAAACTACATCATCAACGCATGGCTCGTCCGCCGCGAGACGCCAACGCTCATCGCTGAATGCCGCGTCGAGAAGACGCCGGCTTATTGAAGGGAGAAGCGCTAATGGCCTTCACCGTCGTTGATCACATCCTCTACAATGACGGCAAGCCTGTCTCTCAGAAGCCGACGCCGAATCGCGGCGGAGTCATCACGCCGAGCCTGCTTGTGATCCATTACACGGCCGGATTTACGGCGCAGAGCGCGATCTCCACTCTCATCAACAAGAGCGTCCAGGCGTCCGCGCATCTCGTTATCGACCGGGACGGTTCGGTCACGCAACTCGCGCCGTTCAACATCAAGACGTGGCATGCCGGCCAGTCATCCTGGAAAGGCCGCAAGATGTGCAACGGCTTCTCGATCGGTTTCGAGCATGTGAACTGTGGCCCAGTCCTTGAGCGCGGCGACGGCAAACTCATCTCCGAAGTGGCGCCGTCAAAGGTCATGCCGCCCAGCGATTGCGTCCGCGCACATCATCAGAACGGCGAGAAAACGCCGTTCTGGCAAATCTATCCGCAGGCTCAGGTCGACGCCTCCGCTGAAATCGCCAAGGCCGTATGCGCCGCCTATGGGATCAAGGATATCGCCGGCCACTACGACATTGCGCCCCGCCGCAAGCGCGATCCAGGACCGGCATGGCCGATGGCCTCCTATCAGTCGCGCGTCTTGGGCCGCAAATGATCCGTCGCGCCCTCTCTGACGGGCTGGCCCTCGCGCTTGGCGCGCCGCTGGGCTGCTTGGTCGGCGCCATCAGCGCCATCGTTGAGCGTCTGCGCCGGTGATTCAGCCCCCAGACGATCCTGAGTTCGGCGCGGTCCTGCTCATCGTCGCCGTTCCCGCCGTCATGTTCGGCCTTGCGCTGCTGGCGATCGCCTGCTGGGCCATCATTTTTCTCACCAATCTTGGTGAGTGTCTGCTTCGGAGGCTCGGATGCTGGAATTAGCCGCTTACATCGCGTTCGCGCTGCACATCATCGGCTCCATCCCCGGATGGGTGCTCGACGATTAACGGAGGTTGCCATGGGAGTTTGGGGATTTGTCGGCCTTGTCGTCCTTATCGGCGTGGTCGCCGTGTTCTTTTTGGCCGACATCAGCGAGGACGAATGATCCGCGCGCTGCTCTGCCTCGCCATGCTCGCCGCGCCCGCGCAGGCCGCACAGCGTTACGCCGCGCCTCGCCAGCATTGGACGCTTATCCCCATCCAACGGGTCATCGGCGCGCGTCCATCGTGCCGGGGAATGGCATGTCTGCAAAACGGGGCGCGCTATAGGTAACTAACCCGCGCTGCGCGGCTCGCGGCAATAGGAGAACAATATGATGAAAAATTGGATGACCACTATCCCCGGAGTTCTCGCTCTCGTCACCGTTCTTTGGAATGCGTGGACGACCAAGACGCTCAATTTCGCCGATCTCCAGACGGCGCTTGTGGGCATCGGCTTGGTCGCCGCGAAGGACTTCAACGTCACCGGCGGCACGAAATAATGCTCAGCATCGTGACGGCCATCATATCGGCCATCGCTGGCGCATTCAAAGTCCTTTCGGAATGGATGCGCCAGCAGAAAGACGCGCTTCTGATCGCCCTCGGCGGTCAGAAGCAGAAGGTTGACGACTTGGAGGGACGACTCCGTGCGCTCAATAAAGCGAACAAGGCTCGTGAAGATGCTCGCGCTGACGTTGAGCGCGCCTCTGGGGGGCTGCTTGATGATGACGGCTTCCGACGTAAGGACGATGGCGACAACTGATACGCTCGCCTTCTGTGACGCCGCGAAGCCGATCTATTGGAGCGTCAAAGACAGTCCAAAGACAATCGCCCAGGTGAAAGAGCATAACGCCGTCGGAAAGATTTGCGGGTGGGGGAAATAACGCCAATGCCCGAGCTGACGAAGGAAGATGTTAAGGACGCCGTTCGCGAGGCGATGGCCGAAAAATTCGAGATGACGTTCGGCATCGATTGCCGGTCAGCGGAGGAGAGGGCGCTTGTTCGTGAGGACATGAAATTCTTGCGCCGGCTGCGCGAGGCCGCGGGGCGGGGCGGCGAGAAAATATTCTGGTGGGTAGTCGGCATCGTCGGGACCGCCGCTGTCGCCTGGTTCTGGCCGGATATCGGAAAGCACATGGGAAAGTGAAGCTCCATAAGGACGCCCAATGCCACTCTTCCAT
>VGDY01000059.1 GCA_016869555.1 Alphaproteobacteria bacterium | reverse complement strand
GATAAGCGTTTCCTTGTCAAGCGAATCAAGTGCTTCGCGAGTCATCCAAAGCTTGAATCAGCCGCGGAGTCCCATGTCAAATTTCCGGCGCCATTCAGCTCGCTCCAAACCAGGGGTGAGCAATTACGAATATTTTGCGTCTCCGGCTCAAGCCGAACGGAATGACTGTCGTCAGCTATATCGCACTGCCGGGCTGGGCGCCCTTGCTTCCTATTCGGGCGATCTTCGAAACGTTGACGCGCGATCCGTCTGCGTCCTCCCTCGAAAGGGTCGAGGCGGCGCTAAGCGCTGCGGGCCGGTTGCAGGAACTGGCGGCTGAATATCTCGTCGCCAATCCGGCCGCGCAAAAATTATGCGACGAGCTTCGCGTCTCGGATCGGCAATATCTTGCCCATGAATTTTTGAACGAAACGTTTAACCCGTTTTACGTTACGGAGGTCGCGGCGTATCTCAAACCTGCGGGACTGCGCTTCGCCGGCAGCCTGCCGGAACGAGAAAACGGCCTGAATCACGGCCTCTGCGACGATCGTATTTCATCTTTTCTCGACCGGGAAACCGATCCTGTTCAGAAAGAGTTCGTCAAGGATCTCTTCAACAATACAGGAGGCCGTTGCGACATTTACATCCGGAGCGATGCGCAATCGCCGTCACTGTGCGCGGATCTTGAGCCATTTTGGTTCTTGCCCGGACCTTGCGCCGATGTCGCAGCTTCAGGCTCAGCGAAACATGGACCCGGCCTTTCGATCGAAGACACGTTTTACCGCGAATTGTCCACGCTCTTGCACCAGTCGAGCGTTCGAATCGCCGACCTCGCCGCCCGTAACTCGATTGTAAAACTTGCGCAAGGCGAACTTGAAAAAAAGTTGATACGAGCGGTAATTCTGGGCATCGCAGTCGTTGGGCTGGAAAATGCGAATGTGCCGATTGATGCGCGTAAACGCCAATTGAGCCTGCCGATCTCTTTCAATCGAATCGCGCTTGTGGAAAATATTTTGGCTGACGGGCGTCGATTGCTCGCTGATCCCGTGACCGGCGGCGGACTTGAATTGACGGCGATGGAGGCGGAACTGCTGATCGCGCATATGAACAACAAAGGAGCGGGAATCGAGGCGGCGGTTGACGATCGGCTACGTGAGATCGGCTATCCGCTAAAGGCTTTTGGCAAATCCATCGAAGATCGAGGTTGGCGTTTAGCGCTGATCGCGGCGGCCAATCAGGAATTTGTTTCCAAGAATATTCCCCGCCTCTTACGTCATCGGGTGCTTTCGAACGCCTGATTTGGCCAAGATGCCGCAGTCGATCGAATTTCGGTTAATCGACCATCGACAAGCTGGACAGATAGATCAACCGCGATGACCTGTTCGCGGCGATGCGTCGCCAATATCATCGTGACGCGCCCCCTAAGCGCTTCGATTCCCTCCATCACCGCTTGCGCATTGCTTTCGTCGAGCGAGCTTGTTGGCTCGTCAAGAATCAGTAGTGCGGGCTCGCGAAGCAGTGCGCGCGCTAGTGCGAGCCTCTGCCGCTCGCCGCCTGAAAAACGGGCGCCGCGATCGCCGACGATGGTGTCCATCCGCAGCGGCAAGGCATCGACGAATGCGGCGGCTCCTGAGATGGTCAGGGCGTGATGAAGTTCCCTTGCAGTCGCTTCGGGCTTCGCGACAAGCAGATTCGCGCGGATGGTGTCATTGAAAAGGAACGGATCTTGCGCGAGGTAAGCTGTGGAATTCCGCCATTCTCGCGCCAAATCGTCCGTCAGAGCGCGATCGTCGATCCATATGCTTCCTTGAGTTGGCCTCAAGAGGCCAGCCAGCAGGTCAAGCAGCGTGCTTTTTCCGGCGCCGGACGGTCCTGAAAGGACGGTGAGCGTTCCGGGCGGCAGGCGAAGATTAATGTCAGTGAGCGCGTCGGGGTCGTTTTCGCCATGCTTGAAGCTCACATGCTCAAGACGAACGACCGGGCGCGGGTTGATAGCTTTCGGCACCCGCCCGCGGAGCGGCTCGCGCGCATTGGCGCAAGCGGTTATGAGAGAAAATAGGGTTTGAGCGCCCGGCGATGCGTGCAGGAGCTGCTGCATCGTCTGCTGCATCCCCTGGATCAACGGGAGAAGCCGATAAAAAATTAAAGTAAGCGCAAGAACCTGCGCGACGGGCATGTGAAAAAAGGCGACGCTCAGCCACAGGAAGATCGCCACCGCTCCAGCGCCGGCGATGTCTTGAAACAGCCGCGCGTTAGCGCTGCTTCGGAGATAGGAAAGCCAATTGTCGGTGACCTCGTCAATCACCCTCGAAAGGGCGGAAACATGCAGATCTTCGGCGCCATAGCTTTTGGCGATCTTCAACCCGGCGAGAAATTCAGACGCCTGATGGTGGAAGTTTTCATAAGCGGACGAGAGCGCTTCACCAAGACGCAGACTCTCGACCAACTTCGCCCGGACCAGCCAAGCAAGTAAGAGTCCGGTTCCCAATGCGCCAAAGGTCAGCGTCGGCGCGATCAGGCACGCAGCTATGACATGCGCGACGATCAATACGGCCTTGCTCAGCATGTCTAGCGCATAGTGGATGGCGGAATCGAACCTTTCACACTCGGCGGTGAGAGCCGAGAGAAGGCTTGCACGCCGCTTCTCGCGCAGAAATGACCAATTTGCATGGGCGATGGCCGTATAGAGCTCAACCTGCGCGTCGCGTATGAGATTAAGACGAAGGCCATTGAAATAGAGATCGCTTTGCCGAATGAGGAAGGCGCGCGTCGACGCAAGACCGATGAAAATGGCCAAGACTCCCAAAAGACTCGACGGCAGGCCGAACCTGTTTGCGAGCGGCGACAGCCATCGCGCGCCCTCTTGCGTAGATCCTGTAGCCGCATCGAGCGACTGCACGAGTGGAACAACGTAAAGCAGGGCAACGCCTTCGCTCAGTCCACCAAGCATCATTAGCGTATTTGCAACCAGCATTTGGCGCAGGCTCGCCCGTCCATGCAGCCCCTTCCAGAATTGAAGGATCTGGCGCAGCGCATCCGGGATGGAGAGGGAAGAGCGATCGTCTTTCACCAGCTTCGCTCCGATTATTTGAACCAGCCGTCGACGCAACAACGTTTGGCTCGGACCTTCATGAGGGACTGGCGATCGGATGCAATCTGCGCGTGTGGGCTGCCTTGGCAAAATCGTCGTGTCGGTTTGGCTCGCTTGCGCAAATCCTTCATGCTGACGCAGATTTTCCTAAAGGGGATCGCATTAGGCGATGGGCGACGCCTCAATCGTCATCGCCGATCGATCAACAGATGTTTCCGCCGTTGCGGAGTTGCGCGAGATCCTGACTGTCGCGACCGCGCGCTTCCTCATGACATGCCCAGTTTTTAATCGTCCAACAGCTCGCGACTGTCGGGAGCCATCTTGGCCTGAGAATATTCGATTTCGTATCGAAAAAGCCATTAAACGGGTTCGTCCTCACTTTCTGTTGCGCCGTTGATCGATTAGGAGAGAAGCCCTAGTTTTAGCGCGTGGAGAGAAAATCGATTTGGTCCCTTGGGCGACCACGCGAGAGCGAAGATCGGCTCCTGGGCGAACGACTACAATCACAGGCGCCGCTTTCCTCACTCGGCTACGCGACACTAGCAGAATAGGCGACATGCATCAGCTCAAAGCGGACGCGCTCGAGATGAAATTGGCTTTCGTTCACGGCGATATGCTCCGGATGGCCGAGGTCATGCGTCGCTCTTGGATCGCCAAGCGCGCCACAGCCAAGGGCGTTTCCAATACGGCGATCGACAATTTCCATGCTTTGGCGGCCGAGAATGGCGCTCTGGCGGGCAAGATTTCCGGCGCCGGCGGCGGCGGCTTCATGATGTTCTTTGTGCGCCCGGAAGATCGCCAGAAATTAGTGGTCGCCCTGCGTGCGGCCGGCGGCGACGCGAGCGCCGTGGCATTCACTCATTCGGGGAGCGTTACGTGGAAGGCAACAACTTAAGTCGCATCGACAGTTATCTAGCCCGCTCTATGGAAACGCTCGACGCGACGGCTCAGGACGAGAAGTTCAAGCGGGCGCTGGTCGATATTTCGGACTGTATTGTCGCGAGCCTCAGGAATGGCGGCAAAACGCTGTTTGCGGGCAATGGCGGCAGCGCGGGGGACGCGCAGCACATCGCTGGCGAATTTGTCTCGCGGCTGAATTACGACCGTGCGCCGCTCGCTGGATTGGCGCTTTCAACCGACACGTCGGTGCTGACTGCGATCGGAAACGATTATGGTTATGCCGACGTATTTTCTCGTCAGGTCAGGGGGCTTGGGCGAAAGGGCGACGTCTTTGTCGCCATTACGACCTCTGGCAACTCGAAGAACATTCTCGAGGCGGTCGAAATAGCGCGCAGCATCGGCGTCACCACGGTTGGCCTCACCGGAAAGAGTGGCGGAAAGCTCGCCGGGGCCGTGGATCTCTGCTTGCATGCGCCCAGCGACTGGACGCCGCTGATTCAGCAGATCCATATTGTCGCGGCCCATCTCATCTGCGGTTTGGTGGAAGACGCGATGTTTCCCGAGGCTGCCGCAAATTATCACGGTGTGGGTGGGTGATCCGCCAGGCGGTCATACTCTGCGGCGGGCAGGGGACGCGGCTCGGCGCGCTGACGGCAAATACGCCGAAGCCGTTGCTGCCGGTCGCTCGAGAGCCTTTCCTCGACGTGCTGGTGGAGGAACTCGGCCGCTACGGTTTCAATCGCGTGCTCCTGCTCGCTGGCCATCTCTCGCAGGAGATCGAAGCCTTTGTGAGGACCTCCCCGGCCGCGCAGCGGCGAGGCGTCGAGATCGATCTTTCGGTCGAGCCGCTGCGCGCCGGCACGGGTGGGGCCGTTCGCTTTGCCGCGGACAGGCTCGATGACGTCTTTCTGCTTATGAACGGCGACTCCTGGTTCGACATGAACTTGCGCCGCCTTACGGCATTTGCGCAGGCCTGCGACGAAAACGCGATGACTTTGGCGCTCCGCGCGATGCCCGACGTCTCACGTTACGGCGCGGTGACGCTTGCCGGCGACAAGATAACCGGCTTTCGGGAAAAAACGCAGGGTCTCGGCGCGGGTCTGGTCAACGGCGGCGTTTACGTGTGCCGCAAGGCGGCTTTGCTTGACGCAATGCAGGCTTTGGCGCCGGGCCAGGCGACAGCGCTGTCGCTCGAAACGGATGTCATGCCGGCGTTGTCGGCGTGTGGCGCGCTCGGCGGCCTGGTTTGCGACGGTTATTTTCTCGACATTGGCGTGCCTCAGTCATATGCGGCCGCCCAAACCGAGATTCCCCGGCATCTGCGCCGGCCCGCCGCTTTTTTCGATCGTGACGGCGTGTTGAACGTGGATCTCCATCATGTCGGGTCGGTCGATCGTTTTCGCTGGGTGGATGGCGCGATCGACGCGGTGCGCGCCTGCAATGATCGTGGCTTCCTCGTGTTCGTCGTCACCAATCAGGCGGGCGTGGCGAAGGGCCTCTATGAGGAACGCGATGTCGGCCTCCTGCATGAGTTCATGCAGGAACAGCTGGCGCAGGCCGGCGGTCATATCGACGATTTCCGCTACTGCCCCCACCATATTGAGGCGGTGCGGCCGGAATACCGATCGGATTCGCCCTGGCGGAAGCCGGCGCCCGGCATGCTGCTCGATCTCCTGGCGCACTGGCCCGTCGATGTTGAAGGAAGCTTTCTGATCGGCGACAAGGACAGCGACCTTGCCGCCGCGCGCGCCGCCGGCGTTTCGGGCTATCTCTTCGATGGCGGCGATCTACGCGTTCGGCTCGACGCTGTGGCGCAATTTGCGGGTTCGGCGCGTGGCGAGGCGGTTTCCCCCGTCAGTGAAAACGGATAGAACTTCGCAGAGATTGGCGATTGACGCTCCGGCGGCGACAAGGTTCATCGTTCGAGCGGCGTCATGAGTCTTGGGCGGGACGAGGCGGAGACCATACGCGCCCTCAAGGAGATTATCGCGAGCCTCGGCGCTCCTCGAACTGTGACCATCGGCGCTTCCATGGGCGGTTTCGCGGCCTTTCGCTATGGCGCGCTGCTTGATGCATACGCCGCCATGTCCTTTGCAGGGCCGACAGAACTGCGCTTTGTTTACGACACGGCCAAGAATTCCGTTTGGAACCCGGGCTATTTCGTGAAGCTTCAATTGCAACGCGAAAGTGAGATGCCGGTTGATCTCGTTCCGCTGCTTCACCGCGGCGGCAAGACCAAATTTTTCCAGTTTTTCGGTGAGGACGCCGCCGCAGACGCGCATCAGGCGCGGCGCCACAAGGGGATCGACAAACTCACGCTGATGCCGGTTCGCCGGCGTCAAGGACCATCTCTTCGTCGACCACGCGATCGCCGACGGATCGTTCGACTCAATGCTTCGGCTGTTGCGGGAATGAAAGCCGCGCCCGACAGGGCGCCGCTCGCGTCCGGTCAAGTCGATGCAGGCCGCGCCGTTCAGGCCATCGATCATCCTCAGCTTTGACGGTCTTTTGCACTGCAAACGAATAGTCGTTAGTTCCGGCTGATGACGAAAACGGACCGATCGGCGCCGATGATTCGTTGCAGCATGCGGCCTGATCGCCAAGGCGCAGCCAGTCCTACCATATTGCAAAACACTCAGCATGGCGGACGTTCGGGCAGCGGAGAATTTCATCGCAAGACTGAGCGCCATTGCGCACCTCATCGCGGAAGAAGAAAAAGCGAACCATCTGCGCGCGCCAACTGCGCCCGCGCCGACTCAAATATCTGATATCCAATTTCATTCGCTGCAATCCGTCCACGGCGCCACGGAAGAGCGGATATCGGACGCGCGAAGCGTCGCGAACGGGCGAGCCTTGTCATGGGCGCCAACCTGCCGTACCAACGCTTCGCAATGCAAGCAGAAGCGGCGGCGCGGCGCGCGCCCGGAGGCGGAATGAAGGAAAAAATCGATGCTTATCTGCTCAAGGAGCTGAATCGCGAACTGTGCGATTTCGAGCAGTATGACGTCGATCCGCGCACGCGTTTCATTTACGGGAAGGCGGTGGAGCTCTATTGGACGCTCTCGCGCCTCTCTGGCCTGGGCCGCCTGCATGACGGACGCTGGCGGACTCCCGATCCCGCCAAGGCGCAGGCGCTCCGCACGCGGCTCGATGGCGCGATACCCGCTCCCGCCGAGCGCAATCGGCTGCTCATCGATATGACGGCGACGCATCGCTTCGGCGGTCATTCGGGCGTGCAGCGCGTCGTGCGCGAAATCGCGCGCGCCTGCGTCGAAAGCGGCGCGGGGATTCCCGTCTATCTCGAAGCGGGCCGGCTCCATGGCCAGTTCAGACATGAGAATCTGCCTGACGAAGTTGAATTGCGGTCGGGCGACACGCTGCTCCTGCTCGACTCCGGATGGGGCTTTGTCGACGAATATCCGCCGCTGTTGAGCGCGGCGCGCGAGGCCGGCGCCGAAGTCGTCGGCTGCCTCTACGATCTCATCCCGCTGCGCTATCCCGCCGCCACCGCCCAGAAGAACAGCGCGCCTTTTGCCTCTTGGTTCGAGAACGTGCTGCTGCGGTGCGACGCGATCGTCTGCATCTCGCAAAGCGTCGCGCAGGACCTCGTCGCCTATTTGCATGAAGAGCGCCTCTCGACGCCTGCCAACATGCGCGTCGGCTGGTGGCCGCTTGGCGCCGATTTTGGCGCGGATGCGCAACGGGCGCCGTCAAAAGCAGCTGAGCAAATCGCCTCGGCTTCGACGCCATTTTTCATGAGCGTCGGCACGCTCGAGCCGCGCAAGGCCTATCCGATCGCATTGGACGCGTTCGAAATTCTCTGGTCGCAGGGTTGTGATGCGCGTTACGTCATCGTCGGCCGGCCGGGGTGGCACACGCAGGCGCTGCAACGCCGTATCCGCCAGCATAAGGAATTTGGACGCCGGCTGTTCTGGCTCGACAATGCGAGCGACGCCGATCTTTCCTATCTTTATCCGCGCGCGCGCGCCTTGATCTTTCCGTCCTTCGTCGAAGGCTTCGGCATGCCGCTGATCGAAGCGGCGCATCGCGGCGCGCCTGTCATCGCGAGCGACATTCCGGTGTTTCGCGAAGTCGGCGGCGACGGCGTGACTTATTTCGATCTTCTCGACGCCGAGGCGCTGGCGGCCCGCGTCATGGAGGCAGGCGAGCAAAGGACGGAGACGCATGGCCGCGTCCCTGTCCTCCGTTGGCGCGACTCATCCGCGACATTGGCGACCATGCTGCGCGAAAACGCCTATCAGCTCGACGCCGCGGCCATTCGCGACGCGCTCGCCGGCAATGACGCCCGTCCGCGAAAAGATAAAATCACGCCCTATCTTCTCTCGCAGCTTTATGACGAAGTTTGCGAACGCGGCGGTCAGCAGCTCGATGCTCGGCTGAGATGGGCGTATGACCGCGCGCGCGAATTTTATTGGACGATCTCGCGCCTTGTTCGCGTTGCGCGCGCCCGGGGCGGCGGAGCGCCGCAGACGCAACAGAGGATCCCGCCCGACTGGATGATCGTCGAGCCCGACGCAGCGAAATCCAACCGCGGAAGGCTGTTGATCGACGTCACCACGACTTGGCGCGCCGATGTGCAGACCGGAATTCAGCGTGTCGTGCGCGAAGTCGCGAAAGCGTCGATCGACGCGAACTGCGGTCTGCCCGTGGTGATCGTCGACGGTCAACTAAGCTTCTTTTCGTGCGGCGCGCCGCTGCCCCAGCCGGTCGCCATCGAACCAGGCGACAGATTTCTCCTGCTCGACGCCGGATGGATATTCGTCGAGGAATACGGCCCGGTCATGGAATCGGCGGCCGCTCAGGGCGGAGAGATTGTCGTATGTCTCTATGATCTGTTCCCCCTGGTATATGCCTCGGCGTTTTCATTGTCGCTGCAAATGGGTTTTCGCAAATGGTTCGAGCGCGTGATCCTTCGCGCCGACCATATCGTCGCAATCTCGCACAGCGTCGCACGCGACTATGAGAGGTATTGCGCCGAATATAGTTGTGCGCGCAAGGACGGACAGACGATGCAGGTATGGTGGCTGGGCGCGGATTTCTCGAATGATGTTCAGTCGCCGCCGACGAAGCGCGCGCGCGCGATCATTGAAGCTTCCCGGCCCTTCTTCCTCAGCGTCGGAACGCTGGCGCCGAACAAGGGCCAGGCGCTTGCTCTTGCCGCTTTTGAAAAATTATGGGCAGGCGGCGTCGAGGCGACATTAGTGATTGTCGGTCGACCCGGCTGGAGCACAACCGCTCTGCAGCGGCGCCTGCGCGAGCACCCTGAGCAGGGACGGCGATTGTTTTGGCTCAGCGACGCGACCGACGCCGAATTGCAGTCTTTTTATCGAAGCGCGCGCGCGGTGATCTGCGCGTCCTATGCTGAAGGATTCGGCTTGCCTCTCATCGAGGCGGCTCACGCCGGCGCGCCCATCATTGCAAGCGACATCGAAATTTTTCATGAGGTCGGAGGCGATTCGATTGCGTATTTCGATATGCTCGATCCCGAGTCGTTGAAGGAGCGGATTGTTGAGATGCTCGCATCGCCGAAGCGCGCGCATCCGCTGCCGGCGCTCTCATGGAAGGAGTCGACGCAGAGGCTTCTGGATACGGTCGCCGGCGGGCAGGTTCGCGACGCCGCGCTCTAGTTTTTTGAATTGACCTATCCCGACGCCGAACCGGCAGCCGCTTCAACGGATAGCGCTTCAATTCTCCGGCGCCGGCGCGGGAACCTCCAGGCTGATCCCCTGCATCTTAAGATGCGCCCAATTCTTGAGGTCCTTCACGGTAAAGCCCTTCAAGAACGGATTTCCGCTGATGATTTTTTCGCGGGTTCTGGCCGGCTGTCCGTCGACGCTGGCGATCACCGTCGCGGCGTCGACCTCTTCCGGAGCCGACAGGATCGCCGCCGCGCCGCCAGGTCCGGCGAAATGCGCCAGATAAAGCGAGCCGGGCGTGACCGGCAGACCCTTCTTCATCAGGATTGAGCTGTTTTGCTCGACATAGCGCGCTGTCATTTCGCGGGACAGCTCCGGGTCTTTGCGCAACGCGAGAATGTCATTGTCGCTCATCGCCCCGGCAAGGTCGGGACGGTGTTTCTTGATCAGCGCCATCCATGTGGCGTTGATGAATTGTCCCAGTCCGGCCGCCGAAGAGAATTTGTTTCGTGCATCGGGATTTCCCTGCGACTCGGCCATCGTAATCCTGTCGACCAAAGCTTTGAGAGACGACGCGGCGTGATCGGGAAACATCGCAAAATGGATGTCGTGAAAGTGCAGCTTCAATCCGAACCCCACGGCAAAAATCAAAAATAGCGCGAGGGGAGAAATGCGGACGCCGTGATCGCCGCGGGCGCGCTTGCGAGGAGTAGCGAAGTTTTCATCCTTAAAGGGCGCGCTGAGGCTGATGTATTCCGCCGACTGGGGCCGAAATCGATGACCGTTCTTGAGAGAGGACAACAGGTCTTGCAACGCGCTGTCGTCAAATCCGAGATTGATTTTGATCTCGAGCTTTCCCGGAACGTCTGAGGTCTCGCAAGCGGCGACCAATGTCGCAGGCGCGCAGGTCGAGATGGCGACCGCGGTCTCCAGGTCTGACTGCGCCGCTCTCTCTTCGCGCGTCCGCTTCTCGTCGTCGTCGGACGACTCATTTGGCGCGCCTAACTCGTTCATTGCGCTGCTCCTCGCTTGCGCGACGACTGTCGAATGGCGAATGAGGGGAGCAGCATCCCGTTATGAAAGCGTAAACGATGGCGGGCGCGAGGAGCTGCGCGGCGAAGAGGCCAGATACAGCCTCGGCGTCTGAAAATTCGCCTCAATCTTCTGAGCGTGTCGCCGCCGGCTTGTCTAGTCGCAGCGTTTCGAACTAAGTTTGGCGGCGGCGGCAGTCGCGGCTGCGATGCGGACGGCTGCTGATAATTGCGATGAAATGCTGATTTTTGGAGACGGCTATGAACGCGAAGGCGACACGAGATTTTCCGTTCGTTTTCACAAGAGAGATTGACGTTGTCAACGAACGTCGACGGAAATTGGAACGACCGGAGATTCCAGCTATCGACGTTAAGCCGACAACGGAGCATGAACTCGTCGGCCTGGCGCTTTCCGGCGGGGGCGTCAGATGCGCCGCCTTCTGCATGGGCGCGCTGCAGGGGCTCGAGAGCGCAAGATTGATCAATCGGCTCGATTATCTGTCAACCGTTTCCGGTGGCGGCTATATCGGTTCGGCGATGACGCTCGCCATGTCGAAAAGCGGCGGAAAGTTTCCGTTTGATCCGGCGAACAGCTATGACGGCGAAACGCGCCACACCAAGCATATTCGGGATAATTCGCGCTATCTCGTGCCCAATGGGCTAAAGTCGGTTCCCGTATTCGCAGCGATTTATTTTCGAGGTCTGCTCTCCGGCGCGCTCATTGCCCTCCCGATCCTGCTGTCGCTGGCGGCGCTCACCATCTTCTTGATCCCGACCTATAGCGATCTGGATTCGAGAGGCTTTCTTGGAGGCAGTTTAGCCGGGCTTCTCGGCGACAACCCGTTTCCGATCACGACCGCCGTGAGTTTGTTCATTGCAGGACTGCTGATCATTTACGCCTTGGCGGCCCATGGGCCGCCGAGAGACATCCGCCGACCGCTCGCCGCAGGATTCGGCACGATCGTCACTCTTGTTCTGGTGGCGCTTTTCGTTGAAATACAGCCTAAGTTTATCCTCGCCCAGTTCGACGGCGCGAGCGGCGCCGTCGCCAAGGGCATTCTCGAATTATCAAAATACTATTCCACGATTGCGGCGATCGCGAGCCCGATCGTCGTGCCCTTCATGAATCTGATTGCGAAGTCGGCGGTCGACAAGAAAAAGGACAGCCTCACTCAAAAGGCGGTCAAATTCGCCAGCAAGCTCGTGATCTATATCGTCGCGCTCTTTATCCCCCTGGGTCTATGGGTGGTCTATATTCTGCTTTCCTACTGGGGAATTTCGTCGTCAGCCGAACAATGGAATTACTCGCACGCTCCTGAATTTCTTCAGAAGTTTTTCGGCGCCGCTCAATGGGCTACTGGGAGCCAAATCGTCGCGGGCTCTTGGGGCGCGCATGTCACGCCTTCCGTCATCGTCTATCTTGCAATCGCGCTCCCGATTTTCTTGTTCGCTTGGTATTTTATCGACGTCAATGCGAACTCCTTGCATCAATTCTACCGGGATCGGCTGGTCGACGCCTTTCTCCTCGATCCAACGAAAAACTGGGATGAAAAAAACAAGAACAGGAATGTCGCCGCGAATGATTTCCTCCTGACGGAAATTTCGAACGTCGATACGCCTTATCACCTCATCAACACGACGCTCAACGTGCCGGGTTCGCCCAGGGCCAATCGCCGCGGCCGCAACGGAGATTTCTTCCTGCTCAGCCGCAATTTCGTCGGCAGCGAGATCACCGGCTATGTCGAAACCGCGGCTGTGAAGGATTTTTGGGCCGGGGACATCGGCACCGCCATGGCGATCTCGGGAGCGGCGGCGGCGCCCAATATGGGAATCGCCTCCTTGCGTCCGCTCGCCTTCACGCTGGCGCTCCTCAATGTGCGCCTCGGGCGATGGTTCCCGAACCCGAAGGAGCTTGGCAGATTCGGCAAGCATAGAAACTGGCCCCGGCCGCGCTACTTCCTCGCGGAGGCTTTCTTTCGCACAAGGGAAACCTTCAAATATGTCTTCCTCAGCGACGGCGGCCACATCGACAATCTCGGCGTCTATGAATTGCTTCGCCGACGCGCCGCGGTCATCATCGTCGTCGACGGCGAGGCCGACGGAGAAATGGACTTTCCTTCGCTCGTGCAGCTTCAGCGACTGGCGCGCATCGACCTCGGCGTCCGCATCCGCTTGCCATGGGGCGAGATCAAACGTCACACGAGACAGGCCAGCGACGAAATCGCCGCGGAACAGGGGCGGACGATGAACCCCGGCCCGCATGCGGCGATCGGGATCATCGAATATCCCGGCGAAACGCCTGATCAATCGGAATTAGGCGTATTGATCTATCTGAAAGCGTCGTTGACCGGCGACGAAAACGACTATGTGACCGATTACAAGAAACGCAATCCGGACTTCCCGCATGAAACGACGCTGAACCAGTTTTTCACTGAAGAGCAATTCGAAGTCTATCGCGCATTGGGATTTCATATCGCCAATCGGCTGTTCACCGGGCAGGACTGCGCCTCGGTCGAACCTAAGCCGAACGCCAAGGAGATGCAGTCGTTCAAAAGGGCTGAACGACTTTTGAACGTCACTTTCAGGACCTGCCCGCCGTGGCCCGCGTCGAAGGCGGATCAAGCGACGGCGTGACGCCTGGGGGCCTTGTGAGAATGGCCGGAGTCGTCGCGACGCCGGCTGCGTTAATCGATTGTCAAGCAATCGGCGTGACGCTTGGAAATCGTGCATCAATCCGATCCTTCTCCTTGACCGATCAAATGGGAATAGGCGCCCTCGACTTCCGCCCGGCTGCGTCTCACGCCGCCGAAGGTCCGGTGCTGAGGGCCGAGCGCTCGGATGCCGCGATTTCGGCGCCGATCTCGGATAATCCCGCGACGCCCGCTGCAGAAAGGCCGCATGTGGCGTTCAAGGACGCCGTGATCTACGTTTCTCGGCTTTTGTGGGCGGCGCTGGTCTATGGCGCCGCGGGACTCGCCGGCTGGCTGATCGCCGAAGCCGTATGGCCGACGCTCTCCGCGACGCCCGACCTGATCCGGACGATGGCGACGCAGGACAGCGCCGATCGCGCCGCGTTTTTGCGCACGACGCAGAAAATGGAAGAGGAAATCCGGGCGCTGCGCGCCGAGGTGGAGACGATGCGATCGTCGATGCAGGCGTCGGCGCCGTCAGCCGACGCCGTTGAAAATCTCGGCAGGCGCATCGACGCCATGAAAACGGAGACCGGCGCCGCGATCGGCGCGCTCTCCACTGAAGTTGAGGGTCTACGGCGCGATGCGGCCGCCAAGCCCGCGGCGTCCAGCGCACCTGCGGAGCAAGCTGGCGCGCGCTCGTCGCGAAGCGAATATGTCATCCTTGATCAACGCGCGCCGCGACGCACGACCGTCTCCGCGACGGTGAAAGTCGGCGAGGGGCTGCGGCGGCCTAAAGCGCGGCGCGGCGACGCTTTCGAGCCGTCGAAATATCCCAACGCGCCCGGCGCGCCGCGCCCGCTCGGCGGGTATGCCGGCAGGGCGGCGGGAGCGCCCTAAGCGCGATAGTATTTTTGAGCAGAAATAGGTGGTGCCCTGGCCGGGATCGTATTATAAGCATAACTGCATGATTTGTCACGTTTGTTTCTGATTCGAATTTCAGCAAGACCAACAAGAAGACCAACAATTTAATGCGGGGGCCGACTTCCCGAGACGCAGACACGGTTCGACCCGGCAGCGAAACTTTGCTGACGCATAGCGAAACATCTAAGGCGCAGCCATCGCTGCTTTCAACGGATGACGAACCGAGTCCAAACGGGACACCCGGTTCGTGGTCTCTTTGGCTTTTATCTGCGGTAAGCGGGAATCGAGCAAAAGGGCAGGTCCGGGTGGTAGACCGGTCCGCCACATGATCCTTTTTGATTGAGGAACGCATATTTTCATAGCAACTTATCCGCGTTTCCAACGTGATCTGCAGCCGCTATGGTCATGTCAGGGGGCGACCTTATGAAAGTAACTGCGGCCACGAGTGCATTCTTCGGGATGATGGTTGCCGCGTGGGTAGCTTCGGCAGCGTTCGCTCAGAACATGAATTACGACATCAATCAGATCCAGCGTGCTCTGGTCGCCCGCGGATATAACATCGGCTCGGTCGATGGCCTGTGGGGACGCCGGTCGATCAATGCCTTGGCTGCGTTTCAGAAGTCCCAAGGGCTTTCTGCTACGGGCGAACCCAACGATGTCACCGTAAAAAAGCTCCTGGACGCGCCTCAACCGGAGGTGACTACGCGGTCGCCACCCCCAACCACCTTGCCCGCTACTAATACCCTTGCTCCGACCTCGCCGCTGCCCGTTCCAGTTTCCCCGCACCCAGCAATAGAGCGCACCCCGCCCTCGCCGCTACGGCGGGCCACGTCTCGTCTACCTGTGCCTACGATCCCGGCGGCCGCGCCCCCTTCGCCCAAGGCCATGCCTGCTTTGACTTCGTCCAGGTCACTTGAGGCACCACACGCCGGGTGGGTGGCGGCCGGAGTCATAACCATCGCGCTGATCATTCTATTTGTGCGCCGCCGCCGTACTGCCCGCATCGTGCAGAATGCGCGCGCTACGTTCACCAGCCGAGTGAACACAGCCACGAACACTCGGCTCTCATCAGTTCCTTTTTCAATAAGGAGCGGTGATGCGCTTCCGGATGTCAATCCGCCAGCAGGGCCTGTGGCCGGCAGTGGTCACATGTCGCCAGATCTCAAGGCCTCAATTGCTGCTCATAACGCCCAAATTGGAAAAGCCATCACGGTGATATGTGCCGAAGAATTGGGTATGTCCGCGGTGGCGGCCGCCGTTGGCTTGCCAAGTCCAAATAAGAATTTACCGCTCACTCCCAAAGACGGGGCACAGGCGTTCACGCTAAAAGCAAGCGTGGCGGCACACAACGCGAGCGTGGGACAAGCGATCCGCGATGCCAACGATAAGAATAAAGACCGGTCCTTTTTCGAGCGTCTAACCGAAGGCTCCGGACGAGACACTTCCCCGGTGCTCGATGGCTGGATACCTGCAAACCAGACCGTCGCGATAGGCAAGCACGTCATCCCGGGCGGCCTCATCTACGTTGGCAGCCATCTGCCGCAAATCGGCAATACCCACCATGCCGAGAATTGCCTTATCAACCCGCGCCTTGCTATCGGCAGCCGTGGCGATCCCGGTGGTCACACGATGGGATACTGGCCGTCCTATTCCGGCATCACTGCGGAAGCTAGGTGCTCGTATCTGGATTGGCTGGCAGGACCGCGCTCGGATCCCTCCACATACATCGGTTATGTCTTCCTTTATTTCTATGGCCTGGAACGCCGGATGATGCTGGAATCCGCAGCGCCCGATGCGGATGTTGTCGTTGCCGAGGTCCGTCGATTGATGTGGGTGTATGGCGGCCATAATTCGTTTCGTCGCTATGCGCAGGAGCTTCTGTCCGCATATGAGTTGCAGGAAATGCATGAGCCGGAGGCCGTGGTCCCGGGGGTTGGAGCCGGTGGCTACGAGGTGCCCCTTTCCATCAAGGCGGCCTTGGGCGTTCGCGTGCGCGATGGCAAACCGATCGAGGCCGACCTGCTGCTGGCCTATGTCCTGTCGCATCCTGAAACGAGCGTGCGTACTCCTGCCAAGCGCGCTCTCGACGAGCTGCGTCAGCTCTTCGCGCAGGAGCTCAGTAAGCGTAACCCTGCAGGTTTCACCATTTCGGCCAGCCGAGCCAAAAAGCTCACTGCCAGCTACCGCGCGTGCAGCGGGACGTTTGAGGTGGAGGTCTTGCCTTATGGCTGCGACCTCCCGGACATTTCCGACTACAGCCGACCGCTTAACGTAGGCCGCGAGCTGCTGGAAATCTGCACCGTGCAGCTCGAACAATATAGCCGTGCACTGGGTCGCGCGTCCGGCCCCTCACCGACGCTGGCCGTTTTGGCGCGCTTGCCATCCAGCCTGCGTCGGCAGCGCGCCGAGCTCGCGGCAGCGGCGTCTGTGAAGACACTCGACGCTCTCTGTGACGGCGCCACGCCAAGTACTCTCGAACAGCTGCGATCTTTGGTGGGCACGGCCGATGGCACAGAGCCCAATCGCGCCAAGCTACGAGAACTGGCCGGCATTTTCGCCGCCTTTGGCTATGGAATTACCGCGGATCCCGCCTTTGTGGTTCGCACGACTAAGGCGGACGAGCCTGTCGTTGTTTTTCGCTTAAGCAGTCCTGTCGAGGCCCCCGCCGATCTCGCCCCGACTCCGCACTATGCCCACGTCCAGGCCACACTAATGCTCGCGCTTCTCGTGGCAACGGTTGATGGGACACTCAATGATCGCGAGCGGCAGGGCCTTATGGCACGGGTTGACGCTGCGAGAGAGCTCCCGGAAGACGAGAGACGGCGTTTGATGGCCGAACTGGTGGCTCAAGCGAGTACGCCCGGTCGGGTGACAGACTGGATGAAGCGCCTCAAGGATCTTGAGGCGGTCGATGGCGAGCGTGTCGCCGACATGCTTCTGGCTGCAGCCGCCGCTGACGGGCGCATCGACCCGAGCGAAGTGACGTTGTTGGAAAAGGTGTTCGCTCGTCTCGGCCTTGATGCGTCAGCGCTGTACACACGGCTACATGGCGGTATTACCGCTCCGACCGCGGAGCCGGACGATGATTTGAAAATTGTCTTGCAAGCCGGCCGACAGCCGGCGGCATCGCCTATTCCGCTGCCGCCGACTGCGACAGGCGCAGGCCACCCGACGGTTCGTGTCGATCTCTCCCGTCTTGAAGGTATCCGCCGCGAGACACGGTCAGCATCGGGTGTATTGGCGGATATCTTTGCCGAGGAAGAGGACGCGCCCGAACCGGAAAAGATTGCTCGGATAGTCCAGGAGCCGGCGGAGGACGCCATGTTCGAAGGGCTCGAGGGGCGTTACGGATGCCTGCTCGCAGACCTGGCCGAACGCGACGAATGGACGTCAGGTGATTTCGAGCATCTGACCCGTCAGGCGAGGCTGATGCCTGGTGCGGCGCGTCAGGTCCTGAACGACTGGGCTCTCGACCGCTTTGACGAGCTTATCCTTGAAGGGGAAGACGTCATCATCGTCAACCGCCATCTCCTGCCGCAACCTAGTCTTACCCCCTCGTCTGTTTCTGTTGCTGATTCACGAGTCTCCGCATGAGCCAGAAAGCCCCCCTCCTTCGCCCCCGCGACCGCGATACCATACTCAGTGCTCTGCGCGCTGGCGTCGTCCCACGTGTCGGTCTTCATCACATACAGGTTGGACGGCAGCGCGAAATCGAGGCCATGATCCGGGACGTCGATCGGATTGCGGAGGGCGGCTCGAGCATCCGCTTTGTCATCGGCGCCTATGGAGCGGGCAAGACGTTCTTCCTGTTCCTGATCCGGCAAATCGCACTCCAGCGTAAGCTGGTGGTCTGCCAGGCGGACTTGTCACCGGACCGACGCATCCATGCGACGGGTGGACAAGCTCGCACGCTCTACGCAGAGCTCGCCAAGAGTCTGGGGACGCGTGCAGCACCTGACGGCGGCGCATTGCGCAGTGTGCTTGAAAGCTTTGTCCAAAAGGTCAATGAGCGTGCGCAGGTCCGTGGAATCCCGATAGAGAGTGCCATCCGCGAAGGGCTCGGCGACCTCCGCGAAATGGTGGGCGGTTATGACTTCGCTGCCGTCGTCGCGGCCTATGCCCGCGGCTACGAAGAGGGTGACAGCAACCTGCAAGACGCGGCTCTGCGTTGGCTGCGCGGCGAGTATACGACGAAGACCGAGGCCAAGGCCGATCTCGGCGTGCGGACCATTATCGACGATGCGATGGTCTATGACGCGCTGCGCCTACTCGCCCGCTTCGTCCGGATGGCCGGCTTCGCGGGCCTGCTGGTTTGCCTGGATGAGCTGGTAAACTTGTACAAGCTGCAAAGCTCCCAGGCGCGCAAGCAAAACTACGAACAGATCCTCCGAATTCTCAACGACGTGTTGCAGGGGACAACCGAAGGGCTTGGGTTCATCCTGGGCGGAACGCCGGACTTCCTGCTGGATACGCGGCGCGGCCTCTATTCTTACGAGGCGCTGCAGTCCCGCCTGACGGAAAACAGCTTCGCCACCGGGGGGCTCGCCGACTATACCGGCCCGGTCATCAACCTACCGAACCTGACGCCGGAAGAGCTCTTCCATCTGCTGGAGCGGCTGCGGGATGTGTTCGCGGCGGGCAAGGCCGAGGACTGGTTGGTGCCAGACGAAGCCCTGCACGCATTCATGGAGCATTGCGCCAGCCGGATCGGGGAAGCCTACTTCCGAACGCCCCGTAACACCGTAAAGGCCTTCGTGGACCTGCTGGCCGTTCTCCAACAAAATCCGGATGCGGATTGGCGCCCCCTGCTCGGTACCGTCGACGTCGCCGAAGACCGTGGCGAACTGCTGGAGCAGGAGATCATCGCGGTCGAAGGCGATCCGGACGACGAACTTGCTAGCCTCCGCCTTTGAACGACTGGCCCTGCCGGTCCGGCGCTGGATTTGGCAGCAGAAATGGGCGTCGCTGCGCGATGTCCAGGAAAAGGCCATCCCCATCGTTCTGGACGGGGGCGATGTCGTCATCTCCGCGCGCACCGCTGCCGGCAAGACCGAGGCCGCATTTCTGCCGCTGCTTTCGCGGCTGGTCGAGAGCGAACAAACGGCCGACGGATTTGCCGTTCTATATGTTAGCCCGCTCAAGGCGCTGATCAACGACCAGCACAGGCGGCTGGAGAGTCTTTGCGAGGCCTGCGACGTCCTCCTGCACAAATGGCATGGCGACGTCAATGAGAGCGCGAAAGCGCGAGCGCGAAGGCGACCTTCGGGGATAGTTCTGATCACGCCCGAGTCGCTTGAGGCTCTATTAGTTCGGCGCGGCGGCGAGGTGCCCCGCCTGTTCGGTCGGCTTGATACGGTTGTTATCGATGAATTGCACGCCTTCATCGGCACCGAACGCGGCATGCAGTTGCAGTCGCTATTGACCCGCATCGAGGCCGCGACGGGACGCCAACGCATTGACCGTATCGGACTGTCGGCCACGTTGGGCGATATGCAACTGGCTGCGGAGGCTCTGCGGCCTGGCGATGGCCAAGAGGTCTCGATCGTTGAAGGTGCCGATGAGGGCAACGGCCTCAAGCTTCAGATACGGGGATACGAAGTTTCCGCGTCTGTAGCAGCCGTGAAACCTCCGGAGGATGACAAGGCGCCCGGAGAGTCCCCCGAGCCTTTTGAGGCGTCGGATGTCCCGGAAGCCCTTGCTAACGATCTATTCCGTATTCTTCGTGGCCGCAGCAATCTCCTGTTCGCCGGCTCGCGGGCAAAAGTCGAAACCTACACCGACCGGCTCAGTGCTATGTGCCGCCAGGAAAGGCTGCCGAATGAGTTTTTCGCTCACCATGGCAACCTTGCCAAAGCGGTCCGGGAGGAAGTCGAGATTCGCCTGAGGGACGATCCCCGACCGACGACCGCCGTAGCCACGATGACCCTTGAACTCGGCATCGACATTGGCGAAGTGGCCACGGTCGCCCAGATTGGGCCGGGTTTCTCCGTTGCCTCATTGCGCCAGCGGCTCGGCCGATCCGGCCGCCGGGCGGACAAACCCGCGATCCTGCGCATCTTCGCTGTCGAGACCGCGGCCGGACCTAGCAGCCATCCGATCGACCGTCTCCACCTCGATCTGGTGCAATCGATCGCAATGGTGGAATGCCTGCGTGAGAACTGGTGCGAGCCACCGACCGTCGCAGGCCTGCATCTTTCCACACTGATTCATCAGATTCTCGCACTGATCCTGCAGACTGGAGGCGTTCGTCCTCTCGTGGCGTGGGAACTGCTCTGCAACCGCGGCCCCTTCCGCAGCGTGGAGAAAATGGTCTTCGTGGACCTGCTGCGCTGCATGGCGTCCCCGGCAAACCAGCTTGTCGAGCAGTCGCCGCAAGGTATGCTGATGCTCGGTGCCAAGGGAGAGAAAATCGCCGAGTCCTATGAATTCTACGCGGTCTTCATGTCGGAGGTGGAGTACCGCATCGTCGATGAGACGCGGACGCTCGGCACCTATCCAATCGCCGCTCCGGTGGCCCCGAACGAGACGTTGATCTTTGCTGGACGCCGCTGGCGGATTGTCTCTGTCGATGACGAGGCACGGGTGATTACCGTGCAGCCGACGCGCGCGGGAAAGCCCCCTTATTTCGCCGGCGACGGCGGTGACATTCACGACCATATAGTCGCAAAAATGCGCGAGGTTCTCGCCGGGGACGAGGGCTACTTCTATCTCGACGAGACGGCCGCGCAGCTACTGGCTGCGGCCCGCGGCGCCTTCCGTGATCTGGGATTGCACGAGCGCAGCCTGCTTCCCAGCGGCGACAACGTTCTGATCTTCCCGTGGGTCGGCACGAAACAGCTCAAGACGCTGCTTCTAGCCTTATTGGCGCGCAAGATGAAAGGTTCAGCCGCATGGCACGCGATCGAGATATTGGAGGCGAGCGCGGATAGTGTTCTGCGCAAACTGGAGGACATAGCCGCCAATGAGGATCCCGACGCTATGCGATTGGCAGATCATTTGGCTATGCCGCAGCTTGCTAAATTCGATCACGTCCTGTCGTCAGAATTGATGAATCTTGTAACTATTCGCGAACGCTTGGATGTCCCGGTGCTCCCATCCATCGCGGCTAAAGTCTTAATCAGCTGACGCCGTTCTAGCTAAGCGCTTCAATTCTCGGTCGCCGACTAACTATGAACGGATGGTCGAGAACTCTTCCCGTCGGACGTCGGCGCCAACGGACGCCCCAACTGCATCTCACGAGCATGTCGGAGTTTTCACGTGGCCTGAAAACAATCCCTGCGTCTCGTTCGAAATGGGGAGCTGGCGGGCAATACGACATCTACTCAGACCGTGCTCAACGAGTTCTACCGTGTCGCGTTCCGCAAAAGAGTGTATCGTTCGATCGACGAGCTGCAGGGTGATCAAGACATTTGGGTGAGCGACTATGCCGGGCGACAATCAGCGTGAGAGTCCAGCGACAATCAGGATGAGAATCTCGGGGGTGCTGGCGCGACGGAGGGAGAGCGAAGCTCGACCGTAGTTGCGCCAGCACCCCCGGGCGTGCCGAAAAAA
>VGDY01000058.1 GCA_016869555.1 Alphaproteobacteria bacterium | reverse complement strand
ATGGCAGTGATCAACAAGATGCTGGTCGGCGAGTCGCTGGTCGGCGACGGCAATGAAGTTGCGCATATCGACCTGATCATGGGTCCGCGCGGCTCGGCGGCCGAACTCGCTTTCGCCAATGCGCTGGTCAACAACAAGGACGGCTTCACGACGCTGCTCGCGGTGGTCGCGCCGAACCTTCTGTGCAAGCCCAACACGATCCTTTTTAACAAGGTGACGATCAAGGGCGCGAAGCAGGCGGTGCAGATGTTTGGCCCGGCGCAGCATGGCGTCGCCAAGGCGGTCGCGGATTCGGTGGCCGAAGGCGTGATCCCGATCGACGAGGCCGACGACATTTTCATTTCGGTCGGCGTGTTCATCCATTGGGACGCTTCGGACGACAAGAAGATCCAGGATTACAATTACACCGCGACCAAGGAAGCGATCGCGCGCGCCGTCAAGGGCGAGCCGAAGGCCTCGGAAGTCGTCGCCAAGCGCAACGAAGCCAAGCACCCCTTCGCGCCGAACTAAGTTCGCGCGACGTTTTCGAGATCGAAGGGGGGCCGCGCGGCTCCCCTTTTTCTTTCGGCGGGCGTATGACAGCAACGATCGGCTGGGATATCGGCGGCGCCCACGTCAAGGCCGCGCGGGCCGAGAACGGCCGCCTGACGGCGATCGTTCAACGCGCCTGCGCGCCGCATGAAGGCGTCGGCAGCCTCGAGCGGGCGTTGCGTGAGGCGCGCGCGGTCGTCGGCGACGCCGAGCGTCATCGCATGACGATGACCGCAGAACTCTCCGACGCTTTTGAGAGCCGGGCGCGCGGGGTTGTGGCGGTCGCCGCGATCGCCGCGCGCGAAATCGGCGTCGGCGACGTTCTTTTCTATGCGGGCGAACGCGGCTTCATCACGCGCGACGAAATCGGCGGGAGCGTCGATGCGATCGCCTCCGCCAATTGGCGCGCGTCCGCCGAACTCGTCTCGCGTCACTGCGACGATGCGCTGTTCATCGACATCGGCTCGACCACGACGGACCTGACGCCGATCGGCGCCGGCCGCGTCGCGGCGCTGGGCGCAAGCGACGCCGAGCGCCTCGCCTGCGGCGAACTCGCCTATGCCGGATTTTCGCGCGGCGCCCCTCAGGCTTACGCGACTCTCGCGCCGGTCGCCGGACGATGGACGCCGCTCGTCAATGAAGCCTTCGCGTCGATGGCCGATGTGCGGCGCGTGCTTGGGGATATCTCAGAGGAAGAATCGGACGCCGATCTTTCGCCGACGGCCGACGGGCGGGCCAAGACGGTCGCCGCTTCGCGGGCGCGGCTTGCGCGTCTCGCCGGGCGCGACGCCGCCGAATTGTCCGACTTGCAATGGCGCGCTCTTGCCGAATTTCTCGCGCGCGCGCAATTGCGCGCCATCGAAGATCAGATTGCGCTGCTCCAATCGCGCGATGCGGTCGGATTCGACACGCCGATCGTCGGCGCCGGCGTCGGCCGCGCGCTTGCTGCGCGCTTAGCGCAAGCGCAAGGCCGGACATTTGTCGATTTCGCCGATCTGATCGCGGCGCCGCCGGCCTTGGCCGCGAAGGCGGCGACTTGCGCGCCGGCTACGGCGCTGGCGCTGCTTTAGAGCGCGCTGCGAAAAAGTGGGAACCGGTTTTTCGCGTAAAGCGCGCTCCAAACTTTTGGAATCGATCACGTCATCTGCGTTTAGGCGATTCCGCCTAAACGCAGCGTGATCTAGCGCTGATTATCGGATTGTGAAAGGCGCGATCACGTCCATCGAGAAGAGACCCTGCGTGCGCTTGGGGCCGTTCGGTCCAAAGAACGGCGCCGCATCATTCACCGCTGACTCCCATCGAAATTCGGGTCTCAGGATCAGTCCTGAAAATAACGGGAACGCTGTCAGCTTTGGTGAAAAGGTGACGCCGGCGGTGATTGCAAGATAGCTTGTTCCCTGTCCCGGAGGCTGCACGATCACTGAGGGGGCAGGGAATCCATGTTCGGAGTTGACGCTGTCGAAATAACCGGGATAGGCGGCGGCGAAGAAATTTTTGTCGTCGCGCCAATATTCGACGCGCGCGCCGAGTTTGATCGAATCGTCGATCTTGTATGTCGCATATTGCGCGATCCCATATGCATTGGCGCCACGAGGATGCTGCGGGACGAGAGAAGTATTTAAGCCAAAGCCGTTAGGGAGAGCGTTGAGCGCGTCAAATGTGGTTCCGAAAAACGAAACAGGGTTATAGGCGGTCGCGCGAAAGTAGGTGATGTCGGACGCGAAGCTCAGCTTTTCCGTCGCGTTCCAGGTCGTGGTCAGATTGTTGTACAAGGTCCAGGAGTTGTTCGGGTTGCAGGCGCAAGCGGCAGGAACGCCGCCGATGACGCCGCCCGGCCAACCGACCAATAAAGGGTCTTTCAAATTCGGATTTTCCGGTCCGGAATGCGTAATCGCGAGGATCGACAGATCGCCGTCCAAGAGGTTCAGGCCAAAGCCGGCGTGAATGGAAGGCGAATTGTTGTTGTCGCCCGGCCAGCCGATCGATGTGTCGACGCCGGTGACAACGCCTGCGTAAAGATCGAGCCAATCCGCTGCATGGACGATCGACATCACGCCCGTATCGACGAAGGGGCCGGCATTCGAACTAAGCGAGCGCGTATAGAAAATATTGTCCTTCGAGGTGAGCATTTCGAAACCGTTGTAGCTTGTGAATTGGCCGACAGTGACGTCGACGCCGCCCTTCGTCAGGATCGGCAGATGGGCCTGAAGATTCGCCTCGACGATCGAAAGCTGCGTGCGGTCGTGAATGAGATATTCGGTTTGGCCCAGGAACTGAGTGTAACGAGCGTCCGTGCCGAGCATTCCGATGAAGGCTAACCCAAAGTCCAGGTCGGCCGCCTTCTTGTCGGTCGGCCGCTCGACGTTCAGAATCGCTTGATTGAACTGGGGCCAGTTGGCGCGATCCGTATCAAGATGCCCGAAATTGATTTTGTTGTATGGGAGAGCGAAGTTGATGGCGACGCCTCCGGACAAATATCCGTCGATCGTAAGGCTGTCGAGCCAGTTCTTAGAAACCGGCGACTTCTTTGGGGCGTCGCCGCAAACGGCCTGCGACGCGCAAAGAAGAGCCGCCATCACGGCCACAATTCGTTTCATCTCGCGTCTCTAAGGCGGGCGCCTTCGAATCGAAAGGAACGCCAAACCCACATGCGCTAACGCGTGACCGGAATCTTCGCCCGGTCCTTATACCCCTCAATTTTCGCGATCACCATCTCCCAGGCCTCGCGCTCGGCCTCGCCGGCGGTCTTATCGATCGCGATTTGGAGATAAGCGATCTCGCTTTCGATCTTTTCGGGTGACAGCATGTCGAGCCTGGTCGCGAGAATCGCGGCTTCGAGCACCGCTGCGCGTGCGCGGTTCATGCCCAGGAACGGGCGATGCGACTCGATGCGCTTCACCCTGCAGAAGAAACGCGGCCGCGATTCGTGCTCCTCGACGCGGATGACAACGAGTTGGGCATGAGCCAGCGCGGCGGAAAGGCGCGGCGCGGGCCAGCCTTCGATGTCGGTCAGCGGCCAGTTGCGGCGCCCAACGACAAGACCGGCGAAAATCCGCGCGTCATCGGTGAAGCTCGCCGTCAATTTCGGATGTTGCGCGAGATTGAACAGAGTCGACGAAGGACGAAACGGCGCGGCGATCCAATAGTCATCTTCCTCGATCAATCCGAGCGGCGCGATATGCGGGCGCCCTTCCGGCGACAGCGTCGTGACGACGCATTCATGTATCAGAGGCATCTTTCGCAGGTCCTTCGCCCGCCTTGCGCATGGTGTGGCCCATTTCCTTGAAGCGGGTCGCGTCTTCTTGGTTGATGTCCGTCGCCACGCCGAAGTCGAGCGGCTCGTCCTGACGATAGCGCTTGCCAAGCCTGTAGGCGAGTTCGGCCTTCGTCAATTCCGCGCCAAGGTAAAAGGCGTGGGCGCCGTCATGTTCGACGGCAAGATGCGGAAACAGCGCCATGGCGTCGGCGGCGACATGGTGGAAGCCTTTCGCATAGATATGCACGCCGTCCCGCGTCGTCTCGATGCGGAAATTCGTATCGCGCAGTTCGCGCGCAAGCTCGGCGATCTCTTCGGGCGTCGCCGCGTAAGGCTTGCGGTCGTGGATCTGCAGCAGGGCGTCGCTGTAGCCTTTCGGCAGCGCGCGATCCGCGCGCGCCGCAAACATCAGTCGCCGCGCCGCATCATGTTCCTGCAGCGTGCGCCGCGTATGGGGCGAAACCTGAACCGTGAGCAGATGGCGGATATCGAGCTCTGAACATATGCCGAGCATCGCTGCGGTCACGCCGGCGGAATCGGCGTCGGTCAGCTCGGTGAGATTGCCCGTGCCCATCATGATTTCGGCGTCTGGCTCGCGGGCGCGAAGCTCGACGTAGCGGGCGATCGATGCGGCGAAGCCGAAATGAATCGGATCGAGAATCGGATCGAGAATGGCGCCGATCCCGCGCTCGCGCGCGCGCCGCGCGGCGCGTTGCAGCGAGTCGAGATCGCCATGCGGGCGAGGCGTCAGGACCGGAACGATCGGCGATCCGTCCGGCAGGATCGACAGCGTCTCTTCATCGAGGCTGAGAAGGTGGTCGACGCCGGCTTTCGCCGCGCGTTTGAGTTCGCCGACATCGGCCGAATCGACGCTGACCTTCAGGCCCGCGGCCTTCATCGTCGCAATCGTTTCCTCGAGATGAGCGAAAGGCGTGTCGGGCAGACAGCCGAGATCGATGACGTCGGCGCCATTGGCGACGAGTTCGCGCGATTTGAGCAGGATATCCGCGACGCTCATTTTCGACGCGTCGACGATCTCGGCGAATATCCGCATGTCGTAGCGCGACAGATCCGGCGCCGCGCCGCCGCGGCCGAGATAGGCGGGAAGATCGGCGATCTCTTCTGGTCCCCGCTCGAAGGCGACGCCGAAATCCGTGCTGAGCGCGGTAAGATCGGCGCGGCAGCGGCCGGGCAGGATCACGCGATCCGCTTGCACCGGCCGGGGCAGGCGCCGCCCAATGATTTCCTGCGTCATCAGCGCCGCGACCTTCACGCCGATGTCGTGTATGCGCCAGTCCCGCGCCGCTTCGCCGAAGCTCGCGACCATGCGCTCCAGTCGCGGCAAGGCGAGGTGGCCGGTCAAGAACAGCAGGCGCTCGCTCATGCGGAGCTTTCGTTTAAGGTTGCGGCTCGACTTCGCGGCGGCGGCGCTCCACCGCCTCCTGCAGCGCCGCAAGGCTCTCGACCACCTGCGTCGCTTCGAAGGATTTGAGCGCGTCGGTGTTCTGCAGATCGACCCGGCGCGGATAGACCATCACCATGCCCTTTGGCGCGCGCGTTTCAAGTTCCGGCGCGGTGTCGCAGGCGAAGACAATCGTCGGCACGCGGCATTTTCCGGCCTGGGCAAAGACATTCGTGGCGAGATTGTCGGAAATGCCGACGACGCATTTCGCCACCGTGTTCGAGGTCGCCGGCGCCAGCACCAGCGTGTGGTAGAAATTATAGTAGAAATTTCCGACCGGCGCGGCGCTCGCCGTCGTGTCCTTGAAGATGCGCACCGTCTCGGGCAGCGCCAGATCGTGCTTATACATGCGCACGACCTCGGCCGCCGCCTTGCTGACGAAGAGATCGACGTGATCGAGCGAGCGGATCATGTCGAGACATTCAGTGAAGAAATGGCCCGATCCGGTGAGCGCCCAACCCCAGCGCGGCGTGACGACTTTCTTTTTTGTCATTAGGCGGACTTCCGGGTTGGAAAATTTGCGATGGCCGCGCCGCGGCGTGCGGGAGAGACGAAGGGCCGGCGATGAAGAGCGGCGTCCCATCGAGATAATCCGGAAGCGCCGGATCGACAACGCCTTTGCGGATCAGCTCGCTCAGCGGCGCGCCGTCGCCGACATCGACGCTCTTGATCAGCAGCAGCGCCCTGGCGCCGGATTTCTTTGCAAGCCAGGCGGCAAGACTGTCGGAGGTCACGTCCCAGCCGGGCGCGATGTCTTGGGCGTCGGCGACCATCGCGCCTGCGCGCCAGAGGGCGATACGTCCGCGCGCATGCGCCGCTTCGATCGCGGCAAGCGAGGCGGCGAGTTCCAGCGCAGGCGCGCGGCTCGCGAGCGCCAAGGCGTATTGCTCCATCGCCAGAACCGCCATGGCGTGGGCGGTCTCGTCGTCGTAGCGCATCGCCTTCTGCGCGGCGCGCACCGCGTCGGCGAAAGGTCCGCCGCCGGGAACGATCGTCAATGGCGGACGACAGCGCTCCAGCGCCGCGAGCCAATCGGCGAGCGCCGGCGAGCCATGCAGGCTGCCGCCAAGTTTGACGACGAGAGGCGCGCTATTTGACGGCATCGATGCGCATCGGCGCCGGCTGCAGCCGACGCGCCTCTTCATGGGCGCGGGCCCGCCTGATCCTCACGCCGACGGCGCCCGGCGCAACGTCGAGCTTTTCGACCTGCACGGTCACCGACCGCACCCGCTCATGCAGCAGCACGCTTTCGGCGAGGCGCTCGGCGATCGTCTCGACAAGTTCGATATGGCCGCCGGCGAGGATCATTTTGATCGCGTCCATGATCACGTCATAGGAAAAGATCGAGCGCATGTCGTCGGAGCCGTTGATGCGCGTCACGTCGACTTCGACGTTGAAGCGCACGCGCTGCGTATGGCCGTGCTCATGGGCGTAAGCGCCGATCTCGACCGGCGCGACATAATCCTTGAGGAAGACGCAATCCGTGTCGTTGGCGCCCGGCGGTTCGATATAGCCGCGGCCGAGGAACGCCCATTCGGCGTGAAAACCGACCTGCGCGTCTCGGGCCAAGGGGATCAGATCGCGGATCAGCGTCGTGGCGCTTGCGTCGATCGCGGCGCGGCGCTCGCCGTGCAGACAGAGCGCGCCGCGAAAACCGAGCACGTCGGCGCCGGCGACGAGTAGGCGCGGCACGTCGGGAGATTCCAAGGCGCCGGCCAGACCGGAGGCGAGACCGAGATTGCGGCAGCGGGCGACGAATTCGGACAGCGCGCCGACGCTCATAAAGTCGAGCAGCCGGCCTTTCCCCTTATGCGCCGTGTCGAGCATTGCGCCGTGAAAGCCGGCGCCGGCCAGCGGCTCGAGAATGTCGAATTCCGGCCCGAGATCGGCGAAGAGAACGGCGACGAGCCGCGTTCTCGCGGTCAGCGGCGCCAGCGCGTCGATGATCTCGACGGCGTCGGGCGTCGCCGGCAGCGCGAATTTCACATAGTCGACGCCCGCGGCCACGACCTCCTCAAAGTCGCGCCGCGCATGCGCGACGTCATGGGGAAGCTCGACCACGGCGCTGACCGGCCGGCGGCCGTCGACGAAGGCGACAATCTCGGCGACCTTCTCCAGCGGCAGAGCGCCGAGCGCGCCGCGCGAGGGGGCCTTGCAGTCGATGATGTCGGCGCCGCGCGCGAGGGCGATTTCCGCCTCATTGCGGGAGAGAACGCTCGCCAGCATCAAGGTCATTCACTGTGCTCCGGCCTTAGCGCAACGCGCTTCCGCGCGCTTGTGGAGCAAATCTTTCTCGAATCCAAGTGGCCTCGCGCGCCTGCCCTCCTGCTCGCGCCGGGCGCCGCCGGACGATCGCGTCATTTTTTCGCAACCCCAAGCATGTGAACATGCTCCCCAAATAGGAGAAATCCGTGAAAATCCTCATCGTTCTCACCTCGCACGACAAGCTCGGCGACACCGGCCGAAAGACAGGCTTCTGGCTGGAAGAGCTCGCCGCGCCCTATTACGTCTTTCTCGACGCCGGGGCCGAGATCACGCTGGCGTCGCCCAAGGGCGGTCAGCCGCCGCTCGACCCAAAGAGCAGTGAACCCGAATTTCAGACCGATCTCACCCGCCGGTTCCAAGCAGACGAGGCGGCCAAGGCGCGCCTCGCTAACACGGCGCGGCTCGACAGCGTCCGTCAGCAGGATTTCGACACGGTCTTCTACCCTGGCGGCCATGGGCCGATGTGGGACCTCGCCGAGGACCCGGATTCGATCAGACTGATCGAATCCTTCGTCGGCGCCGGTAAGCCCATCGCGCTCGTCTGCCATGCGCCGGGCGTGCTGCGCCATGTCGAGGGTCCAGACGGCCGGCCGCTGGTCGCGGGCAAGACGGTGACCGGCTTCACCAATAGCGAGGAGGAGGCGGTTGGCCTTACCCATATCGTTCCGTTCCTTGTCGAGGACGAGCTTCAGGCAAAGGGCGGGCGCTTCTCCAAGGCGGCCGACTGGGCGCCGCATGTCGTCCGGGACGGACAGTTGATCACCGGCCAGAATCCGGCGTCCTCCGGTCCGGCGGCCCGCAAACTTGTCGAAGTGCTTGCGAAAGCGTGAGAGTCGGCGCGCTTGGCAGTGTCGGGTGTCGGACGAAGCGCTCGCGGGCGCGGCTTATTCGACGACCGAGCCGTTGAGCGCCAGCACGCCTGCGGCGAGATAGAGCGATCCGGCGATCAGCACGCGCGGCGGCGCGTCGAAGCTGCGCGTCGAGAGAAGGGCTAACGCCTCTTCGGCGCCCCCTGCGGCGGCGGCGGGAATGCCTTCGGCCCGCGCCAGCGCCGCAACTTCGTCCGGCGGCCAGCTCTTATGCTCGCCCTCCACCGGAACGGCGACGACCTCGCGCGCCAGTCCGACGAAATGTTTCAACAGCGCGCGAACGTCCTTGGTCGTCTGCGCGCCGCAGATCAGCGCCAGCGGACGCGGCGACTTGTCGTGAAACTCGGCCATCGCCTCGGCGAGGACGCGGCCGCCATCCTCATTATGGCCGCCGTCGAGCCACACTTCGGCGCCCGGCGGCGCGAGATCGACGATGCGGCCGCGGATGAGCCGTTGCAGTCGCGCCGGCCATTCGGCGCGCGTGAGCCCGGCCTCGATCGAAGCCGTTGGAATGTCCGGCGCGACGGCGCGCAGCGCGGCGATGGCGCCTGCGGCGTTTTCATGCTGATGGCGTCCGGCGAGACGCGGCAGCGGCAGATCGAGCAGACCGCGCTCGTCCTCATAGACGAGGCGGCCATTCTCATTGGAGATGTGAAAGTCCCGTCCGGCGATGAGCGGCGTCGCGCCCACGCGCCGCGCCTCCCGCTCCAGCGACCTGGCGACTGGCTCCAACTGGAAGCCGATGATCGCCGGCGCGCCCTTCTTCATGATGCCGGCCTTCTCATGGGCGATCTTTTCGACTGTGTCGCCGAGAAATTCGAGGTGGTCGAGCGAGATCGAGGTGATGATCGCGCATTTTGGCTGAGCGACGACATTGGTCGCGTCATAGCGCCCGCCAAGCCCAGTCTCGAGCAGCAGCCAGTCGGCCGGCGCTTCGGCGAAGAGCAAAAAGGCCGCCGCCGTCGTGATCTCGAAAAAGGTGATCGGCTGCCCCGCATTGGCCTGTTCGCAGCGCTCCAGCGCCGCGTTCAGCTGCGCGTCGTCGACGAGCTTGCCGCCGCCCGCCGCGCCAAGCCGGATGCGCTCATTGAAGCGAAGCAGATGGGGCGACGTATAGACATGCACGCGCTTGCCGGCGGCTTCGAGCATCGCGCGCAGAAAGGCGATGGTCGAACCTTTGCCGTTGGTGCCGGCGACGTGGATGACCGGCGGCAGTCGGAGGTCGGGGCGTCCGAGCGCGGCGAGCAGGCGCTCCGTGCGCCCGAGCGACAGATCGATCTTCTTGGGATGGAGCGTGAGCAGTCGCGAGAGGATCGCGTCGTGCTGATCCATTGCGGCCGCGTCCTCGTATCGTCAGGCGGCGGCGCGGCGCGGCGGCGATTTGGTCAGGAGACCGCACAGGCGCGCCAGAGTCTCGCGCATCTCCTGACGCGGCACCACCATGTCGACCATGCCGTGGTCGCGCAAATATTCGGCGCGCTGGAATCCTTCGGGAAGCTTCTCGCGGATCGTCTGCTCAATGACGCGGGCGCCGGCGAAGCCGATGATCGCGCCGGGCTCGGCGATCTGCACGTCGCCGAGCATGGCGTAGGACGCGGTCACGCCGCCCGTCGTCGGATTGGTCAGCACCACGATATAGGGCAGGCGGGCTTCACGCAGCCGCTGCACCGCGATGGTCGTGCGCGGCATCTGCATGAGCGAGAACATCCCTTCCTGCATGCGCGCGCCGCCCGACGCGGTGAAGATGATGAAGGGCGAGCGCTTGGCGAGCGCATGTTCGCAGCCGGCGACGATCGCCTCGCCCGCCGCCATGCCGAGCGAGCCGCCGAGGAACTCAAAATCCTGAACGGCGACGGTGACAGGCGCGCCTTCAAGATTTCCGAAGGCGAGAACCACGGCATCGGCCATGCCGGTCTTGACCCTGTATTCCTTCAGCTTGTCGACATAGCGCTTGATGTCGCGAAACTTCAGCGGATCGAGCGGCGCTTCCGGCGTCGCCAGCAATTCGCACTCGCCGCCGTCGAACAGACTCGCGAGCCGGGTCCCGATCGGGCAGCGCATGTGATAGCCGGAACCGGGCACGACATAGAGATTCGCCTCGATGTCCTTATGGAAGACGAGCTGTCCGCTTTCGGGGCATTTCACCCAGAGATTCTCGGGCGCCTCACGCTTGATCAGCGCCTTGATCTTGGGCGGGACGACGTTGGAATACCAATTCATGATACGAGCCTCGTCAGCCAGCTCATCACGCCGCCGCGTTTGGGACGGGCGCCGCGCACGCCTTGCGAAATCGACGCGACCAGCCCGGTCACCGCGCTGACGCTCGAAGGTCCGGCCTGGCCTTCCGCATCGAGCGAAGACTTGAGCGCGTCAACCAGCGCCGTTCCGACGACGACGCCGTCGGCGTTGCGGGCGATTTCGGCGGCGTTTTCCGCATTCTTGACGCCAAAGCCGACGGCGATCGGCAGCGCCGTGTGCCGCTTGATGCGCGCGACCGCCTGACTGACGCCGGCATAGTCCGCAAGCGCCGCGCCGGTGATGCCGGTCAGCGAGACATAATAGACGAAGCCGCTGGTGTTTTCGAGCACCTTGGGCAGCCGCCTGTCGTCGGTGGTCGGCGTCGCGAGGCGAATGAAGTTCAACCCCGCGCTGCGGGCGGGAACACAGAGCTCGGCGTCCTCCTCGGGCGGCAGGTCCACGACGATGAGCCCGTCGACGCCGGCGGCCCGGGCGTCGCGCAGGAAGGCGTCGACGCCGTAAACATAGATCGGATTGTAGTAGCCCATCAGCACGATGGGCGTGGCGTCGTCGCCGGCGCGAAAATCGGCGACGAGCTTCAGGGTCTTCTTGAGCGTCGTGCCGGCCTTGAGCGCCCGCAGACCCGCCGCCTGGATCGCCGGGCCGTCCGCCATCGGGTCGGTGAAGGGCATGCCGACCTCGATCACGTCCGCGCCGGCGCCGGGCAGCCCTTTCAAAATGTCGAGCGACGTCGCGAGATCAGGGTCGCCCGCCATCACGAAGGTCACCAGGGCGGCGCGCCCGTCCTTCTTGAGGGCGGCGAAACGGTCGTCGATGCGGGTGGGCATAAGCGAGAAAAGTCCTTGGTAACGCGGTTATTCCTCTCCAGGCCGCTCGACCAGCCTTAAGAGGATTTCAAGCTATTCGCGGGGCGTGCGGGCCGCCGTTGCTTAGGGCCTGGGCGCCGTCCCGTCCACTGTTTTTGCGCGCGCTAAATCGTCACTTGCGCGCCCAATTCCACGACGCGGTCGGAGGGGATTGAGAAGAAGTCCGTGGCGTTGGCGGCCTGTCGGGTGAGCGCGACATAGAGCTTGTCCTGCCAGACGGGCATTTCGGAGGAGGGGCTTTCCTTGATCGAGCGCCGGCCCAGGAAGAAGCTCGTGGTCATGATGTCATATTTGAACCCCGCCTTGCGCATGGCGGCGAGCGCGGCCGGAACGCGCGGACTTTCCATGAAGCCGTAATGCAGCGTCGAGCGGTAGAAGTCGTCGGAGAGCTTATCGATTTCAAAGCGCTTGCCCGGCGCGACGCGCGGCCGGTCCTCGGTCTTCACGCAGATCACCAGCACCCGCTCGTGCAGAACCTTGTTGTGCTTGAGATTATGCATCAGCGCGGTTGGCGCGACAGCAGGATCGCTGGTCAGAAAGACCGCCGTGCCCGGCACGCGCGTCGGCTTCGACTTATGCAGCATCGCGATCAATTCCATCATCGGGATCGAATCGCGATGGGTTTTCTCGGCGAGAAGACGCGTGCCGCGCGTCCATGTCCACATGATGATCATGACGCAGCCGCCGAGCGCCAGCGGCACCCAGCCGCCGTCTTTGACCTTCATCAGATTGGCGGTGAGAAAGGCGAATTCGACGACGAGGAAGGAAGCGGCGAAAAGGATCGACACGAACAACGGCCAGCCCCATTTGCGCCAGGCGACGATGAACAGGAGCGACGTCGACAGCACCATGGTGCCGGTGACCGCGATGCCATAGGCGGAGGCGAGCGCCGACGAACTCTTAAAGGCGATGACGAGCAGCAGCACGCCGATGAGCAACAGCCGGTTGATCCGGCCGATATAAATCTGGCCTTCCTGCGAGGCGGACGTATGCGTGACCTCGAGGCGCGGGATGAGGCCGAGCTGAATGGCTTGCCGCGACAGCGAGAAAGCCCCGGTGATGACCGCCTGCGCGGCGATTGTCGTCGCCAGCGTCGACAGGATCACCAGGGGCAGCAGCGCCCATTCCGGCGCCAGCAGGAAGAACGGATTGCCGACCGCTTCAGGGCGCGACAGTACGAGCGCTCCCTGGCCGAGGTAGTTGAGCAGCAGCGCCGGCAGCACGAAGCCGAGCCAGGCGGTCCTGATCGGCCCGCGGCCGAAATGACCCATGTCGGCGTAAAGCGCCTCAACGCCGGTCACTGCAAGAAAAACCGAGCCGAGCACCGCAAAGCCGAGCCAGCCGTGCGTCACCAGAAAGGCGATGCCCTGGCGCGGATCGAAACTGCGCAGCACCTGCGGCGCTTCGGGAATATGCATCGCGCCGAGCACGCCAATGCTGAGAAAAAAAGCGATCATGATCGGCCCGAAAAAAGCCGCCACGCGCGCCGTTCCGTGACTTTGCACCCAGAACAAAGTGACGAGAATGAAAATGGTGATCGGCAGAACGAATTCGCTGAAGCGGTGCGTGACGAGTTCGAGGCCTTCGATCGCCGACATCACCGAAATCGCCGGGGTGATGATGGCTTCGCCGGCGAAGAGCGCCGCGCCGCCGACGCCGAGCATGAAGGCGACTTTCGTGCGACGGCCCATGGCGGTCTGCGCCAAGGCCATCAGCGAAAGGATGCCGCCCTCGCCGCGGTTGTCCGCGCGCAAGACGAAGATGACGTATTTGATCGTCACGGTGAAAACGAGCGCGAAAATCAGAAGCGAAATCGCGCCGATGACCGACTCCTCGGTCAGAGCGTCATGCTCGACCTGATGCGCGAGCGATTCGCGCAAGGCATAGAGCGGGCTGGTGCCGATGTCGCCGTAAACGACCCCGATCGAGCCGATGATGAGCCCGGCGAATCCGGCGCGCGTACGCTCGGATCCGTGATGGGCGTGAGCTTGCCCATCGCCGCCGGAGGCAGGGCCGGCGTCGGATCGCTGCGTCATGGGACATTTCCTTTGAAAGGACCCGCCGCGCCTATCGTCGACGCTGTAGGTAGGCGCTCGCTCAGGCCGAGCATGGAGAGGCGCAATGGTTCTTCTCCGTCGGCGGGCTCAGCCGATACGGTGCGGCGATATACGCGGTTTCGCGCACAATGAGAAGTCGCCGCCGCTGCGCAAAGTTGGCGGTTAAGCTGGCGGAGGACGCGCGTCGCTTTCAGGGCTATTCTCAATGTCAGCTTCTCGGGAGGCTCCATGTCCTCGTCTTCGACCGATCCCGGCCGGTTCGCCCAGGCGGCGGGCGCGCCTTCGCCAAGCGTCATTGTCACGGACGCGCAGGGGCTCGAGGCGGGCATGACGAGACTGCCGGACGGCGCGCCGGCCTATTTCGCGCGCCCCAGGAGCGGCGCGGATTTTCCGATTGTTCTGGTGGCGCAGGAAATCTTCGGCCTGCACGAACATATCCGCGATATCGTGCGACGTTTCGCCAAGCTCGGCTTTGTCGCCATCGCGCCCGACTACCTCATCCGCTATGGCGACCCGCAAAATGCGCCCGACATAGAGGCGATTCGCGCCATCGTCGCCAGGGTTCCCGACGCCGAGACCATGGCGGCGTTCGATCAGGCGCTCGCCTTCGCCGCGACGCGCGGCGGCGACGCCGGACGCGCGGCGATCACCGGATTCTGCTGGGGTGGGCGCATCGCCTGGCTCTATGCGGTCCATAATCCGCGCCTGCGCGCCTGCATTCCCTGGTACGGCCGGCTCGACGGGCCGCATACGCCCGAGCAGCCGCGCTGGCCGATCGACGTCGCCGATGAGCTTAAGACGCCGACGCTCGCCCTCTATGGCGGTGCCGATCCGAGCATTCCCGTCGAACTTGTCGAGGCGATGCGCGAACGCCTGAAGAAGGCGCGGGCTCCCGCCGAGTTCGTCGTCTACGAAGGCGCGCCGCACGCCTTCTTCGCCGATTATCGCGAGAATTATCGGTCTGGTCCCGCCAGGGACGCCTGGGATAAGGCGCTCGCCTTCCTGCGCGCGAAGGGGGTGGACTGACGCGCGGCCTACCGCGGCGTCAGAGCGATAATCCGCGCCGGGCCGCCCGAGCCTTTTTCGATCTTCATCGGCAGGGCGATGACGATCGCGCCGGTCGGCGGCAGCTGGTCGAGGTTGGTGAGATTCTCGAGACCGCCGATATTCGCGGCGCCGATGATCCTGTGCACCTGAAAGTCCTGCGACGGTCCGTTGTCGACGCTCGCCGTGTCGACGCCGATGAAATTCGGGCGGCGTTCCTTGGCGAGCCAGGCGGCGGCGTCCGGACCAAAGGACGGGAAATGCAGATGGGTCGCGTCGCCCGGCGTATCGTCGCCCAGATACGCCTTCTTGTCGGGCCAGCGCGAACTCCAGCCGGTGCGCAGCAGCACGATGGCCTTGTCTGGAATGCGGCCATTTGCCGCCTCAAAGGCGGAAATGTCTTCGACCGTCAAGATATAGTCCGGATTCGCCGCCGCTTTAGCCGATACATCGATCACGATCGCCGGGCCGACGAAGCGTTCGGCGGGAATATCGGAGTTTGTCCAGCGGCCTTCGGCGAAATGCATCGGCGCGTCGAGATGGGTGCCGCCGTGCTCGGGCGAACAAAAGGCGTTGGCGTAATAGAAGAAGCCCGCCGTCGTCGGCCCCTTGTGCAGAACCTTGAGTTCGAAGCCCGACGGCGAGGTCGGCCAATAGATGGTTTCTGCGTTGAAGGCGTGGCTGAGATCGACGACCTTGCTCGACGCGAGATCGAGGCTTTGCGCTTGCGACGGTTCGAATTGCGCGACGAAGCACATCAGGCAAAGCAACAGGCTGGAGCGTAGGCAAGGTTTTCTCATGTCGATGATCCCCAGAAGACGCGCCCGCGCGGACGAATTAAAAATCGCTCGCGATTCCGTTAACTTCCCAGTCGCCGTAACGCGCGGGGTCAGGTCCGCCGCGCCCGCCAAGCTCCTCAGGCGGCGCAGGACGTCGCGCGGCCTCGCGGCGGCGCGCCGCCGCTTCCGCCAAGGCGCGCTGCGCAGCTGGCGCTAACGCCGCGCGGCGCTCTTTCGAACTTGCTGGGACTTCCGATTTCGACACGGTCCCTTCTCCATGCATTCGTCGCCCGTCGCGACTCCTATTGTGCTATGATTCGCTAAGGGAGAGGCCGTTTGGCGGACAGCGACAGTAGATCATTTTCCACTCGGGCCAAATCGCCGCGCGCGCCGGCGCGTCAAGGGTCGCGTCAGGGCTTCGTGCCCGCCGAGGCGGCGCGGGAGGCGGAAGCGGCGAAGATTCCCGGACTGCCGTCGCGACTCGCGGCCGCCAACATCATTGGCGACATCGTGCAGGGCGGCCACCGACTCGACGAATGTTTCGCGGCGAACGCCGTTCCCTGCCGACTGTCCGGGCTCGAGGCGCGCGACGTGGCGCTCACGCGCTCGATCGTCACGGTCGCGTTGCGACGATTGGGCGTCATCCGCTACGCGCTCGGCGAACTCCTCGAAAAAGGGCTGCCGCGTCAAGCCGCGCGCCTTGAATTCTTGCTCATCGCCGCCGCCGCGCAGATCCTGTTTCTCGACGCCGCCGATCACGCCGCCGTCGATCTCGCCGTGCGCGCCGTGCGCCTTGAACCGAAGACCGCCGCTTTCGGCGGCCTTGTCAATGGCGTGCTGCGCAATCTCGCGCGACGCCGCGAGGAATTCCTGGAGATCGCCGCCAGCGGCGAACATGACGCGCCGGCATGGCTGATGCAGCGATGGCGCAAGCATTACGGCGAGGAAACGGCGCGCGCGATCGCCGCCATGCATATGCTTGAGCCGCCGCTCGACCTTTCGGTGAAGGACGATTCGGAAGGGTGGGCGCAACGGCTGGATGGCGTCGCGCTGCCGACAGGCTCGGTGCGGCTGCGCGGGCATACGCCGATCGTCGAACTCCCGGGTTACGACGACGGCGAATGGTGGGTGCAGGACGCGGCCGCCGCCCTGCCGGTTCGACTGCTCGCGCCAAAGCCAGATGAGCGCCTGCTCGACATGTGCGCCGCGCCGGGCGGCAAGACGGCGCAAATGGCGCTCGCCCGCGCGCATGTCGTCGCGCTCGACCGTTCGGCGGAGCGCCTGAAGCTGCTCGCCGCCAATCTCGCGCGGCTGCGCTTGCACGCCGAAGTCGCGGTCGGCGACGCCGCCGCCTTTCAGGCGCAGCCTTTCGACGCGATTTTGATCGACGCGCCCTGTTCGGCGACCGGAACGATCCGGCGCCATCCCGACGTTCCCTGGACCAAGAAGCCGGGCGACATTGAAACGCTCGCGGGCGTGCAGACCAAGCTGCTCAACCGCGCCGCGCTGCTGACGCGCGCCGGCGGGCGCATCGTCTACTGCACCTGCTCCCTGGAGCCGGAAGAGGGCGAACAGCAGATCGCCGCCTTCTTGCGCCGCAATCCGGATTTCCGCCGAACGCCGATCGAAGCCGGCGAAGGCGCGCCTGAAGAATTCATCAACCGTGACGGCGATCTGCGCACCTTGCCGCACTACTGGCCGAACGAAAATCCGCGCCTTGCCGGCATCGACGGCTTCTTCGCCGCGCGGCTCGTGCGGTCGGCTTAGCGCGTCCCGACAAGGGTCGCGAATTCCTTCACCACCTGCTCATAGACCGTCCGCTTGAACGGCACGATCAGTTCCGGAAGCGCCGACAGCTCCTCCCAGCGCCAGGCGTCGAATTCGGGCTTGTGCGCGCCGCCGCCCGGCGCGTGAATGTCAATCTCACTGTCCTCGCCGGTGAAACGCAGCGCGAACCATCGCTGGACCTGGCCGACATATTTGCCGCTCCAGCGGTTGCCGGAGCCTTTGGGGAGGTCGTAACGCAGCCAGTCCGGCGCTTCGGCGAGCAGGGCGGCGCTCGATACGTTCGTCTCTTCATAGAGTTCGCGCAGCGCCGCTTCATAGGGCGTTTCGCCCTCGTCGATGCCGCCTTGCGGCATCTGCCAAAGATGGGGCGGGCGGGTTCTGTCGTGGGCGCCCTTGGCGCGCCGCCGCCCGATGAAGGCGAGGCCCTGCGCATTGAGCAGCAGGACGCCGACGCAGGGCCGATACAATCCGGGGCCGCTCATCGCCAGGTCTCGCTGCAGGCGCCATGCTGGCGCGCCTCAGCCATTGAGTCGGTCATCCCTCCCCCGGGGCGTCGGAATTCGCCGCAAACTTTCCCGCTGATCCTTGGCGTCCAATCGTCGCGCCGTCAAATGCTGCGCGTCAGCGCCCCGTCGGCCTCCATCAGCTCGAGCAGCATGCCTTCCCGCAACCCCCGATCGGCGATGCGGGTCCGCTGCGCCGGGAAGAGCGCCCGAATCGCCTCGAAAATCGCGCAGCCGGCGAGGACGAGATCGGCCCGCTGCGGCCCGATGCAGCCATTGGCGACGCGCTCCTCGAAATTCATCGCCCGCAGCCGCATGATCGCCCGGCTCGCGTCTTCGTCGCTCATCCACAGGCCGTCGACGCGCCAGCGGTCATAGCGTTCAAGTTCGAGATGAACGCCGGCCAGTGTGGTGACGGTGCCCGACGTGCCGAGAAGATGGAAGCGTGGACAGCGCCGCTCATTCGCCATCCGCTGCGCGAAGGCCGCAAGACTTTCGCGCGCCTGCTGTGACATCGCCGCGAATGTCTCGGCCGAAACGCTGCGGCCGCCGAAATGCTCCGCCAGCGTCACCACGCCCAATTCGAGCGACGTCCAAGCGCGAAAGGCGTCGGCGCCATTTTCGCCGCGCCGGTCGCGGGCGAGCCAGACGAGTTCGGTGGAGCCGCCGCCGATGTCGAAGAGCAACACGCTTTCGGCGGCGGGATCGGCGAGCGCGCCGCAGCCGCGGGCGGCGAAGCGCGCTTCGGTTTCGCGGTCGATGATGTCGAGGCGCAGCCCGGTGCGTTCGCGCACCCGCTCGACGAATTCGTCGCCGTTCGCCGCGCTGCGGCACGCCTGGGTGGCGACGAGCCGCGCGCGGGTGACGCCGCGCGCGTCCATTTTGTCACGGCAGATTTCGAGCGCGGCAATGGTGCGCTGAATCGCGTCCTCACTTATTCTGCCCGCTTTGCCGAGGCCCTCGCCGAGCCGTACGATGCGCGAAAAGGCGTCGACGATGCGCAGGCAGTCGTGATTGCGCCGTCGCGGCCGGCGCTCGGGGCGGGCGATCAGGAGCCGGCAATTGTTGGTGCCAAGGTCGAGCGCGGCGTAGGTTTGGCGCGCGCGGAAAGCTTCGGGCGTGACGCCAGCGCCAATCTGGAGCTCGCGCGCAGCCTGCGCCGACGCCGTCGAGGGTGGGCCGGTCTCCCTCACTCGATCCATTCCGTGAAGCCGCTCCGTGTCGTCCCGCTCCCCTCGCTCCGCGCCGCATCGCCGATTGTGAAACGACGATGATCGAAACGCCACGAAGCTGGCGTAAATTCCCTTCATGCCGGATCGTCGCGCCGCCCGCAAGAGTTCCAAGGCGGAGCAGGGCGGCGCATCCAGCTTGACGCGCTGCGGTAAGAAGCCCCGGCGAGAGGCGCGTCATGACGTCGGATCCCGCGCCGGCGCCACAGATTGCCATTGACTTCCGGCTGTTGACACCGTCAGCGGCGCTCTCTAAGTCACCAGCGGTTCGCGCAAGCGCTACGCCGCGCCCTTGGGGGATAGTTCAACGGTAGAACAGCGGACTCTGACTCCGTTAATCTTGGTTCGAATCCAGGTCCCCCAGCCAATAAAATCAATTCGTTACATAGTTGCGGAACCCAGGAAAACCCACGGTGAGCGTCGTCCTTTAAATCGCCACGTCCGCCGGCTCAAATCATTCGAAGTTGAACGCCGACGCGCCTATGCCGTCACGCGATGCGTCCAGCGTGAAAATCGGTACGGCCAGAGGAATGCCGATGCAGCTTCTGCGGTCGCCGAAACGCCGGAAGTTAGGCAAAGCCGGTTCTTGCGTCCGCTGACTGAATGCCGCCAACTTCATAACCTGGAAATCACTCTCTGACGGAAACGAATCGTGAGAGTGGTCCAACGGGGGGATCAACATGCTTCGAGCGCGCCGATTCGCTGCATTCCTGCCTGTCGCAGGCGCTTTTGCCGCCTTCCTTTTTCCATTGTCGGCAGCCCGGGCCCAGGCTGCATCCGGCGCCTGCGAAGACGCGGCCGAAGTCGCGGTATTGGCGTCGCCGGCGGCGCCCTGGAAGGGCGCGCCCTTGCGCGTTCTCGTCGCCGCGGAAAAACCGGTCGACGGCGAACTTTTGCTGATTGGACCCGATGGAAGCGTGGCGGCGAAATCGCGCCAGCTGCGGGGCGGGCCGCCCTATGTCTGGTTCGCCGAGGTCGCGTCGCCGGCCGCCGGCGCGTGGCGCGCGACGCTTTCGGCCGACGCCGCTTCGTCCCCCTGCGGCGCGATGACGAGGGAAATCGAGGTCGGCGCGCGCAAGTCATCTGTATCGCGCGCGACGGAAGGCGCCGTCTGGGCGCTGCGCGGCAAATGGGACCGCGCGACCGAAAATCTCTATTCGGCGTGGATCGCCAAGCTGTTCGACGCGCCGCTCGACGCGGAACAGTCTTGGAAGACGTGGCACGAGGTGCTGCGCAATCCGTCGCGCAATGTGCTGTTCAATCATCTCGGAACCGGCGAAGACAGCCTCACCCTGTCGCTGAAGCCCGACTGCGCGGATTTCGTCTACTTCCTGCGCGCCTATTTCGCCTTCAAGATGGGCCTGCCGTTCGCCTATTCGAATTGCTCGCGCGGGGCCGGCGGCGCGGCGCCCCGATGCAATGAGCGGTACGATATTCTGCACCCCGAAGTGACCCGGCCAGCGCCGCCGCCCGAGCAAGTTACGGCGTCGGCCGCCGCCCCGCCGGCGTCCGCGCCCGCCGCGGCGCCAACCAATATCTTGCAGCAGTTGTTCTCACAGCCTCAGCAAGCCCAGCCCGGCGCGCCCGCTCCGACGGCCGCGCCCGCGAAACCGCCTGCCCCGAAACGGCCGGCGGGCGTCGCCGGCTATTTTCGGGCCGTGGGCGACGTCGTTCATTCGGGATCGGTGCGCGCCTCGGCAAACAGCGACAAGAGCGATTTTTACACCATCCCGCTCACGCAGGAGACCCTGCGTCCCGGAACCGCCTACGCCGATCCCTATGGGCACGTCATGATGCTCGTGCAGCGCGTTCCGCAGTCGGCGGACGCGGCGGGCGTCTTTCTTGCGGTCGACGCCGAGCCGGATGGCACCGTCACCCGCAAGCGGTTCTGGCGCGGCAATTTCCTGTTCGCCAACGAAGCGACGCTCGGCAGCCCCGGTTTCAAGCGCTTTCGGCCGGTGGTGCGGGAGAGCGGCGCGTTGCGGGCGCTCACCAATTCGGAAATCGCCAAGAACCCGGAGTATGGCGATTTTTCGCTGGAGCAAACGCAACTCGGCGCCGAGGATTTCTACGACCGCATGGACGAGGTGATGTCGCCTGAGCCGCTCGATCCGACGCGCGCGATGACGGCGGCCATTACCGCGCTTGAGGAGCAGGTGAAGACGCGCGCGACGGCGGTCGAAAACGGCCGAAAGTTCCAGAACGGCGGGCGCGGCGAAGCGTCGATGCCGGACGGGGCGGCGATTTTCGCGACCTCGGGCGCCTGGGAGGACTTCTCGACCCCGGCGCGCGATCTCCGCCTGCTGATCGCGATCGATGTGGTGCGCGGCTATCCTGATCGCGTCGCGCGGCGCAGCGAGCGCTATGCGATCCCCTTCGGCCAAAGCCCGGCCAATGTGAAGGCGCAACTGCAAAGCGCGCTGGCGAGCGAACTCGCGGCCCGCACATTCGCCTATACGCGCAGCGACGGCTCCGCCTGGACGCTCTCGCTCAAAGACGTGATCGACCGCGCCGAGGATCTTGAGATGGGCTACAATCCCAATGATTGCGTCGAACTGCGATGGGGAGCGAAGGAAGGGAGCGCCGAGGCGGCGACTTGCACGCGGCGCGCGCCGGCGGAACAACGGGCGAAGATGACGGACTATCGCAACTGGTTCCGCGAGCGTCGCTGGCCGCACGCATAGCGGACGCAACCATGCGTTTCGGCGGTGGGGGTCGCCACCGTGCGAAACGCATGGTCGATGAATCTACGCGTGACCGTCAATAAGCCGCGAGGACCGGGGGCGGGGGCGGCGGCGCGACCGCGGTGACGATGGCGCCCGCAACGGTGACCGGCAGGGTGACGACGGCGACGACAGGCGCGAACGGATCGGGCGCGAGGACAGCCTGCGGGGGCGGCGGCGGGGGAGCCATGGCGAGATCGGCGGCGAAAGCAGAAGATGCGAAGGACGCCGCCGCAGCTCCAAGCGCAAGGACGATAAGTTTCCGGGACACGTGTGCCTCCTAGGGTTAAGACCTAATTAACCATGTTTTGGTTCAGTGGCTTGGTCGACTTGATGGAGGCCGAGGCCATGGACGCGAACTTGTTCTGGTTCAGTGACGAGCAATGGGAGAAAATCGTTCCGCACTTG
>VGDY01000057.1 GCA_016869555.1 Alphaproteobacteria bacterium | reverse complement strand
TCGTTCGAACAAAAACGGAGGACCGTAGCGAGAGGAGAAAAATTATGCCGCGCAATCATCGAGCTTTTCCCCGCAAAACCGGGGAGTCGTCACGGCCACTCGGCATATCGGGCAACGTGGCAGAATATGTTTTATCCCGAGATCGGGATAAGACATATTCGCGCGGGGTGATATCGCAGGAAAGATCGCCCCATTCCGAGGACGGGATTTCCGCAAGGCGGCGCTCCATCAAGGCTTCGCTGGTCGAGACGATCTGGATGACCGCCGCGTGCCCGGCCTCCAAATCCCTTTCGATCGACGCGATCAGGCTTGGGACCTTCATCGCCGTGATCAGATGATTGAAAAAGCGCTGCTTGTTGGACTCAAACGCCGAGCGCGCCGCGGCTTTGGCGTTGCGATTATAGGCTTTACCGCCTTCGCCGGTGATGTTCGCGGCTTCCAGCGCCGCGTTGAGATTATTGTGGATGATCTCGAAGGCGCCCGCATAGGCGTCATAGATGCGGATCTGCTCCGCCGAGAGTTGGTGCTCCAGCATCTCGACCTCGACGCCGGCATAGGAGAGGGCGCGCGAGGCATAGAGACCGAGCGCTTTGAGATCGCGCGCCAGCACCTCCATGGCGGCGATGCCGCCCGCTTCCATCGCCGCGACAAAATCGGTGCGCGTCACGAAGGGCATGTCGGTCGAGCCCCACAGACCGAGACGCGTTGCATAAGCGAGATTGGCGACCGTCGTCGCCCCGGTCGCCGAAACATAGAGGACGCGCGCGCCGGGCAGGGCGTTCTGTAATCTTAAACCAGCTCGGCCCTGCTGCGAGGCGGTCTTCTCGCCGCGCTCGCCCTTGTCGCCAGCCGCATTGGCGAGCGCATGCGCCTCGTCAAAGACGATGACGCCGTCGAAATCGGCGCCGAGCCAATCGATGATCTGCGCAAGGCGCGAAGCTTTCACCGCGCCGTCCCGGCCCTGGCGCTCATCCGAGCGCAGGGTTGAGTAGGTCGTAAAGAGTATGCCCTCAGAAATCTTGATCGGCGCGCCCTGCTTGAAGCGGGACTGCGGGACGATCTGCAATTTCTCCTGCCCAAGCGCCGCCCAGTCGCGCTGCGCGTCTTCCAGCAGCTTGTCGGATTTCGAGATCCAGAGCGCCTTGCGACGGCCTTTTAGCCAATTGTCGAGAACGACGCCCGCGACTTGGCGACCTTTTCCGGCGCCGGTGCCATCGCCAAGGTAGTAGCCGCGGCGAAAGCTGACCGCCTTCTCGGCGTCGTCCGGCGCGGCGGAGACCGCATCAAAACTTTCATTGACGAGGAAAGCGCCGGCGAGAAGGGCGCTATGGGCTTCGCCGGCATAGATGACGCTCTCGAGCTGCGCGTCGGACAAAAGCCCGGACGCAATAACGCTCATTGGCAGATGCGGCCGATAGGAGGGTTTAGGCGGCGCGACCGACGCCATGGCCGCGGATTGGACGAGCACCGTCGGATGCGGCTTCGCGCCCTCAATTGCAATCGACTGCACCGCATAGGGCTCATAGAGCCCGGCGCTGAGCGCGTCGCCCTCGGGCGCTTTCCAGTCGCGACACTCATAGGCGACTTCGACGATCTCGGAAGAAGCGCACGGGGCAGGGGAGGGAAGAGCGACGGCGTTGCGATGCGCAGAAGCGATAAACGCGGGACGCGACGCAACGGGGCGCGTTGCAATGAGTGGCGTGAAGGGTTTGGCGATCGAACCCATGCCGCCCTGGACCGACGCCTCACCATTGCCAACAGCGGCAGCAAGAGACGCGCGCGGCGGAACCTCGCGCTCCACAAGCGCGAGCAGTTCCGAAATGTTGGCAACCGGACCGAAGCCAGCGACAAACGCCTTCGGGTTCTCCGCAGGCGTTTTATCGAAGACCGAAAGCCGGCTCTCGACGTTCGTTCCATGCCGCGCGAAAAATCCTCGCTCGAGGGAAGCCGTGAAGATGAGCCGGCCCTGTTCCTGCAAACGTTCGAAACTTCCACGCCAGCTGTTCGATGTTGGCGCGAAACTCTCGCCGGTGATGGCGACAAGCCGTCCGCCATTTTGAAGGCGCGCGAGAGAAGCGCGGATATGATCGAACGTTGCCGCAGCGTGCCGCCCTTCGATCAAGGGCGACGCGGAGAAGGGCGGGTTCATCAATACGACGCTGGGAACCAGATCGGCACCCAGACGATCATGCAGCTGCGCGCCGTCGATGCGACTGAGCCGCGCTTGGGGAAATAAACGTTTCAGGAGATCGGCGCGCGTCTCTCCCCATTCGTTGAGGATGAGCCTCGCGCCGGCGCGTTCGGCAAAGATCGCCAGCATCCCCGTGCCGGCGGAGGGTTCAAGCACGATCTCGCCCGGAGTGATCCCCGCCGCGAGACTCGCGACATAAGCGAATTCCAGCGGCGTCGAAAATTGCTGTAGCGCCTGGCTTTCTTCCGAGCGGCGCGTTTCGCTCGGCAGCAGCGCGCCGATTTTCGAGAGCATGGCGAGAATCCGCGCCGGATTGTTTTCGGCCCGCGCAGCCATTGCCGGAGCATAACGGCGCAGGAACAGAACCTGCGCCGCCTCCACCGCCTCATAGGCGTCCTTCCAGCTCCAGGCCCCTTGCGCGTCGCTGGCGCCAAAAGCAGCTTCCATCGCCGCGCGCAGGGCAGGGGCGTCGATGACGCGTCCCTTCGCAAGATGCGTGACGAGCGTCTGCGCCGCCATCATCAGCGCATGCGGCTTGTCTGTCGAAATGAAGGAAAGTTCGGATTGTTGGCGGGGCGTAGCGGCGAGGATCGGGCTCATCAATTGTCTCCGGGATTGTGACCGGCCCGGGGACGCTCTCTCTTTCCGCTTCCCGGGCTCGCCCTCCCGGCCAAGCCCTTTTCCTCTTTCCCCCTCAGCCTCTCCCGCACGCCCGCCATTTGACGGCGAGCGGCCCGAACATCGCGCTGATGCGCGATAAATCTCCGCTCATCACCGCTCGCACATAGCCTGCCAGCGCCGCCGGCTCACCCAGCAGCGATAACGGCGCGAAATGATTTCTGCCGCCCTCATAGTCGCGCCGGCCGTTGCAGGAACGGATCAGCACGCCGCTATCCGCGCCGGTCGCGGGCTGCGAAATCTGGATATAGATGCGCTCGTCATGCAAAATGATTTCGCCGCTGACCGCGACGCCGCCTTCGCAAATTCGGATGGTGTATGAATCTGACGGCAGCCGCAGCTCTCTTGCGAGCGCACTTAAGGCGGCGCGTCCTTTTGCATGAAACAGTTTTTTCTGGGCGCCGTCATAGGCGCAGCGCTGATACCAATCGAACATTGTTATCTCCAAAACGAGAAGAGCCCGCCGGTGGGCGGGCTTGTTGTGAATGGGAAAGGTTTTGACGGGCGCCGGACTATTCGGCGGCCTCGGGGACTGTTCTTTCCGTCTCGCCCCCGGCGAGAAAGGCGGGAAGGTCATCATCAGATGCCACTGCCGCTTCCTTGTCGCTTTCCCCGAGCGTCGCGTCGATCGCTACGGCGTCGACATTCTGCGTTCGCAAGTCTTCGGGCAGCCAGAAACTGCCGTCGAGCAGGCGCTCGGCTTCCGCGGCCATGTCCGTCTTCTTCAAATGGTCGATCATTTGCGCCGTCGCCTCGCCTTTCGCTTCGCGGACGGCGGCAAGAATCTGCGCCTTCGTCACCTTCCCAAAATAGCTCTCGACCGTTGGGGTCCAAAAGTCCCGCATGTCGAGCGCGAGATGGTCGGCGAGGCGGTCGGCGTGATCGAAAGCGGCGCTGCGCCGCTCATGCGGAAAATATAGCGCATTGATGCCAAAGCCGACGCAGAAAGCAAAGAGCGCCGCGCGATCTTCAGCGCTTTGCGCAATGAGCCAGCCCCAGAGTTCGGCGGGATTTTGCGGCAACCGCAATTGCCATTTCCCGAACGCCTCCTGCAGGGAAGTCGTCGCCGGCGCGTCGCCGACGCCCGGCGCATGAGACCCGATCGGCGCGCTGCGCAGCGTGAGATCGAGACAGGAATGCTGCGCCGATCCATAGAAGATTGTGAGCGCCAGCGCATGAGTCGCCGCGAGAAACGCGGCTTCGGGATCAGCCGACAGTTTTGCCCGCAGCGCGATCGTGCGATGGGCAGAGAGTTCCGTGCGCAGGCGATCAGACAGTTTTGGAGAGCCTTCGGCCTCGTCGGCTTCGCCTGGCGAAACAGCCTCCGTTGACTCGCTGTTGGGAGCTGAACGAGCTTCGCCAGACCCGGAGCGCCGAGAATTCTCGTCGTCTTGTTGTTCGATCGACGCCTCGTCCTCGGGCCGCACATAACCTCGGTCGATTTTCAGCGCGCCATTGGAGTCGATACTGACGAAAACGCCGCCGCGCGCCCTGTCGGCCGGATCGAACATCGCCGGCCGCTGCTCGATGGCGTCGATGATTTCTTCGAGTTCGCCCATTCGCCGGTCGATGTCTTCCGGAAGCTCGTCGGATCCGGCGTGCTCGTCCGAAAGCGCATCATATTCTTCGAGAGCTGCATCGTAGCGTTCCTTTTCCTCGTCCGAAATCTGCGGCGGCGTAAACGGCAAGCGACGAAAACCGTTCGTATGGCCATAGGGGAATTCGATCGCGAATTCCGACCACTTCCACCCCTCGGCGCGAAGCTCGTCCGCGGCTTTCGCGAGCTTTTCCCGCGCGAGACGGTCGAGCAGCGCAACATCCTGTAGCCAGCCACCCTGATCGTGCTGAAAGAGATCGCGCAAGATGACGCCGCCCGCCGCCTCATAGGCTTCGACGCCGACGAAGACGGCGCGCTTGTCCCCCGCCTTGACCGCGCCTTCGGTCAGCATGCGCCGGATCGTGTAAGGCTCCTTATTGTAGGAACGCCCGAGACTCTCCCACACCGCCTCCTGCCGCGCATGATCATCGCAGACGCAAAAGGCCATGAGTTGCTCGAGGCTCAATTCCTCGGCGACGTAAAGGGCAAGAAGCTTCGGGCTTGCCGCTGCAAGTTTAAGGCGCTGGCGCACGATTTGCGCCCCGACGAAAAACCGCGCGGCGATTTCGTCAATGCTGAGGCCTGCGTCCTGCAGATTCTTGAACGCCCGGAATTGATCGAGCGGATGCAGCGCTTCGCGCATCGTATTTTCCGCGAGGGAATCCTCCTCTTCGATCCCTTCCGTCTTCACAATGCAGGGAACTGGCGCGATCTTCGCAAGGCGCTTCTGCTTGACGAGGAGTTTAAGCGCCGCGAGCCGTCGCCCGCCCGCGCTCACCGCGAATTTTCCAGTTTCCTCGCCTTCGCCATCCAGCACAGGCCGCACGCTCAGCGACTGCAACAATCCCCGGCGGGCAATGTCCTCCGCCAGATCTTCGACGCTCACCCCCGCCTTGATCCGTCGCACATTGGCGTCGGACGCCACGAGCCGATCCAGCGCGATATCCTTGGCTCCCACAAGCGCAATCTTCGACATGTTCAATCTCCGCGACGGGCCGGCGAAAGCCTTTCTCTCGCCTTTTTTCCCTGTCGCGAAGCCCGAAGGGCCCTCTCCCTCTTAGCCAACGGGGCCAAGTTTCTCGCGCTTTCGCGCTATCCCGCACATTTGTCACAATATCCTTTCGTATCCGATCCGGTGCGCATCGGCGCATAACAATTAAAGATACGTCGCAATCTCAATTGGTTGGCGCTTTCCCACCCCGAGTTCAACCGACATAGTCCCCTCTCGGCACCTTCTCATAAAAGGTTCTGTATGCTCTTGTTCGTCGCCTTCCGAAGGTGCTGCCTCCCTGATTCGAGCGCAAGTTTATGCAGACGATCCTTCTCGCGCTTATCGATTATGTGTCGGAGACGCGGAGTCTCGACGCTCAGCCCTCGTCGACTGAAAACACCTTCTATCCGGCCATTAAGAACCTCATTGCGGCCGTCCTCAAGGAGCGGCTCCTTCCCTTCGAGGTTCGCGTCAACACGTCCGAGGCCAAGGGCAAAGCCCGCGACATGCCGGACTTCGTTCTCGGCGACGACAAGATGTTTGCCGGCGTCTATGGCGAGGTGAAACGTGCCAATGTCGCGCTTGAAGACCTCGCGGTTTCGACGGAACAGAACGATCAGATCGGCCGCTATCTCGCGCAGACAGGCGTCGTCCTTCTCTCGAATGTTCGCGGCTTTGGCTTGCTTGCCTGCGTTCCGGGCTACGAGCGCCCGAAGAGCGGCGCAGTTCCGCCCGAGAAGCGCGCGCTCATCAAGACCGTCGAACTTTGGGGCGCCGTCGCGGGGGCCGGACCGCGCGCCAAGGTCGACGACGGCGCCGTCGCCGAACTGCTGGAAATTGTCGAGCGCTCCGTCACGGACTACGCCCCGCTCGCCAACCCGGCCGATCTGGCAAAAGTGCTGGCGCGACAAGCGCGCGACGCGAAGGACCAGCTACCCGAGGATCTAAAGGCCGTGAAGCCGCTCCTCGACGACTACCGTCAAGCGCTCGGTCTCTCCTTCAACATCGATGACGAAAAGGGAGATCGGTTCTTCCGCTCCTCCCTCGTCCAGACTGCGTTCTATTCGCTCTTCGCCGCCTGGGTGCTGTGGGACAAGGCGGCCGTCGCCGACGCGCGGTTCGAAATCGACGACGCCCACGCCTATCTGCCAATCCCGTTTCTTGACGCGCTACTTCACGACATTCGCCACCCCAAGCGGCTGAAGGCGCTCGGACTCGAAGACCATATCGCTCGCGCTATAGCGACGCTGAACCGCGTCGACCGTCCGCTGTTTCGAGCGCGCATGACGTTCCCGACCATCGACGAACAGACCTCGGCGGCGGCGATCACCTATTTCTACGAACCCTTCCTCGAGGCCTTCGACCCCAAGCTCCGCGAGGATCTCGGCGTTTGGTATACGCCGCCGGAAATCGTGCGCTATCAGGTGCGCCGCGTTCACCACATCCTGAAAAAGGAACTGAAGCGCCCGCGCGGTCTCGCAGACCCGGAAGTCGTCGTTCTCGATCCCTGTTGCGGAACCGGCGCCTACCTTCTGGAAGTCGCGCGCTGTATAGCGGAAGAGTCCAAGGCGGATGGCGACGAGGCCGGCATCGGCCTGGAGCTTGCGCGCGCTTTTCATGAGCGCGTGATCGGTTTCGAAATCCTCACTGCGCCCTTCGCGGTCGCGCAACTGCAACTCTATCTCCTGCTCGACAGCCTCGGCGCAAAGCCGGATGCCGACAAGCGCCTCATGATATTTCTCACCAACTCTCTGGCGGGTTGGCGTGACAGCGGCGATATCAAACTCAGCTTCCCGGAGATGCGCGACGAGTTTGACGCGTCACAGGAGGTCAAGCACAAGGCAAAAATCATCGTCGTCATTGGCAATCCGCCGTATGACCGCTTCGCCGGCGCCACGCAGGACGACGAAGCCGAACTCGTCGCTCATTACAAGGGCATCGAACTCGTCGATGACGTGGACGCCAAGACCAAACAGGTGAAGCGCAACGAATTTGGTCGACCGAAAAAGAAGCAGCGGGGGCAAAGCGCGCTCTATCTTGACTACGGAGTGCGCAAGCAGCTTCTCGACGATCTTTACATCCGCTTCTTCCGCCTTGCCGAGGAGCGCATCGGCGAAGCAGCGGAGTTCGGCGTCGTATCCTACATCTCCAACTCTTCTTATCTGACCGGACGCTCGCATCCGATCATGCGCAAATCGCTGCTGTCGAACTTCCACCGGATTTGGATCGACAATCTGAACGGCGACAAATATCGCACGGGCAAGCTCATTCCTGCCGGGCTGCCCGGCGCGGGGACGGCCGACCAGAGCGCCTTCACGACCGAGATGGACCCGCGCGGCATTCAGCCGGGGACCGCGATCGTCACGCTGGTGAAGCGCGCGGAAGCCAGGACCGCGCCGACGAAGGCGGAGGTGTCCTACCGCGACTTTTGGGGATCGGCGAAAAACAAGCGCACCGACCTGATCGCCGCCCTGCCTACGGGCGTCGGAAAGGCGTCGACGCCCTACGAGACGATCAAGCCGACGCTCGAAAACCGCTGGCGCCTGTCGCCGACGATGGTTGAGGGCGGATACGAGGCGTGGCCCGCGCTGGACGAGTTGTTTCCCACGTCCTTTCAGGGCGTGAACCACAATCGGGGCATTGACGGCTCGGTCATCGATTCGTCGAAGGCCGAGCTTGAGCAGCGCTTTCGAATATACATCGGCTCTTCAACATTTATCGAAGCACAAAAACGTTTTCCCGCGCTGGCGCCCGAAAAGGGCGAAGACCGCAAAAACGCAATAGCCGGTTATGATCCTGAATCGGTCTGGACCGATATGAAGTCAATCGGCTTCGATCGCTCCAAAATTTCGGACTTCCTCGCGTTCCCCTTCGACCAGCGCTTCATCTATTATGAGTTGGGAACGAAGTTGCTGAATCGACCGCGACCTGAGTTCGCGGCGAACCGTAGCGACAATGAGTTCCTCCTGACGGTCCCAGAACCTCGCAAGGCGAGTGAGACTCGTCCGATCTATTCCTCGACGCTCGCCAACCTACACGTCCACGAGCGCGGGTCCGTCGTATTCCCGCGCGAAACACGCGGCGACGACCTTCTCTCGGATCGGGACGCCAATGTCGGCGAGAAAACTTGGCGCGCTCTGCGCAAGCATTTCCGGCTAAAAGGCGAACGCCGTGACGATGACGCGCGCGATTTTGTCGGCAAGCTGTTCCGCGTCGGCTTTGCGATCCTCCATGCGCCGGCCTATCAGGCCGAGCACAAGAGCGCGCTCTCGGCCGACTGGGCGCATCTGCCCATTCCGAAGGAAGGAAAGCTCTTCGCGCGACTCGTCGACAAAGGTGAACAAGTGACGCGACTTCTCGATGCCAATCGCGACGCGCGCGACGTGATCGAAGCCGTTCTTGGCCGCGAGCCGGCCGCGCTGCTTGGCCCGCTGAAGCGCAGCGACGGCGGAAAACTCCGCCCCGCCGACCTGAGAATCTCCGTCACCTATTGGAGCGGCGGCAAGGGCCGATGGAAGTCCCGCCCCTTCGGCGTGGACGAGGCACCGCTGGACGCTTGGGGCGACGGCGTGTGGGGAGACCAGACGGGCGATCTCTACATCAACGACGAAGCCTTCTTCGCCCATGTGCCCGAAGCCGTCTGGACTTATCAACTCGGCGGATATCCCGTGCTAAAGAAATGGCTCGGCTACCGGCAAGCCGATCGTCGTGACGACGGGCCGCTCGCCGACGACGAACGCAAATGGTTCCGCCAGATCGTCCAACGCATTGCCGCGCTTCTCGCGCTCGGCGCTGAGCTCGACGCTCTCTATCAGTCGGTGGCAGCGAATGCATTCACCGCTGCGGAGTTGGGGATAGAACGGTGATTTTCCTGCCGACCCCGTTAGACATAAAATTTGAACGGTTGACGCTCTGCGCCGGTTGCGCTTCCCATCGTCAGCACCTCTCCGACTTTGTCCGCAAAACGAATGGTGACCGGAAGGCCGTCACTGAAGTTGCAGGCATTGTAATTGATCTTTGTAAGACCCAAGATATCAGCCAGCACGACTTCAATATTCGGAAACTCGCCGCTCGCGCGAAGCACAGTCACAAACAGCGGATTCGGCGTTTCAGGACCGATATAGGTATCAATCCGTGGCGCATATCCCGATGTCCAGAAAAAGGCATCCTTGTCGCCGAGTCGAATCGCAGTACCACGCAGGCACGGATAATCGCCATCCCGGAAAAGCTTCATCTCCCCATGTGTTGAACGGATGCGCACTCCAACAATATTTGTTCCTGACGGCGCGGCGTTGCTGAATGCGTCCCATTCGACATCGTTGAATTTAGTGCGACCGTGAATGAAAAGCTCCTTGGGATAGTCGCCAAAGCGCTGCTTATATGTTTCAAGCACGGTTTTGATGAGGGCCCCGGCCGCCTGGTCGTTGAGGTGAAATTCCTTCTCCTCAGTCTGCCACGGCCCGTTAGCCCCGCGGAACACAACGCCGTCACCTTCACTCAAAAACATCTGCGCCGCGCAGCAGGCATGATTCTGCGGATGATTTGGCAAGAGCTTAAAGACCAATCCGACATAGCAGACGCCCGGGCGCATGGCAGCAATCTTCCATGGCGGCTCAGCTTGGGTCTTATAATAGAGGCCTGTCGCGAGGTTCCAGGCGACGGTTGCCGAATCTTGTGTGCCGCGCTTCGGATATCCCGCCTTGTTCAGGAATTCTGTTGGAGCGAGAGTTGTCTCACGAACGAGCTGAGACGCCATGCCGAGCTTCAATAGTTTCGCCTTGATCTGGCGATGAAAGTCCGGGATATCGTCGAACACCGCCTCAAGCGAGTCATCGATAATTCCCGCTAAGAGCGGAAGATCGGCGCGTCCCTTTTGACGCTTGGAGATCTCTCCTTTGACGAGTTCGATCTTTCGGCGCTGACCCGCAACCGGGCGGCACGTTTCGAACACGATCTCTGGCACGACGAATATCCAGACGTCGATCGTCCGCTCCTCGTTCTTCACATGTCGTTCGATGAGATCAATGAAGAGCTTGGTTGTCGCGGCGACCGCCTCATGATGGTTTTCGATTGCCGTCGCTTGCCTGATCACGGCAGCTTCAAGTTCGTAGGTAATTAACGTGGACGGATCCACGCGGATGCCGAACGCCTCCTCCAGGCCCGGAAAAGCCGACAAGTGCAGCCGGAACTCTTTGTCGCGTTTGCCGCGCAGCGGAATCGCAACCGGAGCGCTGATCGCTCCAAACCAGCAACGAAGGTAGTCGAGACCTCGCTTTGTGCCAACCGCTCCGACCGTGATCTGGGCTCGGTCAGGTGCTGTGGCTGGTCCATAGAGCGTTAGTCCATCCTTTGGGTGGTCAGAAGTCTGTCCGTGCCCAAACCCGAGTAACGGTTCGGACACATATAGGACGGGAAGCGATTGTTCGGGGAAGCTGATCAAACGTCCTCATCCTCGTAATGGCCGCCCAAGGTCGTAACGTCGAGCTCCTCGGCATCTTCGCCAAGCCGGCTGGTCTGACGAGCGGTGACGGGCGCTGTAAACTGGACCGGCATGGCGTCGATCGTGATGCTGCCGCCAGACCCGACTGCCAAATCCACATAGGGGCTATCGCCTGCCAGCAGTTCCATGAAAGCCATCACACGCCCGTGCCAGGCTTTGTTCCGCCAGCCGGAACAGACTGAACGGCGTATGCGGAACTGAGTTCTCTTATCGGGAATGACGATGGGTTTGTTGCGCTCACCTAGTTCAGAGAATAGCACACGGCCTTTGAGGCGCATGTGCGGATAAGGAAATAGGCTCGGAATAACACTGACGCCATATTCCCAAATTTTTTTGCGGGCAACGCCTCGTAACATGGAGTTACGCCGCTCGCCCTGGCGACCCCATGATACGCGTTGTTTGAGACGCAGTTTGTCCTCTCCGACATGGAACGACAATCCGCTTGAAAACGTGTGAGCAAAAAGGCCTTCTCGCGCGCAATGTTTCTCCCACCCCTGTCGCAGGATGTTGACCATCATTGCTTTGGCTTCTCGCTCTTCGATGCCCGCGTCCGATGATCCGCTTACAATAAATTCGAGGACAGCAAATTCGCGCTGGGTGCTGAACGGTCCTATCTGCTCGAAGTGTTCCTCCATATCGAGCGGGCTGGCAAAGGTCAGGAAGCCGTCGCTAAATTCAACCATCGGGAATTCGCAAGATGCGCCAAGTTTGCGGAGCAGAGCTTCGTTGACACGGTTGCGCGGTACGAGATGGCGCAACGTATCTGGCATACCTATGATTCGTAGCCAATTAGAAGTTAGCACTTCGGGAGTCTGTTCGATTTCGACAGCGTGTCGACGAAGATGAGCATACCATTCAGGCTGGATCGCGCCGCCGCTGACCTTGGGCACATGCTGCCGATCAAGCGACTTGAGGAGATTTGCCAGTCCCCGGGACCAGCCGCCCTCGAAGTCGACATATTGCAAACCGCCGATGCCGAAGAGTTTATGGAATTTTCGAAGCTTCAGGGGGATGATGAAGTTGGCATCCTGAAGCTGCTTCGTCAGGTCTTCCGCGATTGCGATCTCCTCACGAACGCCGCGTCTTGAGAGCGTTTCATCACTGCAACACAGCAGCATCTTAATGGCGCGCGTCTGAAGCGCCGTAGTGAGTTTTCCGCGCCATTCGTCGCCCGCGTCCAAATCGAAAATGTCAGCAAAGACCTTAAACCCAGCGGCCTCAAGACGAGGGGCGAGCCAAAGCACGAACTGGTCATCGCCAGGAGTCGCTTTGGAAATGAAGATCAGGTCACGCGCGACCGGCTCCGTCACTTTCGCCTCTCCAGCCCTCAACCGCAAGCTTCAGGGACTCGCATGACAACATCTTGCATGACGCCGTGGTGTTAGAGCAGCGCGGAAAATTGCTCCAATTCAGACGCGGTGGCGACGAGGCCTTGGCGTGTCAAAATCGCGAGATAATCCTCGACTGAATATGACGGTTTTTGTAGCCGCGCCCTCACCTTGCGGACCGCTCCACAGAAGATTCCTGGAGCCAGGTCGAGCTGATTGCAGAGGAACTGGTCGGGATGCTCGGCGTCGATCCCATAAGGGGCGAGCAAAGTTTCCGGAAAATGCCGCAAATTCTGAGTCACGATAACGTCGCAGCGACCGGTGATTGCCGCGGCAAAGATGTGGCGATCATTCGCGTCGGGTAGCTGCAAAGACGAAACGAGCGTCTCATAGCCCGTTACGAGACAATCCCGGACATTTTGGTCCATCAGTGCTCGCGTTCGCTCAAGCGCCGCCCAGTCGCGACTTGGCTCATTACGTAATAGCGCTTCGATCCATTCGCGATGAATATCCGCCGTCCATTTCGCGCGAAATAGGTCGGTCACAGCAAGCTGGAGAAAAATATCCCGCATCGGCGCCGGATAAAGCACATTTGCGTCGAGCAAGGCCGTATAGGCGCTCATCAACGGCCGTAGCCCAAGCCGTGCTCCTGGGCTTCGGCGACAAGCCGGTCAAGCACCGCTTCGCGTTCGCCATCGGTCCGTTGTTTGTATGTCATCACATCTTCCATTCGGATGCGACGGTGCTTGCCGACCTTTCGATGAGGAATCGCGTTCGATTCGAGCAGTCCGATAAGATACGGTCGGGAGACATTTAGAAGGTCCGCTGCCTGGACTGTCGTTAATTCAGCGTTCTCTGGAACAACCGTCACGCCGCGGCCAGCCGCCATGGCTTCGAGAATGTCCATGAGCAGAGCCACAGCCCCCGCCGGAAGCTCGATCGGCTGCTCTTGTGCCGCGTCCGTCACCCGGACCGTCAAGGGGCGGTTGCGGCGGGCGAATCGCGATAAATGCCGCCCTGACTCGCGGGCGATCGCTGAATCTTGCGCGGTCGGCGGTAACTGACGATGGGCGACAGACATGTTCACACTCCAAACTTGGTTAAACGCAATATATGAAATAAATGAATTAAACGCAACACCTGACATGACGTCTTATGGTAGCAGCCCCTGCCGCATCGCAAGCGCAACGGCATGGGTGATAGTCGATGCGCCGAGTTTTTGACGCGCATTATCGAGATGAAACTTCACCGTTCGATCGCTTACGCTCATGATCATCGACGTCTCCTCTCTCGTTTTGCCGGATGATGCCCACGCCAAACATTGGCGTTCCCTTTGCGTCAAGGGAGCGTTCGTCTCGATTTCCGATGAGACATCCGAAAATCGCGCATGGACATGCGCGTGACAGGCGACGCTCATCATCTGCAAGATATCTTTTGCGTCTTGAACAATCCGCTCGAGTTCGGACGCGGCTTCGTCCGCGGCAAAACTCAGCATCGCGAAGCGCCCGAAACCTGCCGTTATGGGCGCGGTCACGCCGGCGCGAATGCCGACCGAGAGCGCGTCATTGAAAAATCGGCGCTCTTTAGCGGAACTCGCCGCATTTTGATCCTGGCAATCCCAGAGAAAGGCCGGCCCCGGCATGCGACCTCGCCGAAAGACGGGATCGACGTCCATGTAATTTTCTTCGACATAACGTTCGATCCAATCCCTGGGATAGGACGTGATCACGTTAGGCATGCCCTCGCCGCCGGAAACATAGGCAAACCAGCGAAAGTCCATGCCCTGCGCTGCGCGCTCCGCAACCCGCTGGAATTCTTCTTTGGTCGCCGCCGAATGGAGCCCGTCAATAAATTCGCGACAAGCGCGTTCAAATTTTCTCATCTGGCCTCTCGATGATCCGCCGCCGCAAATCGTCGCGCGAACGAAAGCGAAAAGATCGCTTCGGTTCGCGTATTTGTCGACTATTGGCGGGATAAGGCGACTTTGAGGCGAGACGCACGCCTTTCCACATGCGCCCTGTCCAATTAGACAGCTCATCTTCAAACGACGCTCCTTCATAGCTCGTCGCGATCGCTCACTGTCGACGATTCGGAGTGAGAGCGATCACGGCGCGGAAACTTGCGTCGCGAGAAGTTGAGTCAGCGTCAAAGCGCGTTTCACGATCGACGTAGCCCTCTGCGTCATCGCTCCTTGCTGCAACAGAAAAATTGCACCCTCGGGAATTCGCCTTGGACGCTGTCGCTTTCGCCGATCTCCTCAATCGCTGCGCGCCGGGCGCTCCTCTCGAACCATTGACGGCGATCGTGCGTCAGGCCAGCGGCTTCGAGCCGCTACTGATCACGATTGACGGCAAAAAAGCCATTCCCGTTCAGGCGATGAGTCTCGAAGAAGGCGTGCAGCTTGCGAGCGAAGCGACGGTTTCGGGACAGACTATTCGTATTGGCCTCGCCCAGCTCGATGCGGAAGAGCGCAAGGCGGCAGGCCTCAGCATTTCGGCAAGTTTTGATCCCTGCAAACATGTCGCGGCGCTCGGCGCGCTCTATCAGTCACACCGGCTGACGCTCCAACCGAGGACGCCCAGCAGAACGACAGCCGTCGCACACGTGTCCGTCGAGCCCTTACCCAAAGGATCTCGCCTGACAGCAGCCACCGATGCTCAATCAACCGAGCCGACACCGACTACCGTCGAAAAATCCATCGCTGAGCCTCCACTTGAGAAAGAACGCCCAACCCTCGACGTCTATCGGTCAGCCCGCGGCGCTTCGCTCTTCGTCTATCAGCGCTGACCCCTCCCCGCGCCGCGTCTCGCCAAGCCTTGGTATCAGGAACTGCACCTATGACAACTTCGCATCGTAACAGTTTAAAGCTCGTCGGCGTCGTGCTCGCGTTCAGCGTCATCATGATCGATCCGGCATTCGCTCAATCGGCCAATCTCGAAGGCGTCCTGCAAAACATCGTCAATATGCTGACAGGCAATGTCGCGCGCCTCTTGGCGACGCTCGCCGTCATCATCGTCGGCATCGCCTGGATGTTCGGCTATCTCGATTTGCGCAAGGCGGCCTATGTCGTGCTCGGCGTCGCCATTGTCTTTGGCGCCTCCGAAATCGTTTCGACGCTTACCGGCGGGCGCTGAGGATGGAGACCGAGCGCCTCGTTGAAGACACGCTGTTTCTTGCCTGCACGCGGCCGGCGATGATCGCTGGCGTCACCATGGAGGCGATGGCGCTCAATGTGATGTTCTCCTGCATATTATTTCTCATGGCCGGCAGCATTCTTTACGGCCTCGTCGCTTTGCCGATCCATGCCGTCAATCGCATCATTTGCCGGCGCGATCCGAACATGTTTCGCATTCTCTTTATCTGGATCGAGACGCGCGGCAGGATGCGAAACGCTTCGCTTTGGGGCGGCTCGTCTTATACGCCGCTGCGCCTCGTCAAACCCCTTCGCTTAAGGGATTTCCGGCATGCGTAGGGCGGCGGTCAAAGCGCGCGAGCTCGAACCCGATATTTATCTTCCCTTCACGCGCCATGTGACGGACACGGTCATCGGTCTTTCGACGCGCGTCTTGATCACGGTGATCAAGCTCGACGGCGTCTCTTTCGAGACGGCGGCGACAGGCGATCTCAATGATCTTCACGCCAAGCTCAATCTGACGCTGAGAAACATTGCCGATGAGCGGCTGGCGCTCTGGACGCATCTCGTGCGGCGTCGCACGATGGATTATCCGGAAGGGGAATTTCGATCGCCATTTTCCGCCAGCCTCGACGCTAAATATCGCGAACGGCTGCAGGACGAACGGCTCTATCGCAACGATCTCTATCTGACGCTGGTCTGGCATCCGGGCCGCGGCCCAATCGAAGCCACGAGCGATTTCTTTCGAAGGCTTGGACGCGCGGCGGGCGCGCTGACCGAAGTCGACGCAGAATCCTTGAAACGCCTTTCCGACGCGTCGCGTGACGTGGTCGCGGCGCTTGAGCGTTATGGCGCGCGCCCGCTTGGCCTCATCGAGCGAAACGGCCTCGTCTTTTCCGAACCGATGGAGTTGCTGCATGCGCTAGCCTCCGGCGAATGGCTCTCCCTGCCGCTGCCGCAAGGGCCGATCGGTCCGGCGCTCTATACGAACCGGCTCATTTTCGGGCGCGAAGCCTTGGAAATTCGCGGAAGCGGCGGCTCGCGCTTTGCCGGCATGTTCGGGATCAAAGAATACCCGGCTTCGACAAGACCGGGACTGCTCAACGCCCTGCTCTCCTCGCCCTTTGAACTGATCCTCACGCAGTCCTTCGCCTTTCTGTCAAAGGCGGACGCCAAGACGGTGCTGACCAGGAAACAAAATCAGCTCGTTTCGGCGCAGGATCCCGCCGCTTCGCAAATCGAGGAGCTTAGCGACGCCCTCGACGATCTTGAATCGAACCGCTTCGTCCTCGGCGACCATCATCTCTCGCTCCTCGTCTATGCGGATAATCCCCGGCAGCTTGCCGATCATATGAGTCTTGCGCGCCGCTCGCTCGCCGACGCCGGCGCGGTCGTCGCGCGCGAAGATTTGGGGCTGGAAGGCGCCTATTGGGCGCAGCTCCCCGGTCTCTTCAAATATCGCGCCCGCGCCGGGGCGATCACCTCCCGCAATTTTGCGTCCTTCTCGCCCTTCCACACCTATCCTACCGGCAAGCCCGACGAAAACCATTGGGGTCCGGCGGTCGCGATGCTTGAGACGGCGTCGGGTTCGCCGTTTTATTTCTCATTCCATCACGGCGATCTCGGCAACACCTTTATCTGCGGCCCGTCGGGCTCTGGCAAAACCGTCGTCCAAAATTTCCTGCTCTCTCAGGCGGAGCGGCTCGGCGCGTCATACGTCTTCTTCGACAAGGATCGCGGCGCCGAGATTTTTGTGCGCGCCGCGGGCGGGACCTATCTCACGCTGCGCAATGGCGTTGCGACCGGCTGCGCGCCGCTGAAGGCGCTGGAGCTGACCCCCACCAATCTTTCTTTACTCGGCGAACTCATCCGTAAACTCGTCACGCCAGAAAATCGGCCGCTCACGGTCGCGGAAGAGGAGCGGATCGATTCCGGACTGCGCGCCCTCGCGCGGCTCAAGCCGCAGGAGCGCTCACTCGGGGCGCTGCGCGCCTTTCTCGGCCAGCAGGACGCCGAAGGCGTCGGCGCAAGGCTCGAGCGCTGGCGTCAGGGCGGACCGCTCGGCTGGGTGTTCGACAATGACAAAGACGCGATCGGGCTCGACGCGCGTTTCATCGGCTTCGACATGACCGAGCTTCTCGATCATCCGACCGTGCGCACGCCCTTGATGATGTATCTCTTTCATCGGGTCGAGCGTCTCATTGACGGGCGGCGTCTCATCATCGACATTGACGAATTCTGGAAGGCGCTCGGGGACGAGGCTTTTCGCGATCTCGCCAATAACAAGCTCAAGACCATCCGCAAGCAGAATGGCGTGATGGTGTTCGGCACACAGTCGCCGCGCGATGCGCTGGCTTCGCCAATCGCCCATACGATCGTCGAGCAATGTCCAACGCAAATCTTTCTACCTAACGCGCGGGGCACGCGCGCCGACTATGTCGACGGCTTTCATCTGACCGACGCCGAGTTCAGGCTGATCAAGGAAGAGCTCTCCCCCGAAAGCCGGCGTTTCCTGATCAAGCAGGGACATTCTTCCGTCGTCGCCAAACTCGATCTTTCCGGCTTTGACAACGAACTCGCGGTGCTGTCGGGGCGGACAGAAACGGTCGAACTGCTCGATCGCATCCGTCAAGAAACCGGCGATGATCCGGCGCGCTGGCTACCGCTCTTTCATGCCGAGCGAAGGAAAGCCCTATGACGCTGATACGAACTGGCGCCAGCGCACTTCTCCTCCTCCTCGCCTCCCCTGCTCCGGCCCAAATTGTCTTCGATCCGAGCGTCTTCGCGCGGCAGCTCGATCAATTGGTCGAGATGAAGCGACAGGTGGATACGCTCACCTCTCAGCTGCAGGTCGCGCGCGATCAATTGGGTGAAGCGAAGCGCCTCTATGACAGCTTTAACAAACTCACCAATGTCAATGACGTCGGCGCGCTCCTAAACACCCCGCAGTTTCGCAAAGTTCTGCCGCCGCAATTTTCCGAGATCGAACGGCTCGTCTCCGGCCAAGGCGGCGGGTCGTTTGCTGGCGCGATCGACCAATATCTGACCGACAACCGCGCCTATAATGGCAGTGGCGCGAATTCCTATTACCAGAGCGAACTCGACCGCATCGCGCGCCAGACCGGCGCCAAACATTCTCTCGGCCAAGCCGTCTATGACGCCGCTTCGCAGCGCATCGACGCGCTCGATGAACTGCGCCGGCGCGTCGGCTCGGCGACGACGGCGAAGGAAGCGCTCGATCTCTCGGCGCGGCTGCAGGCGGAACAGGCGATGCTGCAGAATGACGTTTTGCGCATGCAAGGTCTCGCCATGATCCAGCAGGCGCGCGCCGATATGGACGCGCAGCGAGAGCGCGAGAAACAACGGCAGCTCGTCGACGAAATGAAGGCGGCCCTCAAATGAAACGCGGATATCTCCTTCCCTTCCTGGCTTTCCTCATCGCGGCGGCGCTCGCCGGCTGCGGCAAGGAGGAGACGCAGCCAAATGACGCGCCGGCTCCGCCGACCACCTCTGACAAGGCTTCTCCCGCTACGGAGAAAACCGTCTCGTGGTTCATGAGCAATCGCGAGGAGATGAAGCGCGTGCTTAAGGCCTGCAAGGACAATCCCGGCGCGCTTTCGGGAACGCCTGACTGCGTCAACGCCAGCGCCGCCCGCGACAAGCTCATCGTCCAGGAAATGAAGGACGCGGTGAAGGGCGGCCCCAAATGACGCTCAATGTCTTCGATAGTTTCCTGCAGGAGTTCGAGCAGCCGATCACGAATTTCGTCTCGTCTTCGGCCGCCAATCTCGCAGCTTATGTCAACGGCCCGCTGCGCGTCGCGGTGATGCTCTATGTCGTTCTCTATGGCTTCGCTGTGATGCGCGGCGCGATCGTCGAGCCGATCGGCGAATTCGCCTTTCGCTCGATGCGGATCGTGCTGATCGTTCTCCTCGCCACCAATTCTTCCGCCTTCCAGCAATATGTCACCGGCCTCTTTTTTGAGTCGCTCCCGAAAGAAATCGGCAACGCCATTGCCGGCTCCGGGCTCAACGTCAATTCCGGGCAGCCTTTCGATCAGCTGCTCGCCAAGGGGATAGAGGTCGCCAATAAAATCTATGACCAAGCGGGGCTGACCAATATCGCGCCGGCCCTGATCGCCGCCATTCTTCTCGTCTTCGTCGCGGTCGGCTCCTTCCTGCAATTTGCCGTGCTGCTTTACGCCAAGATCGGGCTCGGCATCGTCATCGCGCTCGGGCCGCTCTTTATCGCTCTCGCGCTTTTCGACGCGACGCGCCCCTTCGCGGAAAGCTGGGTGCGGCAGGTCGCGAATTTCCTGATCCTGCTTGTGCTCGTCGTCGCCCTTGTCGGGCTGATGGTTTCGACCGTGGGGGGTTTTATCGACAAATTCGGCACGAACGCCGCTTCGACCGGCGAAATGCTCGTCGGCGCCGTGGCGATTTCCGCGGTGCTCGGCCTTTCCGGCCATATCGCCCTGCAACTCCCGACGATCGCCGGCGGTCTTGCCGGCGGCGGCGCCTCGCTCGCAAGCCGGCTCGTGACCAGAACCCTTGTCGCCAATGCGGCCGCCGCGGCGGGCGGCGCCTATGCCGGCGCGCATTGGTCGGTGAGACGCAGCATGTCGGCGGTTCAGACCCGCCGCCAGGGCGGCAGCATTCAGCGCGCCTGAGTGAATAGAACGCGGCGTCGACCGCGTCGACAAGGAGGCCAATGGGAATGTGGCGTCGATTGGTAATTCTTTGCTTGGCGGCGACGCCGCTCGCCGGCTGCGCGAGCTTTTCCAGCGCGCCGCCGTCCTGCGACGGCATGGCGCGCCGTCCCCTGAACCGCTCAATGTGGGATTGGGAGAATGCGCCTGCTGCCACTTCGCCGTCCTTACCTTTAATGCGGCGCGCCGACGCTGGATCTCCCATGCGCGTCGCCAAAGAGACGGACGACGCAATCAAAGCGCGCCGTCACCTGCCTCGCTTCGATATCGCCGCCTCCTATGGCGCTTGCGCCAAGGAGGGCTGAGATGATCCGCACGGATGAATTGCAAACCTATTTCGATAACGCCCGCCGCTGGGAGCAGGATCTTCTTCTCGCCGCGCAGCGCTCGAAGCGGATCGCCTGGTTCGTCGCGGCGAGCGCCTGCGCGCTCGCAATCGTCTCGGTCGGCGCCGTCGCGGCTTTGGCGCCCCTCAAAACCGTCGAACCCTTCGTGATCCGCGTCGATAATTCGACAGGGATCGTCGAGACGGTCGCGGCGCTGAAAGAAACGCCGGCGCGCTATGACGAAGCCGTCACCAAATATTTCCTCGCCCGCTATGTGCGCGCCCGCGAAGGTTTTTCCGCCGCCGAAGCCGAAACGAATTTCCGCGCGGTCTCTTTGCTCTCCGCGCCGCCTGAACAGGCGCGTTTCGCCGCCTGGTATCGCGGCTCAAACCCGGAAAGCCCGCAGGTTCTACATGGCAAGTTCGGCGTCGCGACCGTGCGCGTCAAGGCGATCTCGCTGTTAAGCGATAATGTCGCCTCGGTCCGCTATCTGACCGAAAGCCGCAAGGGCGATGAGACGCGCACTGCGCATTGGATCGCGACGCTGACCTTCGCTTACGTCAACGCGCCCATGGCCTCGACTGACCGGCTGATCAATCCGCTCGGCTTTCAGGTTTCCGAATATCGCGCCGATCCGGAGGCGTTGCCATGAGGCACAGCGCTCTTTTGCTTCTCGTCGCGCTCGCCGGCGCAGCGCTTCACTCACCCGCGAGCGCCCTTCAACAGCCCGCCGCCGGACAGCGCGATGCGCGCATGCGCATGGTCGCCTATGACCCCGTCAATGTCGTCAAGGTCAATGGGGTTATCCGCGCCTCGACCCAGATCATCTTCGCGGATGAAGAAGAAATCGCCCATGTCGCGATCGGCGATTCCGTCGCCTGGGAAGTCGCGCCGGCGGGATCAATCCTGTTTCTAAAGCCCCGCGAAAAACACCCCGCCACCAATCTTCAGGTCGTCACGACACGGCCGGACGGGCGCAAGCGCTCCTATCAGTTCGAACTGACGATCGCCGAAAGCTCGCTTTCCGAAGGCTATTTCGTCGTGCGCTTTGTCTATCCCGGCGACGAAAATGAACGCCGCCGTCTGGAAGCAAACGCCCGCGAGGGCGCGCGTGAAGGGGCCTTGATCGAACAATCCTTCAATAGCTCGCGGTTAATCGGCGTGCGCAACTGGCGTTTCTCGGCGCAGGGTTCGGTCGATCTCGAACCCGAAGCGGTGTTCGATGACGGCAAGGAGACGACATTTCGCTTTGCGGGAAACCGCGAAATCCCGGCGATCTATCTCGTCGCTTCCGACGGCGCCGAGACGCTTGCCGCAAAAGACGTCCATGGCGAACTCGTTACGGTCCATGCGACGGCGCGAGAGTTTCGATTGCGCAAAGGGGGCGACGTTCTCTGCGTCTTCAACGAGGCTTTCGATCCTGTCGGCGTCAATCGCCGCACCAAGACGATGAGCGACGGCGTGCTGCGACTGCCGAAATTGCCAGCGGCCGCACGATCGCGCTCGGGAGCGACGCCATGACTGACGCGCAACATGAGACGCTCCCCGGCGAGCGCGGCATCACGCCCGTCGCGGGAACGGAGGCCGAGAAGAAAGTCTCCTTGCAGCGCGGCCTTGGCGCCGCAGCGCTCACCGCCTTCGCCATGCTGATCATCTGGGGCACCTGGAAGGGCGAAAAGCCGGCAAACGATCCGGCGCAAAAGAAACTCGCCATCCGGCAGGCGGCGGCGTTTGAACCGGCCAAGGAGCCGCCAAAG
>VGDY01000056.1 GCA_016869555.1 Alphaproteobacteria bacterium | reverse complement strand
CCGCTCACTTGGCCGGCTGGGGCTATGGGCTTGCCGAAAACCGTCAGTCGGGTGAAGATAGGCTCACAATCGCTGGCCATCTGGCGAATGTGGGATAAATGATGTGAACCGTTTCATCCTTGCTGGCCACGAAATAATAACCCGCTTTGTCGCTGACGCCTCAGGCTCGCCGTAAAATCAGCAAGGCTTCGACATTTTTCTATGGGCATCGCTTTTGGGTCGTCATGCTTTTCGTCCGACCGTCGGCTCGATGCGCCACGCACCTAAGGCGCGGAAGAAGGAAGCTAAATGAGCGGGACGCCTCTCAGCGATTGGACGCCGATCGCCTATTTGCAAAGGGAAGAAGAGCGCCGCCGAAACGCGCAAAAACCGCCGGGAGCGCCGCCGTTCGGGCAGGAGTTTCGTGACAACGATGAAAAGCCCTTGAGCGGCGTGACTGTCGTACATCTGCAGCGAAGGTTTCTTCTCCTCGAACAACGTCTCGCTATTCTTGAGCAGCGGGAGCATGAGCGTCAAATTCGAGAAAAGTTTGAAGCCGCTTCTACGCAATCGCAAAGAGCGACGCCGACCGGCGGCACGACATATTTCGGAGAGGATATTTCCGTCGGTCAAAGAGACGATATTTCAGTCCGTCAAGGAGAAGATCATTCGAAGGTGAAATCAAGACCAGAATTCACTTACAGCAAAGTCGAACAGGATGAGTCGGCCGACGAGTGCAAAATCCATGATCCGCATGCTCAATCACATGCAAGCGACTCATGGCGCGACAACAGGAGCAGGACTCCAAGCGATTTTGTCGAGATACATCCGCTGCGGAGCGGCGAGCCAATTCAGGCGGGGCCGGCGCGCAAGGTAGCAGAAGCGCTTAATTCCTTCGTAGTCACCGCATTCCTGGCTGGTTCAATTGGCTTTTTGGGCGCAATCTTCCTTGTGCCCGCTGAAAAGGCGGTCCAATTTCACGCTTTCGTTAAGATCGCCGTTAACGCGATTTTTGAAGGTTCTCATCCGAAATAGCATCCGCTTTATCGGCTGTCTGACGATCGAACGGAAACGTCGCGAGGCGCTTCCAGAGCGGCGTCGGCGATTGACGCGTCATCGCCAAATTGCCGGCCCGTGTGACCTTCCTGCAACAGCCAACTCAAAAAACTTGATGTATTACGGAAGACGACCTCGAAGCGCCAACGCGCTTAGTTCGGTAGGACGGCCCGATGGAATGGCCCTTTAGTTACACAATAGCCATTGCTGGCTTGCCTTTGGCATTTATCATTTGGATATGGCGATATTCTGAGGCTCCGCTCGCCAGGCGATTTGAAGTCCTGTTCTTTTTCAGCTTGTTCGTCGGTTCGGTAGCGGCATCGACCCAACTCTTCAGTCCATCGCAATTCCCATGGCGTTTTCTAGCAACACCGCCTGTGGAGGCCGTGCAATCGGATCAACGCGGATTTTCCTCGGAACTTGCCGTCGCCCCGAAGAACTCCGGGCCGTCGCTTTCGGAACCCGCGCTGACTTTTGCGCCGCCGGAGGCCGGCATTGCGGACAATCGATTTGCATCCAACGGCCTGTCTGGATTGGATCGATGGACGGCTGTCTATGATATCTCGGCGCATATGGTTTATCTGCCAAATGGCGCGGCGTTAGAGGCGCATTCGGGCCGAGGCGCCAATTTGGATGACCCGCGTAACGTCCATAAACGCATGGAGGGCGCGACTCCGCCGCACGTATATGAGCTTGCCGTGAGGGAGAAGCCGTTTCACGGCGTTCGCGCATTGCGTCTGAAGCCAATCGGGGGCAATGGCTATATCTATGGACGAACAGGTCTCCTCGCGCACACATATATGCTTGGTCCGAAGGGCGATTCCAATGGTTGCGTAGTGTTTAAGCGCTACGACGCATTTTTGCAGGCGTTTGAAAGCGGCGAAGTGAAACGTTTGGTGGTCATGGCGCATATAGATTGAAAGTTGCGCATGCAGGCATTCAAACAGAATTTTCGAACACTGCGACATTTGATCTGAACGTCTGCCTTGACCAGGCAAGGGAAAGCTGCGCGACGAGTGCTTGAACCTGGAATTCTTGTGCAGCCTTCGTCCCGCTCTCGATCAGAGCGCGATACTGCGCTACTTTCAATTCCGCCGGACCAGAATAGCGGTCAGGTCAGGGAAGGACGGCGGCATTGGCGTAATAATGACGACAAGCAGGCGATCATTTCTGCGGGGCGCTGGCGTCTCCGCGCTCTCTTTGCCGGCTGCGCACCGCGCTTGGTCGGCGGAAATCGCGCAGCTGGGCTTCGCCAATGGCGAGAGGACTCTCGTGCGCTATCCAGGGAAGCGCGCGCTATTTGAGCAGACCGTCAGGCCTCCCCAGCTCGAAACCCCCTTTTCGGTCTTCAACGAAGGCGTGTTGACTCCGAACGACGCGTTTTTCGTTCGATATCACTTGGCGAACATTCCGCTCGCCATCGACCCAGATGCTTTTCACCTCGAACTGCGGGGCCATGTCGAGACGTCGCTCTCGTTCTCGCTTGCGGAGCTGAAGCGCGACTTCGAGCCGATGGAGATCGTCGCCGTCAACCAATGTTCGGGCAATAGCCGCGGCTTCGTCCAGCCGCGCGTCGGTGGCGGACAATTTGGCCATGGCGCGATGGGCAACGCCCGATGGCGGGGCGTCGCGCTCAAAACGCTCCTGGAAAAGGCCAGGCCGAAGCCTGGCGCCCGGTCGGTGGCGTTTAACGGACTAGACGGTCCGGTCGCGCCGGAAACCCCGGACTTCCTCAAGTCGCTGGACGTCGCGCATGCGGGCGATGGCGAAGTGATGGTTGCATACGGCATGAATGGCGAAGATCTTCCCTGGCTGAATGGCTTTCCGCTGCGGCTCGTGGTTCCCGGTTGCTATGGAACCTATTGGGTGAAGCATCTCAACGAGATCGAAGTGCTCGACAAGGATTTTGACGGCTTCTGGATGTCGAGCGCGTATCGCATCCCGGATAATGACTGCGCCTGCGTGGCGCCCGGAGCGCCGAAAGGCGCGACGCGGCCGATCAAGCGGCTCAATGTGCGCAGCTTTATTACGAGTCCGGCCGAAACCGCGAAAGTCGCGGCCCATGTCGCCTTCGAGGTCAAGGGAATCGCTTTCGACGGCGGTCATGGCGTCGAGGCCGTTCTTCTCTCCGCCGATGACGGCGCGAGCTGGATCGCGACTCGGCTCGGCGAAGACCTGGGTCGATATTCCTTTCGAGAATGGCGGAGCGAACTGTCCCTAAGACCCGGCGCGCACAATTTGAAATGCCGCGCCGTCAATCGCGTCGGCCAGTCGCAGCCCTTGGCGCCCTTATGGAACCACGCCGGCTATATGCGCAACGTTGTTGAGACGGTTCAGATTGAGGCAGTGTAGCAACATGAAGCGCCTCCTTACAGGATTGATGCTGATCGCGACGACGGCGTTTCTCGCGCCGACGCTCTGCGCCGCCGAGACGCTCACCTATTCCCTGCCGGAAGAAACCGCGAGGCTGGGCGCCGAATTAGGCCAGGAAACCGTGCAGAATAATTGCGTCGCCTGCCATTCCGTCGACTACGTCGAGCGCCAGCCGGCCAGGATGGGAAGGGCGTTCTGGGATGGCGTCGTGAAAAAAATGATCGAGTCCTATCGCGCCCAGATCGACGAGGCCGACGCTGCCGCGATCGTCGATTATCTCGCTGCGACGTATTGAAGCTTAACGTGGTTTGGTGGAGCCAGACGGAATCGAACCGACGACCTCTTCAATGCCATTGAAGCGCTCTCCCAACTGAGCTATGGCCCCATTCTCTTTCGGACGCCTCTTGGGGGAGGTCCGAACCGGCTCGTCGCCGTCGCGCGCTGTATAGTTCAGCCGCGCGTCGCCCGCAAGCCCGTCGAAAACCCTGCAATTGCGGCGAAATCGCCGGTCAGGGGCGTTCCGCGAGAAAGGAATTCACCGTCTCCAGAAATTTCGCCACCGAGATCGGCTTCGACAGATAGGCTTCGCAGCCGCCCTGAAGGATTTTTTCCTCATCCCCCTTCATCGCGAAGGCGGTGATCGCGACGACGGGAATCGCTTTGAGATCGTCATCGGCCTTGAGCAGGCGGGTGACGTCGAGGCCGCTGATATCCGGCAGCTGAATATCCATCAGGATGAGATCGGGCCGATGGTTTTGCGCCAAAGCCAGCGCCTCTCGGCCGTTTTTTGCGCACAGCGTCGCATGGCCGTTGGATTCGAGCAGATCATTGAAGAGCTTCATATTGAGCTCATTGTCCTCGACGATCAGAATGGTTTTGGTCATTTGCCTGTCGGCCCGCGTTCCGGGGTGCGATGGAATTTCGCTTAGCATAGGCGGATTAATGGAAAGCGCCAAAAATCCGCGCATTTCTAACGATCATGCGGTCGCCGCAGGCTTGCTGGCGGGCTTGCGCGCGATCCGGCCCTCAACTAAACGGATTTCACCACAGGGCGCAGCGCCCCGAGCAAAGTCTACGCTTCGCGATTGGCGGAAAGCTGGGGCGGTCGGCGGCGCTCTCGCTCGCACCGGAGCCGCGGGTCGATGACTCTCCTCATGCCGGCGCCCGAGCCGGAGATCATGTCGCGACGCAATGAGTTGATCGCGCGACTTCGCGCCATTCTTCCTCGCGAAAGCCTGATCGTCGACGAGGTCTCGCGCCGCGCCTATGAATGCGACGCCTTCACCATGTATCGCGCGCTTCCGCTGGTCGTCGCTCTGCCGGAGAGCGTCGAACAGGTGCGCGCGATCATGGCGCTCGCCGCTGAAATGAATGTCAAACTCGTGCCCCGCGGCGCCGGCACGTCGCTGTCCGGCGGCTCGATGCCGCTGGAAGACGGCATTCTGCTCGGCATGTCGAAATTCAATCGCATCCTCGACATCGATTATGAAAACCGCTGCGCGCGCGTCCAGCCGGGCGTTCAGAATCTGGCGATTTCGAAAGCCGTCGAGGCGCAGGGCTTCTACTATGCGCCGGATCCGTCCTCGCAGATCGCCTGTTCGATCGGCGGCAATGTCGCCGAGAACGCCGGCGGCGTTCACTGTTTGAAATACGGCCTGACCACCAACAATATATTGGGGCTCGAGGTCGTGCTGATGGGCGGCGACCTCATCAGGCTCGGCGGCAAGCATTTCGACAGCGAGTTCTACGACCTGATCGGCCTGATGACCGGCTCTGAAGGTCTGCTCGGCGTCGTCACGGAAGTGACGGTGCGGCTGTTGCAGAGGCCGCCCCTCGCGCGGGTCCTGCTGCTCGGCTTCGCGAGCGTGGCGGCGGGGGCGCGCTGCGTCAGCGCGATCATCGCGCGCGGCGTCATTCCGGGCGGGCTGGAGATGATGGACAGGGCGACGATCCATGCGGTCGAGCGCTTTCAGCCCTGCGGCTATCCGCTCGACGCGCAAGCGCTCGTCATCGTCGAACTCGACGGGACACGGGCGGAAGTCGATCATCTTGTCGGGGTGGTCGAGAATATCGCGCGAGAAGAAAGCGCGACGACGATACGGGCGTCGACGAGCGAGGCCGAACGGCTGCAGTTCTGGGCCGGCCGCAAGAACGCCTTTCCGGCGGTGAGCTGCATCGCGCCCGACTATCTTTGCATGGACGGCACGATTCCGCGGGCGCGACTGCCCGAGGCGCTCGCCGGCATGGATCGGCTCGCCAAGGCGCAGGGGCTGAGCGTCGCCAATGTGTTCCATGCCGGCGACGGCAATCTCCATCCGCTCATTCTCTATGACGCGTCGAAAGAAGGCGACGTCGAACGCGCTGAAAAACTCGGCTTCGACATTTTGCGCCTGTGCGTTTCGCTCGGCGGCGTTCTCACCGGCGAGCATGGCGTCGGCGTCGAGAAGCGCGATCTGATGGGCGAAATGTTCAGCGAGGTGGACCTCGAGCAGCAGATGCGGCTCAAATGCGCCTTTGATCCTGCGGGCCGACTCAATCCCGGCAAGGTGTTTCCGACGCTGCACCGCTGCGCTGAACTCGGGATGATGCATGTCTCGGGCGGCAAAATGCCCTTTCCCGACCTGCCGAGATTTTAGCGATGCAGTCCGAATGCGCGACGCTCGACATCCGCGACGAGGCGGACGCCGTTGACGCGATTTGCGCGGCCAATGCGAAGGGCGACTCCTGCGCGATCGTCGGCGGCGGCTCCAAGTCAGGACTCGGCCGCTGCGCGCCGCAAGCGCAGGCGCTCTCCACCCTGGCGCTTGCCGGCATAACGCTCTACGAGCCCAACGAGCTCGTTCTCTCGGCGCGCGCGAGCACAGGTCTGAGTGAGATCGAAGCGCTATTGGAGAGCAACGGGCAGCAACTCGCCTTCGAGCCGATGGACTACGGACCGCTCTTCGGCGCGGAGCGGGGCGGCGCGACGCTTGGCGGCGTCGTCGCCGTGAACGCTTCCGGCCCGAGGCGGATCAAGGCGGGCGCGGCGCGCGATCATGTGTTGGGTTTTCGCTGCGTCACCGGACGCGGCGAGCAGGTGAAATCCGGCGGCCGCGTCATGAAGAACGTCACCGGCTATGATCTCTCGAAACTCGTCTGCGGCTCTTATGGCACGCTGGCGCTCCTCACCGAGATCACGCTCAAGGTGCTGCCGAAACCCGAGACCGAATGCACGTTGCTCGCCATCGGCGCGGACGAGGCCGAAAGTCTCGCGCTGCTGCGCCGCGCCACGGCGACTCCCTGCGAGTCTTCGTCGCTCGCGATGCTGCCGGCCGGCGCCGCCTTGGCGCTTGATGCTCATGCCGCCGCCATTCGCCTCGAAGGTCCGGCGATATCGGTGACGGCGCGCCGCGACGATCTCGCCGCGCGCTTGGCGAGCGGCGCCGTTCGATTTGAGACGCTCGACGAGCGCGACTCGAAAGCGTTGTGGCGAGACTTGCGCGACGTCGCGCCGATTGCCACGAAGGTCGGGCAGGCGTGGCGCATGTCCGTCGCGCCCTCTGAGAGTTTCGCGGTCGTCGAGCGCATTCGTCGTACTGGCGCGCCGATACGCGCGCATTTTTATGACTGGGCCGGGGGATTGATCTGGCTCTGCGTCGAGGCCGCGCCCGATGCGCATGCCGCCGTGGTGCGCGGCGCGGTCGACGCCTGCGGCGGGCATGCGACACTCGTCCGGGCGAGCGAAGAGACGCGCGCGGCTATTGATGTTTTTCATCCGCAGCCGGCGGCGCTTGCGGCGCTGACGCGGCGCATCAAGGACAGCTTCGATCCCGCGCATATTCTGGAGCGCGGCCGCATGCGCGCGGAGTTCTAAAGAAGCGATGCAGACGTTCTTCTCGCTGCAGGCGCTCGCCGATCCCGAAATGGCGGAAACGGAGAAGATTCTGCGCGCCTGCGTGCATTGCGGCTTCTGCAACGCGACCTGCCCGACCTATCTCCTTACCGGCGACGAACTCGACGGACCGCGCGGCCGCATCTATCTCATCAAGGACATGTTCGAGAAGGAGCGGCCGGCTGACGCGCGCACGGTCCTTCATATCGATCGCTGCCTTTCCTGCCTTTCCTGCATGACGACATGTCCCTCGGGCGTGCATTTCATGCATCTCGTCGATCACGCGCGGGCGCATATCGAGAAGACATTTACGCGACCTTTCGCGGAGCGCGCCATGCGCGCGGCGCTCGCCTTCGTCTTGACGCGGCCTGCTGTCGCGCGTCCGCTGCTTCGCCTCGCGGCGGCGCTGCGTCCCTTGTCGCGCTTCGCGCCGCGCCGCGTCTTGGCGGCGCTCGCGCTCGCGCCGTCCAGGCTCCCGCCTGTTTCCAGCGTCGATGCGCCGCAGGTCTTCGCCGCGCAAGGCGCGCGCAAGTTGCGCGTTGCTCTACTTAATGGCTGCGTTCAGACGGTCATCGACACGTCGATCAACGAGGCGACGATACGACTGCTCACACGCCACGGCGTCGAGGTCGTCGTCGCCGAAGGCGCCGGCTGCTGCGGGGCGTTGCCGCATCATCTCGGCAAGGTCGACGATTCGCGGCGCTTTGCGCGCGCCAACATCGAAGCCTGGTGGCGCGAAATCGACTCCGGCGGACTCGATCATATCGTCATCAATGCGTCCGGCTGCGGAACCAGCGTCAAGGACTATGGCCATATATTCCGCGACGATCCGAAACTTTCGGACAGGGCCGCGCATATTTCGTCGATTGCACAGGACGTGACGGAGCTTTTGCAGGAGATCGGCTTTGCGCCGTCGGGCGAAGCGCCCAAACTTCGGGTGGCCTATCACTCGGCCTGTTCGCTGCAACATGGGCAGAAGATATCGCAAGAGCCGGTCGCGCTGCTGCGCGCGGCGGGTTTTGACGTCGCGGCGGTTCCAGAGGGTCACATCTGCTGCGGTTCGGCCGGAACCTATAATGTGCTGCAGCCGGAGTTCGCGGACGAATTGCTGACAAGAAAAGTGAGAAATATTGAGGGCGTCGCGCCGGATATCGTCGCCGCGGGCAACATCGGCTGCATCGTTCAGATCAGGTCGGGCGCGGCCGTCCCTGTCGTCCATACCGTCGAACTGCTCGACTGGGCGAGCGGCGGACCGGAACCTTCAGCGGCAAAGAAAAGCTGATATGATCCAAAGGAGGAGGATGTGGCGATGCCGCTGATCGATACATTGCTTGCAAACCGCGCGGAAGTGCTCCAGGCCGCAAGTCGGCACGGAGCGTCAAATGTCCGGCTTTTTGGATCGGTCGCTCGAAGGGCTGAAACGCCGTCGAGCGACGTGGATATATTGATTGATCTGGCGGGCGACCGCGGCTTCTCGGATTTTCTGGCGCTCGCCGAGGAACTCGAAGCGCTGATTGGCCGGAAGGTCGATCTCATCACTTCGCGAGGCCTCAGTCCATTTTTGAAGCCGCTCATTGAAGAGGAAATCGTACCTCTGTGAGATCGGATCGCTTATATCTCGAGCATATTCTCGACAGTATCTCCGCCATTGAGACTTACGTAGTCTCCGGCAAGGAGTCGTTTCTGCGCGAGAGAATGATTCAAGATGCAGGGATCCGGAATTTCGAGATCATCGGGGAGGCGGCAAACAGGCTAACGCCCGAACTGCGCGCGGTCGCGCCCTTGCCTTGGAAAAGGATCATCGCGTTCCGCAATCGACTTATTCACGCTTATTGGGGCGTCGATTGCTCGTTTGGGACGTCGTCAGAACCGAGCTCCCTTCGCTGAAATCCGAAGCTGAACGTCTGCTCCAGCGCAGCAAATAGCAGCCGCTAACGCAAAAATCCCACGATATCCTTCACCGCATTCATATTCTCTCGGGCGATGGCGCGGGCGCGTTCGGCGCCGTCGCGCAGCACGCCGTCGACATAGCTTTCATCCTCGCGAATGCGGCGCATCCTGTCGGTGATCGGCGCGAGCTTGGCGACGGCGAGATCGACGAGCGCGCTCTTGAAACTCGAGAAATTGGCGCCGCCGAATTCGACGAGCACATCCGCTTTGCTGCGCCCCGAAAGCGCCGCGAAAATGCCGACGAGATTGTCGGCTTCCGGGCGCCCTTCGAGCCCCTTTTCTTCTGAAGGCAGAGCGTCGGGGTCGGTCTTGGCCTTCTTCACCTTCTGCGCGATCTGGTCGGCGTCGTCGGAGAGATTGATGCGCGAATAATCCGAAGCGTCCGACTTCGACATTTTCTTCGTGCCGTCGCGCAGGCTCATCACCCGCGTCGCCGGCCCCGAGATCAGCGGCTCGGGCAGGGGAAAGAACGCCTCGCCAAAGCCGTTGCGCGCGATCGACTCCGAGAAATCATTGTTGAACTTTTGCGCAATATCGCGCGCGAGTTCGAGGTGCTGCTTCTGGTCGTCGCCGACCGGCACATGGGTCGCGCGATAGATCAAGATATCGGCGGCCATCAGCACCGGATAGTCGAGCAGGCCCATCGAGGCGTTCTCGCGATCCTTGCCGGCCTTGTCCTTGAACTGGGTCATGCGATTGAGCCAGCCGATGCGCGCGACGCAGTTCAGAACCCAGGCGAGCTCGGCGTGCTCCGGCACCTGGCTCTGGTTGAAGACGATGTTCTCTTTCGGGTCGATGCCGCAGGCGATGAAGGCGGCGGCGATTTCGCGCGTATTGGCTTTGAGCGCGATCGGGTCCTGCGGGACTGTGATCGCATGCAAATCGACGACGCAATAGATGCAGTCGAAGTTCTTCTGCAGCTCGACGAATTTGACGATCGCGCCGAGATAGTTGCCGAGATGCAGATTGCCGGTGGACTGCACGCCCGAGAAGACGCGCTGAGGGAAAGTGGACATGTGATCGGCCAAGGTTTTGGAGTTTGGCCGGTCTTATGGCGAGAAGCGCGCAGGCGCAAGGGGTCCGAGACCAGCAGCTTAACGGCGTCTTGAAATTCGGACAGCGTCGTGTAGATAGACGATGTCTTTACGGCACTCGGAGCTCAACATGGTTCAAGCGCGAAAACAACCCAAGACCGCGCCGCGCGGACTCGTGAACCTCCGCATGGCGCAGGAAGACCGGAACGTCATCGACCGCGCGGCGAAAGCGGCAGGCAAGACTCGAACCGAATTCATGGTCGAAGCTTCGCGCCGCGCCGCCCATGAGACGCTGCTCGATACGAATCTGCTCATCGTCGATGAAAAAACATTCGATCGGTTCCGAAGTCTGTTTGATGCGCCGGCGAAGCCAAATGCGCGTCTGCACAAGCTCATGAACATGAAGGCGCCATGGGATCGGACCTGACGCCGGTTTCAGCGCCGGAAGCGCTAACCGATGCGCATGAGATCGATGATTTCTGTAGCGGCGAACCATCGCTCGATGACTGGCTGAAGCGTCGCGCCCGCGCGAACCAGGTCAGTGGGGCGTCGCGCACATTCGTGGCGCCGCGCGGCGCGCGCGTCATCGGCTATTACGCGCTGGCGGCTGGCGCCATCGCCTCGAGCAAGGCCCCGAGCCGGCTGCGCCGCAATATGCCCGATCCAATTCCGGTTTTCGTTCTTGGCCGGCTGGCGGTCGATCGCAGCGAGCAAGGCAAAATGCTCGGCTCGCTGCTTTTGCGGGATGCGATCCTGCGCAGCCGTAAGGCGGCCGAGTTCGGCGGCGTCGCGGGGGTGCTCGTGCACGCCATTTCGGAACGCGCGCAGCAGTTTTACCTGCGTCACGGCTTCATCGAATGTCCACATCATCCGATGACGCTGGTGGCGCGGATGAAGGATTTGGCGTGATCACAAAATAAACCGGCTCAGATCCCTGTTCTTCGCCAGATCGCCGATATGCTCCTCGACATAGGCGCCATCGATCACGACACTGTCGCCGGCGCGGTCCGACGCCGAGAAACTGATGTCGTCGAGCACGCGCTCCATCACCGTTTGCAGGCGCCGCGCGCCGATGTTCTCGACCGAGGTGTTCACCTGAACGGCGACTTTGGCGATCGCGTCGACGGCCGACGGCGCGAATTCGAGGGTCAGGCCCTCGGTGCCCAGCAGCGCGGAATATTGTTTCGTCAGGCAGGCCTCGGTTTCGGTCAGAATGCGCCGGAAATCATCCTCGTTGAGCGAGGCGAGTTCGACGCGGATCGGCAAGCGCCCCTGCAACTCCGGCAGAAGGTCGGAGGGCTTCGCCACATGGAAGGCGCCCGAAGCGATGAACAGCACATGGTCGGTTTTCACCGTTCCATGTTTCGTCGCGACCGTCGTGCCTTCGATCAGCGGCAATAGGTCACGCTGCACGCCTTCGCGCGAGACGTCGGCGCCGCCGCGCCCTTCGCGCGCGCAAATCTTGTCCATCTCGTCGATAAAGACGATGCCGTTGTTCTCGACTTCATGGATCGCTTCGCGAACGCTCGCCTCCTGGTCGATCAGCTTGTCGCTCTCTTCGGCGATGAGAGGTCCCTGCGCCTCTTTCACCGAGAGTTTGCGCGGCTTGCCGCGCTGCATCGCCTTGCCGAAAATATCGCCCAGCGAGAAGGCGGAAACGTTCCCCGGCATATTCGGCAGTTCGAACATCGGCATCGAGGAGCCCGACTGGGTCAGCTCGACTTCGATTTCCTTGTCGTCGAGTTCGCCCGCGCGCAGTCGGCGCCGAAACGTTTCACGCGTGCCGGGCGACGCGGCGGGCCCCACCAGCGCATCGAGCGTGCGCTCTTCGGCCGCTTGCTGCGCGCGCGCCTGCACGTCCTTGCGGCGGCGCTCCTTGACCATCACGATCGCGACCTCGATGAGATCGCGCACGATCTGTTCGACGTCACGGCCGACATAGCCGACTTCGGTGAATTTCGTCGCTTCGACTTTGATGAAGGGCGCATTGGCGAGCCGCGCCAGGCGCCGCGCGATCTCGGTCTTGCCGCAGCCGGTCGGGCCGATCATCAGGATGTTCTTGGGCAACACCTCTTCGCGCATCTGGCCTTCGAGCTGCAGCCGCCGCCAGCGGTTGCGCAGCGCGATCGCGACGGCGCGCTTGGCGTCGCCTTGCCCAACGATATAGCGATCAAGTTCGGAAACGATCTCGCGCGGCGAGAAATCGGCCATGGCAGGTTCCTTCGGAACGGCAGTCGGCAGTCGGCGTTCGGCAGTCGCGTTATCCCACTGCCGACTGCCTACCGCCGCCTGCCCTATATCTTCTCCACCACCACATTCTGGTTGGTGTAGACGCAAATCTCGGAGGCGATCACCATCGCCCGCCGCGCGATGGTTTCGGCGTCGAGGGACGAATCGAGCAAAGCGCGCCCGGCCGCAAGCGCGTAGTTTCCGCCCGAGCCGATGGCGGCCACTGCGCCGTCGCCTGTTCCTTCCGGCTCCAGCACGTCGCCGGAGCCGGTGAGCACGAGGCCGACGCTTTTGTCGGCGACGAGCATCATCGCCTCCAGGCGCCGCAGATAGCGGTCCATGCGCCAGTCCTTGGCGAGTTCGACGCAGGCGCGCATCAACTGCCCGGGATATTGTTCGAGCTTGGATTCCAGCCGTTCGAACAGCGTGAAAGCGTCGGCCGTGGCGCCGGCGAATCCGGCGATCACGTCGCCCTTGCCGAGGCGGCGCACTTTTTTGGCGTTGCCCTTCATGATCGTCTGGCCAAGGCTGACCTGTCCGTCGCCGGCGATCACCGTTTCTCCCGCCTTCTTGACGAGAATGATCGTCGTCGCGTGCATCGTCGCCGAGCGGGCTTGTTCGCTATTCATTCGCTTATCCAGCCTGAGACGTTCAGCCGATGTAAGGTTCTGCGCTGATTTGAGCAAGGGCGATACGCGGCGGCCGCCGCGGAACGGTCAATCGCGCGGCGCAGCGGGAGCGGGAAAACCAAGAATCTCGCGCGTATAAGTCTCATGCACTTCAGAGACCGGACGTTGATCGCGCGCATAAACCACCGCCGTATGCTCGAAGAGATCATGCGGGATGGAGAGCGCGCCCTTCGTCTTGTCGGGCGAGGCGGCGGTCGCGGAAACCTCCCAGCCGTCGGGCAAGGGCGACCAGCGCATCTTCATCTCGATGGTGCGACGGAACGGCTGCAGCGGAGCGATCGCCTTGCCGAAGGGCGTCTCCGTCGTCTCCAGGGCGCGGTTGATGTCGTCGGAAAGCCGACCCGGCACATACCAATTGTCGGCTTCCGACAGCACATGTTCGCCGCAGGCGAGCTGCACGCGCCGATATTTCACCGGTTCTCCGGCGCCGACATCGAGCCGTTGGCGCGTTTCCTCGCTCGGCGGCTTCTCGATCGCAGCGACGCGGCGCGCGACGATTTTGGGCTCCGCCGACATTTTGTGATCGGCGCACCACTTCTCGAGCGTCGCGGTCGCGCTGCGGCTTGCGAGCAGCGAGGCGTTCAGCGTTTGCATGAGGGCCAGCGCTTCGATGCGCGACACAAAGCCGTCACGCCAAGGGTCGGCGGTCGCCGGAACGGAGGCTGACGCCGTTGCAACGAGACCAAGAACGAATATTGCGCGCATGTTTTCTCGCCTCCTCGCCCCACCCGTGGCCGCGCGGCCGAACAGGCCGGCAGGTCCCGCCGCATGCGGCATTATGCGCATGCGCGCGTCTTTTTGGGGCGTTTTCGCCAAGCTATAAGCGCTTCACGGCGTCGGATGAATTGCCGTGGTCGCGCTTAGCCAAGGAATCGACGCGAATAGACGGACCATTCGTTGTTTTTTGTCCGATCCGCCGACAAGCCGGGTTATTGGCGCGCATCTCGCATCTCCTTGACGCGGAGGCGGCGCGGGTGGCGTATCCAATACGGAATTGATACAAGCTGGCCTTTGGCCACAGTCGCCGGAATCGCCGGCGGAGCCCACGAAAAGGCAGGAAATGCGCAGCGCGACGATCGAGCGCAACACGAAGGAAACGAAAATATCCGTGGCTGTCGACCTCGATGGGGCCGGCCGCTCGGAGATTTCGACGGGATTGGGCTTTTTTGATCATATGCTCGACCAGATCGCCCGTCATGCGCCGCTGGATCTAACGGTGCGCGCCGAGGGCGATCTGCACATCGACGGCCACCATACGGTCGAGGACGTTGGCATCGCCATCGGCCAGGCGGTGGATCGCGCGCTCGGCGACCGTAAGGGCATTTCCCGCTATGGCGACGCCCATGTGCCGCTCGATGAGGCGCTGACCCGCGTCGTCGTCGACGTCTCCGGCCGTCCATTTCTCGTATATGACGTTTCCTTCCCGGCGCAGCGGATCGGCGGCTTCGATACGGAATTGATGCGCGAGTTCTTCCAGGCCTTCGCGGTTCAAGCCCGCGTCGGTCTGCACATCGAGCGCTTGCGCGGCGTCAACAGCCATCATATCGCCGAAAGCGCCTTCAAGGGCTTCGCGCGGGCGTTCGGCAAGGCGGTCGCGATCGATCCACGCCGTTTGCAGGGTGAAGCGCCCTCCACCAAGGGAACGCTCACCGCCTGACAGGAGGCGCGTGAGCCGAGGAGGGGACGGCCGATGGCGATATTCACTGTTCATGTTCCGCGAACGGCGCCGGGCGAGTCTCCCGCGCCGGACAAGATCGTCTTCCTGCGCGACGGCTTTTCCTGGCCGGCATTTCTTATCGGTCCGTTCTGGCTTGCCTGGCGTCGGGCCTGGATCGTCGCCGGCCTGTGGACGCTGCTTCTCGTCGCCTTGGCGCTAGTCGCGTGGAAAATGCGGGTCTCGCGCGACGCCATTTCTTGGCTGGCGTTCGCGCTCGCCGTCTGGCTCGGCTTCGAGGGGGAACGGCTGGTCGGCTGGAGTTTGGGGCGTCGCGGCTATGTCGAGCAGGATATTGTCGTCGGCGACGACATCGACGAAGCGGAGGAAGCGTTCTTTCACCGTCGCTGCGCCGCCGCGAAGCAAGACGCCGCCCGGGAGCCCGCTCCTTGACGACGGCGATCATCGACTACGGGTCTGGAAATCTGCATTCCGCCTTGAAAGCCTTTGAGCGCGCCGCGCGCGAGTCGCAGGCAGAGGCCAATATTCGCGTCACCAGCGACCCCGACGTCGTGCGCGCCGCCGAGCGCGTCGTTCTGCCGGGCGTCGGCGCTTTCGCCGATTGCCGTCGCGGCCTGATGGCGATCGAGGGCCTTTACGCCGCCTTGCAGGAGGCGGTCATTGATCGCGCCAGGCCGTTCCTGGGGATTTGCGTCGGGATGCAGCTCATGGGCGCGCGCGGCCTCGAACATGGAGAATCGCCGGGGCTCGGCTGGATTCCAGGGGACGTCGCGGCGATCGAGCCGACCGATCCTTGCTTGAAAATCCCCCACATGGGCTGGAACACGTTGACGCTGACCCGCGAGCATCCGCTCTTTGCCGGCGTTTCGACCGGAGAGAGCGGATGGCACGCCTATTTCGTGCATTCCTTTCAGCTCTCGCCCGAGGCGCCGGAACATGTTCTGGCGACAACCGACTATGGCGCGCCGCTGACCGCGGCGGTCGCCCGCGACAATCTCGTCGGCGTGCAGTTTCATCCCGAAAAAAGCCAGAGGCTCGGCCTAGCTTTGATCGCTAATTTCCTCAGGTGGCGACCGTGATTCTTTTTCCCGCGATCGATTTGAAGGAAGGGCAGTGCGTGCGCCTCGCCCAGGGCGACATGGACCGCGCGACGGTGTTCAGCGACGACCCGGCCGAACAGGCGCGCGCCTTCGAGCGGGTCGGATTCGAATATCTCCATGTCGTCGATCTCGACGGCGCCTTCGCCGGCGCGCCGCGCAATGCTTCCGCCGTCGAAGCCATTCTCGCGGCGCTGACCATTCCGCTGCAGCTTGGCGGCGGCATTCGCGACATGCGCACGCTGTCGCGCTGGCTCGAGAAAGGCGTCGCCCGCGTCATCATCGGCACGGCGGCGGTCAAGGACCCGTCGTTTGTGCGCGAGGCGGCGCGCGTTCATCCGGGCCGCGTCGCCGTCGGCGTCGACGCCAAGAACGGCTGCGTCGCCGTCGAGGGCTGGGCGCGCGCGACGCGCATGTCGGCGCTCGATCTCGGCAAGAGCTTCGAAGACGCGGGCGTCAGCGCCATCATCTACACCGACATTTCGCGCGACGGCGTGCTCACTGGCCTCAACATCGACGCCACTCTGGCGCTCGCCGACGCCCTGACGATACCCGTCATCGCCTCGGGCGGCCTCGCTTCTCTCGCCGACGTGGAGCGGCTCCTGCGGCCCGATTGCCGCAAGCTCGCCGGCGCCATCACCGGGCGGGCGCTCTATGACGGCAGGCTTGATCCGGCGCAGGCGCTGGCGATGATCCGCCGCGCGCGGGCGGCGGAGAACGCCTAATGCTCAAGGCGCGCGTCATTCCCTGCCTCGACGTGAAGGAAGGCCGCGTCGTCAAAGGCGTCAATTTCGTCGATCTGCGCGACGCCGGCGATCCAGTCGAATGCGCCATCGCCTATGATTCCGCCGGCGCCGACGAACTCTGCTTTCTCGACATCACCGCGAGCCATGAGAATCGCGGCATTCTGCTTGACGTCGTGCAGCGCACCGCGGAAGCCTGTTTCATGCCGCTCACGGTCGGCGGCGGCGTGCGCACGCTGGACGATATCCGCAATCTCCTGCTCGCCGGCGCCGACAAGGTCTCGATCAATTCGGCGGCGGTCGCCAATCGCGGCTTCGTTCGCGAAGCCTCGGAAAAATTCGGCGCGCAATGTATCGTCGTCGCGATCGACGCCAAGCGCGTCGCCGATGGCCGGTGGGAGATTTTCACCCACGGCGGGCGCCGCCCGACCGGCATCGACGCCGTCGATTATGCGCGCGAGGTAACGGAGTTGGGCGCCGGCGAAATCCTGCTGACCTCGATGGATCGCGACGGCACGAAGAGCGGTTTCGATATCGCGCTGACGCGCGCGGTCGCCGACGCGGTGCCTGCGCCGGTCATCGCGTCGGGCGGCGTCGGAACGCTCGATCATCTCGTCGCCGGCGTCAGGGAAGGCCATGCGAGCGCCGTGCTCGCCGCGTCGATCTTCCATTTCGGCGAATTTTCGATCCCGCAGGCCAAGCGCTACATGGCCGCGGCGGGGCTGCCCATGCGCCTCGACGGACTGGAGGCGGCGTGATGATGGCTATTGAACTGCTCGGCTGTCATTCCCGATGCGCGCAACGCGCGCGATCGGGAATCCAGAGCAAGACCAGCATTCTTGAATTGGCTCTGGATTCCCGGTCAGGCCTTCGGCCTGCCGGGAAGGACACGGGACAAGCGCTCGGCGCTTGCGGGTTCAATATCGAGCGCGGAATCTGCTCCCTCTCCCGCGCAGCGGGGGAGGGTTGGGGAGGGGGCCTGTCATGACCTTCACGCTTGACGATCTTGCCGCGCTGATCAAATCGCGGCGCAACGACAGCGCCTCGACCTCCTACACGAAAACCCTGCTCGACGCCGGAATGCCGAAGATCGCCAAGAAATTTGGCGAAGAGGCGGTGGAAGCCGTTATCGCGGCAGTGGAGGGCGACCGCGCCGCTCTGACCAACGAAGCCGCCGACACGCTCTATCATCTTCTCGTCATGCTCGAAGCCCGCGATGTTTCGCTCGACGACGTCTTGCGCGAACTGGAGCGGCGCACCAAACAATCTGGCCTTGCGGAGAAAGCCGCTCGTGGAGCCGAGGGATGACGGCTGCCGAACTCGTCCCTAACAACGAAGCACTTTCTCCTTACCGGCGCTTCACGCGCGCCGAATGGGCGAGGCTGCGCGCCGATACGCCGCTGACGCTGAATCTCGATGATCTCACCAGGCTGAAGTCGCTCAACGATCCGATCTCGCTCGAAGAAGTCATCGAAATCTATCTGCCGCTGTCGCGCCTGCTCGCCCTCTACGTCGCGGCGACGCAAGGCCTGTTCAAGGCGACCCAGCGTTTTCTCGGCGCCGAAGACGGCAAGGTTCCCTACATCATTGGAGTCGCGGGCTCGGTCGCGGTGGGAAAATCCACGACGGCGCGCGTGCTGCGCGCATTGCTGTCGCGCTGGCCGAACACGCCGAAAGTGGAGCTTGTCACCACCGACGGATTTCTCCTGCCCAACCGAATCCTCGAAGCCGAGCGGCTCATGGACAAGAAGGGCTTCCCCGAAAGCTACGACAATAAATCGCTGCTGCGATTTCTGTCCGACGTGAAGGCGGGCCGGCGCAATGTCTGCGCACCGGTCTATTCGCATATGACCTACGACGTGGTCGAAGGCGAGGCCACCTGCGTCGACCGGCCCGACATTCTCATTGTCGAAGGCGTCAATGTTCTGCTGGCGCCGCGCCCGCGCGACGGCCGTGAAATTCCCTTCGTCTCGGACTTTTTCGATTTCTCGGTCTATCTCGACGCTCCCGAGGACGTACTGGCGCATTGGTATGTGGAGCGGTTCCGACGGCTCCAGCAGACGGCGTTCCGCGATCCGAAGTCCTACTTCCGCGTCTATGCCGATCTCGGCGAAGAGGAGACGACGCGCGTCGCCAACGACATCTGGACGCGCATCAATCTTGAGAATTTACGCCAGAACATCGCTCCGACCCGGCCGCGCGCGAGTTTGATCCTGACCAAGGACGCCGATCACAGGATCGAGGAAGTGGCGCTGCGAAAGCTATAGGCCCGGCGCCACGCCGGACGCTGGCGACAGGAGTGCGCGCATGCTCGCGGGTCTGCAAATCGTTGTCTTTCTCCTGGCGGCGGTGGCCTTCGTCGCCTTTATCGCCTTGCGCTCGGGCGTCGCCTTGCCGATCCTGCTTGTCGCGGCGGGCGTGATTATATCCGTCGCTCCCGGCGTGCCGCCCTTCGTGCTCGAGCCGCAGTTCGTATTGCTCCTGGTGCTGCCGCCGGTGATTTATATTTCCGCGGTCAGCATGAGCTGGCGGGAGTTCAAGTTCAATCTGGAGCCGATACTTCTGCTCGCCGTCGGCTGCGTCGTCTTCACCACCGTTTCGGTTTCATTCGCGATGAAATGGCTGCTCGGCTGGCCTCTGGCGGTCGGCTTCGTGCTCGGCGCCATCGTCTCGCCGCCCGACGCCGTCGCGCCGCTCGCCATTGCCCGGCGCATGCAGCTGCCGCGGCGCATTCTTGTCATTCTGGAAGGCGAGGGCCTCGCCAATGACGCCACCGCGCTGGTGCTCTATCGCTTCGCGGTCGCGGCGGTCAGCGTCGGCGCCTTTTCTCTGGCGCAGGGGGCCGAGACATTCGTCGCCGTCGTTACAGGAGAAATCATCTGGGGCGTTGGCGTCGGCTGGACGATGCTGCGGCTGCGCCGCCTCATGCGCGATCCGCGCATTGAGATCACGCTGTCGCTGATCACGCCGTTCCTGGCCTATTGGCCGCCCGAACATCTCGGCGGCTCCGGCGTCATCGCGACGGTGGCGACCGGCCTTTACATCAGCTGGAACGGCCCCCGGCTGATCAGCGCCGCGACGCGGCTGCAGGGCGTGTTCTTCTGGGACTTCTTTCTTTTTCTCATCGAAGGTCTGGTATTTCTCTTCACCGGCCTGCAGGCGCAGGCGTTGCTGGCGCGCATCCAGAATCATTCGCTGTACGAATTGGCGGCGTCCGCGGCGATCGTCTCTCTCGTCGTGATCGTGGCGCGCTTCGTATGGATATTTCCGCTTACCTATCTGCCGCGCTGGCTCATTCCGCCGCTGGCGCGACGCGACCCCTCGCCGCCCTGGCAACGCCCCTTCATCATTTCCTTCACCGGCGTGCGCGGCATCGTCTCGCTCGCCGCGGCGCTGGCGATTCCGCTCGTGACGGCGCAGGGCGAACCCTTTCCCCATCGCGACGCGATCTTTTTTGTCGCCTTTTTCGTCGTGATGGTCACGCTCGTCTTTCAGGGGTCCATGCTGCCATGGATCATCCGCAAACTCGGTCTCGCCAAAGACGGCATCGAGGAGCGCATCCTCGACCGCGCCGAGGAACTGCGCATCCGCCACGCCGCGATCGAGGCGTCGAGCGCGAAGCTCGCGAGAATAGGCGCGGAGAGCGACATTCCCGAAGAAGCGATGCTGACGCTTGGCGCGCAGCAGGACTATTTCCTGTCGCGCATCCGCATGAAGTGCGAAGTCAGCGAAGAACGCCGCGCGCTGGCGGAGCGTCACGACGAGCTCGACCTGCAGCTCATCGCCGAGGAGCGCAATCTGATCAACGGCATGTTGCGGGAAGGCAAACTCACCGACGAGGCCCGCCGCCGCATCGAGCGGGAGCTCGATCTGCGCGAGGCGGACGTGCTGAACAGGCAACAGCAACGTTCGCAATCTTAGTCGGTGTCGCGCTTCGGTCAAGGAACGATCGATTGAGCGTCGGCGCCTCCAAACTTCTGCGTCCTTTGTTTGGTTATGGTTCGAATATGTCCTTCAGCGGATTTTTTTCGGCGTCGGCGCCCTCTTGAGGCCCAAAGCTGACACTGGCGTTAACTACGCTAGGACGCGCCCTTGTCGCTTGATGCCGCTGGGCAGCAGCAGTGCGTGCGATACGCGGAGCGCTCGGCGTGGATGTCGGCGCGTCGGCAAATGAATCAAGCAACGGCCAAGTGGTTTCGGCGACCAACGCGACTGGCATGAGCCTGGGCGTCATCTGTCGCTCATAGCGCGTCACGCACTGTGTCGCTATCGGCCGGCTCTGCACGGCGCCGGAATGCGAAAGCCTCACGAGCCCCGCCGCCATCTTCGCCATGTCGTGACGCGCAACGGCGCTCCCGCGGATAACGTCGACCCCAACGGAACGCACCAGCGGATTACAGGCGTTCTTCGTTCGAGGATATTGCTGCATGACGGCGCGGAGTGGCTGAAGAATTTCGCCTGCCTGGGAAATTCGATCGATTTCGAGACCTTCGGAATTTTCCGCCAACGTCTGCTTGTCGACCAGGCCGTGAGCCGTCACGGGCGAGGGGTCAAATGCGAAAACCTTTGAGATGCGAGGGCCGCGTTTGTTGGCGAGCGCCGCAAGCTGGGCGAGACCACCGCCCAGAGAATGCCCCGCCGACACGATCCTTACGCCACTCGGATCAATCGCGTGCCGATAGCAATCGAGTGCGGTGACACGACTAATGATTCCATCGATGTTGCGGTGGAGCTGCCTATAGTAATTGTCGAGAAAATACTTGGAGAGCTTATGCCCATTCGTACCCCAGTCGGCAGATTGGCTCTTAACAGTGCCGCGAAAGGTTATGCTTACTTCGGAGCAGGACTGCGGGGCGATGAAGCTTTCGGGAAACGAACTGTCCTGAGCCCACACATGAAAAGCAGGACCGCCTCGCGGCTTCCAAGTCCATTTGCCGGGCAATCGCTTTACGCATTCCGCGTCGTTTGAGTTGATACAGGAGAGATAGGCGTCGCTGCCGAACTGGTAGCGCCATCCGCTCAGTGCTTCGCGTGCGCGTTCGCGAATTTGCGCGGCCGTGGCGCCGAAATCCTTGTCTTGGAAAGTGCTTTGGACGACGTAATTTGCGTCCTGACCGGGCGTCCCGCGCGTTTTGTCCAGCGCTTGCACTGGCAGGTAGGCTCCAGCCGTTTGCAATGCATAAGGCGCATAGTAGCCGGCATGCGGCGCAACGTCAGATGCGGGGATCTCTGTTTCCGTGGTTTCCGCACGCAAAGTTGATTGCATCGCGAGCAGTGCGCCGACAGCAAATATTGTGCCCGAGAGGAATTCAAGACGCATTGCAATACCTCCAATATAAAACTACTCGCCAAAGAATTATTTAAATCTGCACCCGATCCAAAGCTTGGGGATGTCCCGCTTGATGTTGAAAAGCGGAAATCGGCGTTGCTGGCCTGAATGCTATGCGGCTTTCGCGGTTTGAGCAAGATGCTCGTTCGATGGGACGGCGTTCGCCATGCGCTTTGCGAGCGCC
>VGDY01000055.1 GCA_016869555.1 Alphaproteobacteria bacterium | reverse complement strand
TGCCAAAGATCATCGAGGGTGTGAAGTTCATCGACGGGCTCGAGGTCGCCGCCAACCCGACCGACTCTCAGCCCCAAACCGTCGCCGCCTGATGCTTCAGGCCGTCACCAAAAATCGGCGATAGCTCCTTAACAACGCCCCAGGGAACAAACATTCAGCCGGTCTCGCCCAACCCTTACTTACGGCCGGAAGTCACGCTCAGCAAAGAGCTGACGATCCGCCGTGATTTCCATTCGGGCGGCTGGGCGCGCATCTCGCTCTTCCACGACGACATTCGCGACTTCATGGTCAGCCAGATCATTCCTCTTGGACCTGGATTGGGTACGGCTTCCGGCCCGGCGAATATCCAATATGTGCGCAACACGGGCATCGAGATCGATGTGCGAAAGAACAATGTGTTGCTCGAAGACCTCGAAGTCTTCGCCAACGCCGTGTTCGTCAATTCGCATATCGTTTCCAATCCGACGTGGATTCCGGGCCGGTGCCAACTCACAGGAGGGGGAGCGCAGACGCAAGGTCAGGACTGCTGGCTGTTCAACCAGACCGGAAAGCGCATCCCTGGCCTTCCGGATTGGCGTTGGAAGGCGGGTGTGACATGGAGCCCAGACGACCGCTGGTCGATCAGCGGCAATATTCGCTGGGCGGCCCTCGCCTGGCAGACCACCTCCAACAACGACGCGGCCTGCTGCGGCCTTGTCCAGAGTTTCCAGCAGCAGCACCGGCTGTTCGCGATCGACTCAAAGATCCACTACAAATGGAACGATCGCTTCTCTTTCGATCTCGGCGTCAACAATATCGGCAACTACAAGACCCGCGAGGTCGATGCGCGGACCGTTGTCTTTGCTGCGCGATATCAGTTCGAAGACGGGCAGAAGGGCGGCAACGGCATCTTCTTTGCGGGAGATGAGGCGGGGCTCCCGGATTTTGCACGCTGGATCCGGCCGGCGGCGTTCTCGATCGACTGAGGCGAAGACCTCGCATCCGGCCCTCGCGCCGGATGCGGCCTCGCAACTTCGAGCGGGACCTTGGCGTCCGCGTGGACGCCAAGATCGCCGGAATGAAGGCCGGTCTGAAGCTCGCGGCAGCGCCAGAAGGGATTGGCCCGCGTTCGAAACGCCGATCTGGGAAAGCTCGCTCAAGCCGCAAAACCGCTATATGAATCGCTGGACGAAGGTCAGAAGCGCCACTTCGGCGTCCAAATCCGTCAAGCGATGCGAGCGTATCGCCATCGCGGAGCTCTTGAACGCGGGATGGGCGGACCTGAACCGACCGAGGAACAGTAAGACGAACAACCAAACGTCGCCGCTCTATAACGCCGGCGATCAGTGCGAACTTCCCGTGCACCGGATAGGCGGCGCACGCGACGGCGGCAGCGCTGAGCTCGCGCTGGCGCCTCGGCGAAGATTGACGTTGCTCGGTCGTTGCCGGGTCTTTTTGCAGCAAGGAACGGAGAGGAGGCCATTATGCGCGCATTCGACTTGACACGGCTCGGCTTGCTTTCGCGTTTGCTCGCCCTCGCGGCGGCAGGGACGGCGCCGTTGATTCCTAATCCCCTTCGCGGGGAACAAATTGGCTCCGCTCCTTCCGCCGCTGCGGCGCGGTCCGGGCCGACCGCGCAAGGAGGCGAGGCGCCGGGCCCGGCTTCGGAAGGCGGCGCGCACGCTCAGCACAACATGAGCCGCGCGTCCAACGGCGTGACGAGCCTGGACATCGTCGCGGACGGCGACCGTCTGCAGTTGCTGATCGGCAGGAGCCGGGACGGTCGCGCCACATTGTGGCACCAGGTTTCGAGGGACGGCGGCAAGAGCTGGTCGAAAGAGGTCGAGGTCCAGGGACAGCCCGGCACGAGTCCATCGGTGCACCGCGGTTCGGACGCGCGCATCGCCGCCTGGCATAAGACGCTTGTCGCCGTCTGGACCACCAGGGATGACGCAAACCGGCACGGCGCCGGCCCGATGGCGGCGGCGCGCTCGACCGACGGCGGAAAAACTTGGGCGCCGGCGGAGGGGCCGGCCGACTGGACGAAGGGGCCGCATGCTTTCCTCACGCTCGCCTCTGACGGAAAGACTTGGCACGCCGCCTGGCTCGACAGCCGCGACGGGCCGCCGCCCGTGAAGGGCGCGCAGGCGCTGCGTTACGCCTTTTCGACAAACGGCGGCGCGAGCTGGTCAAAAAACGTCACGCTCGACGATGTAACCTGTGCCTGTTGCTGGAGCGTAGGCCAGGTGAACGATCGCGGCGATTTTTTCGTTCTCTATCGCGACAAGAAGCCCTCGGACATGTCGATCGGCGTCGTCAATCACGCGACAGGGCAGTGGACGCGGCTCGCGACCGTCGGCGCCTTCGACTGGGATTTCCCGGGCTGTCCTCACATCGGCGGCGGCCTTGCGATTCACTCGCACGGCAAGGAGCGCCTCATCCACGCCGTTGTCGGCACACGCAAGGCGGAAAGCGCTGGTCTCTATTATCTGAAATCGAGCGACGCCGGACGAAGCTGGATGGCGCCCGTCCGGCTCGGCGACGCTTCTGCGACGCACGGCGACCTTACGGTCGCCAAGGGGGGCCGGGTCGCCGCCGTCTTCGACATGATCGACCCCGAAATCAACGACGGCACGCAGGCGATCTACGCGACCTTCTCTCAGGACGACGGTGCCCGCTGGTCCGAAGCTCGGCGCCTTTCTTCGCCGGGCAAGACGGCGTCGCATCCGCGTGTCGTCTCGACAAGGAGCGGCTTTGTCGCTTTCTGGACCGAGACTGGCGAGGAGAAGGAAACCGTACTCAAAATGAAGGCGCTTGACAGTGTTAAGGTCGGCATGTCCGGGCGGGAAAGGCTACGCGCTGAGCCATAAATCTCTTGCCGGCTGCATCATTGACGCGCGGTCGCGCGCGGCTCAATGATGGCCGAGCTTCGAAATGCCGCCAAAGTCGGCGAGTTCCCGTTCGCCTTTTCGGGGCCAGGGCTACGGCCTGAAAAAGAGGTGTTGAGAAGCGCGCCGATCACAGTGGCTAGAAACGCTGTTTCCGCTCGTTGCGCTTCAATCAAGCGTCAGCTTGGTAAGCGGCTTCCGTCTCACGAGGGACTATTCCGACGTCGTCGTCCGTCCATTGGCGGGCCGACTATTGCGTCGTTTGGCTGTCCGAGGACGACAGTCCGGCGCATCGCCGTTTGCTCAGCTCGGCGCGGTGAAAAAGGGCGCGGCAGCGAAATACGCCATCGCCAACCATTGCCTCCCGCGACAGGTAACGGAATGCGCCGAGCAACACTTCACAACTTGCCCGTAAGAATTGGCGTCCGCAACCGTGGCGTCGGCTGTGCGGTGGCAGGATGGTTGCGGCGTCTCGTCTTGTGTCGCGGCGCAAATGATAGACGCAATCCAAACGATGAGATTCGCTCGCTCCGCGCATCAGATTAGTCCAAGGCGTTGCTTTGCCATTCGGCGTCAAAAAGCCTTGCTCACTTTTGAGCTACCGTGGATTTGCAGCGCGACGATAACTCGACCGCCTCAGCAAGATACATCCGGTCGAAGCGCCGGACGCACTTGGAGAACACGAGCCGTGCGCATCCAGAGCGCCGTATCAATGCAGTCGCCATGCACAAACTGCGCGTGTAGTGCCGACGCAAACTTTCCGCAGTTTGGCAACGCGAACTTTCCTGCATTGACGTTTGCGGCGCGCTATTTCGGCAGCCTCTCAGCGCGCTGGTGACGAATTTTTTCTAGCGGACGATATTGTGTTGTCGTAGTATTATAGGTATCCGTCCGGTCATTGCACATGACGTCAGGGCTTGACGGGATTTTTCGATTTCCAGGCCCACGGCAAGAGTTCGTCGAGCCGATTGACGGGATGTCCGTCGACCATGCGCTGGAGTACGTCGACGAGATAGGCGTAGGGTTCGACGCCGTTGAGTTTTGCCGTTTCAATCAACGAGCAGACGATCGACCACCGCTCGCCGCCTCCGTCGCTGCCCGCGAACAGATGATTTTTTCTTCCGAGCGCGACTGGACGGATTGCACGCTCGACCGGATTGGTGTCGAGTTCGATGCGACCGTCATGCAGAAAGCGCGTCAGACCTTCCCAACGCGAGAGCGCGTAGCGAATGGCTTCGGCGAGCGTACTGCGCCCGGATATTTGAGAAAGCTGAGCTTCGAGCCATTCGCGAAGGGCTTCGATTATCGGCCTGGAGAAGGATCGCCGCTCGGCAAGACGATGTGCGGAAGGCAGCCCGCGCACGCGCGCCTCAATCGCGTAAAGTTCGCCGATCCTGCGCAGCGCCTCGTTGGCGATCGGCGAACCCGTGGCTTCGGCCACTTCATAGAACTTGCGCCGCGTATGCGCCCAACAAGCGGCGAGGACAATGTCGCCGCTGGTGGTCAGCCGCTCGAATCCGGCATAGCCGTCGACATGCAACACGCCTTTGAAGCTTCCAAGATGGGAAGCCGGACGTTCGGCCTTTCGGTCCGGCGCGTAAAGATAAATGGCGGCAGGCGGTTCCGGTCCGCCCCAGCTTCGCTGCTCCCGGGCGTAAACCCACAGTCGGCCTGTCTTTGTGCGGCCGCGCCCCGGATCAAGAACCGGAATGGGCGTATCGTCCGCAAACAGATGGTTGCTTGCGAACACGTTTTTGCACAGCCGATCGTGCAGCGCCTCGAGCCACCAGCAGGCGCCGCCCACCCATCCGGCCAGCGTCGAACGGCTGAGATCGACGCCCTGCCGGGCGAAGATCTGCGATTGACGATAAAGCGGCGTGTGGTCGCAATATTTGGAGATCAGCACTTGCGCCAGCAACGCTGGCGTCGCCAAGCCGCCAGCAATAGGCCGTTCCGGGGCCGGCGCCTGGGCGATCGTCCCGCAGGCGCGACAAGCGTATTTCGGGCGCGCGATCCGCACGACGCGAAGCTGCGCTGGAACCCAGTCGAGCATCTCGCTGACGCTCTCGCCGACGGCGTGAAGCGCGCCGCCACAACAGGGGCACGTCTGGCTATCGACATCGAGCCGGACATCCTCGCGCGGCAGATGATCGGGCAGCGCTTTGCGCCGGGACGGCGTCTCGTGCGACGCTTCTTCAATTGCGCTTTCGATCGTCGGGGCTCTTTCTCGAGCGCGCGCGACATCGCTGTCGAGGTCTTCCAGAGCGAGCGCCAGCTGGTCGGGATCAAACCGTTCGGAACGGCGTCCGAACTGCGCGCGCTGCAGGTTCTTGATGATGAACTGGAGGCGTTCGATCTCTCCGTCGCGGCTCTCGACAAGAGCCGCCATGTCGCGCACCAGATACTGCAGGAGAGTCGGATCGACGGGAAGATTGTCGAGATCGATTCGCATGTTCAATGCTACTGCGAACGGCTCTCCAGTACAAGCATTTTCTCCCGGATTTCGCTTGTATTCCGCGCAGTTTCAACCTGCCAGCGCTGGCTTCCAGACGCGCTCTGGCGTGCGCCAGTCGATGCCTTCGATCAGCATGGCGAGCTGCGCCGACGTCAGCGTGATCGTTCCGCCTGGCTCGACCAATCGCGGCCAGACAAAGCCGCCTTGATCGAGCCTCTTGGTGAAAAGACAAAGTCCATTCCCGTCCCAGAAAAGGATCTTTACAATTTGCGCTCGTTTGCCGCGAAAGGCGAACAGGTGACCGCTGAAGGGATCCTTCTGCAGCGTGCCTTGCACCAGCATCGCGAGCCCATCCATGCCTTTCCTCATATCGGTGTAGCCCAGCGCCAAATGCACTTTGACGCCGGCTGGGAGGATCATCATCGCGCCGCCTCCTCCTTACGTATCTGCTGCAACACCGCGTCTGGATCGCTGCCCTTTGGCGCGAAGACCCGCCGTCCAGTGGCAAGTTGCACCACCGTCATTCCTTCGGGCGGTTGCAAGAGATCGTGCAGCACGACGGGCGTCGAGACGACTCCCGTTGGACCGTCGTCAACCGCCACCGCGGCGAGTTTCGCGCGCTCCTTCTCGCCAAACCCGAACTGGACCCGCCATCGGAACACCATGCTGGTCGCGATATCGTGGCTCCGACAAACGGCGGCGACGCTGACGCCCGGCTTCTCCGCTTCGAGCACGATGGCGAGCTTTTCTTCGTCGGTGAAGCTGCGCCGGTTCGACCGCCGGTCGCGCGGCGGATCGCTCTTGGCGGCGTCTGTCAAGTCCTCTTTGGCCGCTTCCTGCTTAGCAGCGCTGCTAGCGCCGCTGCTTATTTTCGCGCGAGCGCTCGGATGAAGATACGCGCGCCAGTCAATCTCCACCTCGCCGCTGTCGAACAAATCGCGCCAGCGGCGCAAACTGACCAGCGAAAGATTGTGAGCGTTGGCGTAATGCGTGGCGCACAATCCGCTCCAGTTCAGCGCTTCGACATGCATCGCCCAGAACGCTTGAACGGCGATCGAGCGCTTCGATTTGCACAGCGGAGATGGCCCTCGACGGCGGCGCTGGCGACGCTGTTCGCGCAGAAGTTCTGCAGCTTTTTTCGCGGCTTCCGCGCCTTCAAGCTGCTTCAGCCAGCGATCGAAAGTCGCCTTGTTGAGCCGATGATCGCGACAATATTTGGTGCGCGAAAGGCCGCTTCGGCGCCACGCTTCAATATGCGTCGACCAGTAAGAGCGCCATGCCGTGTTCTGGAATCGTTTCGAGACCACCGGAGATCCTCCCATGTGCGAGAGAACCCGATATGTCGCGAAATTGCACGCCCAAGAGATCGTGCAGAGTTCGGACGCTTACGACGCTTACGCAAGGTGTGCAGTGAAGGCAAGATTAAAGCAACCGTGCCGCTTGCGTGTATGCTTTTGTCTGCACATTGTTATTTCCGGGTAGAGCGATTTCTTGCGGTGTGAGCCCTACCGCATCTCGTTTCTTTTTCAACGCCATGATGCGAGCTGCGCGGAATTGCGCTTGTTTTGCCGCGTCGCCGGCGCAAGCTGTTGTGCATGAGCAACGACGACACTTCCGACTTTCGACTCCGCGCCGGAAAAATTCGCGATCGAGGCAGCGCCGCGGCGCGGCGACCGCGCTCTTTCGTCGCGCAGGTGATGAAGGCCGTGACGAAGGCGAGGGGCGCCGGTATCGGGCCGCCGCCGAAGCGCGGCGGCCGATCCGATCGGCGGCGTGATGGCGCGTCGGGCCGAAGCCGAAAAGGGAGATGCTGCCGGATCGGTCGGGGACAGGCGGCGGCCGATCGATTGAAGCTCGCGGCCGAACGGCGCGGGCCGGCCCGGCGGATGCGCCGCGTCGTGGTGAAGGCGCGGATCGCGAGGTTGAGGCTCGCGAGCAAGGGCGCCGACGCGCATCTGCGCTATTTGCAACGCGACGGCATGAGCCGTGAAGGGGAGCGGGGGAAGCTCTACGGGTCGGAGACCGACGCCGTGGATGGCCGCGAGTTTCTGGAGCGGGGGCGGGAGGACCGCCATCAGTTCCGTTTCATCGTCGCGCCCGAGGACAGCGATCGACTGAGCGATCTTCGCGCCTTCACCCGCGACGTGATGAAGCAGATGGAGGGCGACCTCGGAACAAGGCTCGACTGGGTCGCCGTCGACCACTTCAGCACAGGCCATCCACACAGCCATGTCGTCATCCGGGGCAAGGACGAGATCGGCAAGGACTTGATCATCGCCCAGGACTACATCACCGACGGTGTCAGACTGCGCGCGCAGGAACTGGCGACGCTCGAATTGGGACCGGAAACCGACCTGGAGCTGAGATCGAAACTCACAGTGGAAATTTCCGCCGAGCGCTTCACCCGGATCGACCGGGCGATGCTCGCCGAGGCCTGCGAGGGAACGCTCGACCTGCGGCCAGAGGCGGGTCAGGTCCGAGCGGATTTCGATCGAACGCTGCGCATCGGACGATTGCAGACGCTGGCGCGCTACGGTCTCGCCGCGGAGAGCGCGCCGGGCGTCTGGAAGCTGTCCGACGAGTTGGAGCTGACGCTGCGGGAACTCGGCGAGCGCAGCGACATCGTCAAGGCGATCAATCGGGCGCTCAAACAACGCGGCGAAGAGCGTGCGCTCGCAAGCTACTCGCTTCACGGCGAGGAGGCCACGACCAAGATCACGGGCCGCGTGATCGACAAGCGGCTGACCGACGAACTTGGCGAGCGGCTGAGCCTCGTGGTCGACGGGTTGGACGGGCGCGTCCATCATGTCGCGCTCGGCTCCGAGGCGCTCGCGTCCGCCGCCGAGGAGGCGACGATCGGATCGATCGTCGAGATCGCCCCCGCGCCAACCGGACCGCGCCCCGCCGACCACAACATCGCTCAGCTCGCCGGCGCCTCAGGCGACTACCGCCCCAGCATCCACCGCGCAATCGCTGAGGCAACCCGTGTCCGCGTTCCTGGTGGCGACTATGGCGCCTATGTCGAAAGCCACGTCCGCCGACTGGAGGCGCTACGCCGGGCGGGGATCGTGGAGCAGATCGACGCCGACCATTGGCGCCTCCCGGCCGACTTCGAGGCGCGCACGGCGGACTATTACGCCCAGCGACGCGGACGGATGACGCTTCGCGTTCTTTCCAATCTCGACCTCGAAACCCAGATCGACGCCAGCGGCGCCACATGGCTCGACCGCGAACTCGCCTCGCCCAATCGCGCCCCACTTGTTCAAGGCGGCTTCGGGGCCGAGGTCAGTGGGGCCATGCAGCGGCGCCGGGAAGCGCTCGTCGACAAGGGACACGCCTGGCGTTCGTCTGATGGAACCATTCGCGCTCCCAAAGACCTTGTCGCCCGGCTGGAACGAGGCGAGATCGAGCGCACCGGTGCATCCCTGGCGAAGAGCAAGCAAGGCCCCTTCCGCATGAAGAACGAAGGCGAGCGCGTCTCGGGCGTTTTCACCGGCACGACCAACCTCGTCTCTGGCAAATACGCCGTCATTGAGAACGCATACGAGTTCACGCTCGTGCCCTGGCGGCCCGTGATGGATGACCGCCTCGGACGCCAGATCAGCGGCGTCATCCGCGAATCCGGAATCTCATGGGATTTCACGCGAACGCGAGGGATTGGAATTGGGATGTAAGTGCGGCTCAAAGAGGGAAAGATTCAACCTCGAAGACTTTGAACTATTTTCCCATTCATCCGCGCGACCAGATTCGGCGAGGCGTGGAAAGTCACGATTCTCCGCGCGCTGATGATCGCCGGGTCGCCCGTTTTCGGATTGCGGCCGATCCGCTCTCGTTTGGCCCGAAGCGTGAATACGCCAAAAGCGCTCAATTTGACCGACTCGCCGCAAACGAGCGCTGCAAGAATCTCTTCGAAGACTTCATCGACAATCTGTCGGGCTTGCGAACGTGATAAGGTCGGACAGCTCTTATATGCTGCTTCGCTTAACTTCTGCCGCGTCAGCGCGCCAGCTTTTGGGTTTTTCTTCAGCATGCGGACACGCCATACGTCGACCGGAGCACGGCGCGTCCGCATACGAAAATGCTCATGGCCGCCACTCCATTGAGACGATTTTGCAGGGAACCTATGATTATTCGCTCTTTTTCGGTCGCGCAACCTTGCGAGAATCTGACTTTTGCAGCCGTCCCCGCTGTGTTTCCGAGCCGCCTGACGACGCCACGAAGGATCGAAGTTCCGCTGTCATTGCCGGGAGTTTCCATTTCTTCTCCAAACTGCGCTTCGCGCTGCGTCGAAGAATTGGGCCATTCAATTGGCGACGGCCCGCCGCCATGGTTTCCGGCATGGCTCGTCCTCGTCGCGCACATCAACAAGTTTCCGCTCGCCGGAACGGAAATGGCGATGGCGTTCGCGGACTGAGGCGGTATGATTCGGCTTCAAGAAGGATCAACGCGGCTGACGAAATCGCCATCGCCGACGATTGGCCAGCGGAAATTCCAATCACCCCCGCCGAGGTCGATGTGTTGGAGATGTTTCTCGGCGACTTGCTCGATGCGTTTCTTCAGCCTCGCCATTGAACCTGGGAGCTTCCCATGACCGACCCCATCCGCGCCGCACTCTATCTTCGGGTTTCGACGACGCGGCAGGCGGAGGTCGATCTATCCATCCCCGATCAACAGGTACAGACGAGCGCCTATTGCGCGCGTCGTGGCTGGCGGGTCGTCGCCGAATATGTCGAGCCGGGCGCGTCGGCGATGGACGACAATCGGCCGGAATTTCAGCGCATGATCGAACGCGCCTGCGACGACGACCATCCGATCGATGCGATCGTCGTTCATTCCTTCTCGCGTTTCTTTCGCGACGCCTTCGGCCTGGAGATGTATGTGCGCAAGCTCGCCAAGCATGGCGTGCGTCTTGTTTCCATCACCCAGGAGCTTGGCGACGATCCGTCACAGGTGATGATGCGGCAGGTCATCGCGCTCTTCGACGAGTATCAAAGCCGCGAGAACGCCAAACATGTCTTGCGCGCGATGAAGGAGAATGCTCGACAAGGTTTCTATAATGGCTCGCGCCTGCCGCTCGGCTATGCGCTTTCCGAGGTTGAGAAGCGCGGACACAGAACCAAGAAGAAGCTCGTCATCGATCCCGTCGAAGCCGAGACAGTTCGACTGATTTACCGTCTCTATTTGGAGGGCGACGCCGGGAGAGGGCCGATGGGCGTCAAAGAGGTGACGAAAACACTCAATGGGCGTGGGATGAGGACGCGGCTTGGCGCGCGCTTTGGCGTTGCGTCGGTTCACAAGATTCTGACGAATCCCGTTTATGTGGGGCGCTGGCGATTCAATCAGCGAGAGGCCAAGACTGGCCGAGCCAAAGCTGAGAACGAAGTCATCGAGGTTGCGGTTCCGGCGATCATCGAGCAGCCAGTTTTCGATAAGTTGCAGGCGAGCCTCAAAGCGCGCGATCCCCGCATCCTGCCGCCGCGTGTCGTCACTGGTCCGATCCTTCTCACGGGCTTGGCCCATTGCGCGACATGCGGCGGGGCGATGACGCTGCGCACCGGAACGTCCAAGTCCGGCAAGGTGCATCGCTACTACACATGCTCGACAGCCGCCCGTGTAGGCAAAACCGGCTGCAAGGGCCGCTCTATCGCCATGGACAAGCTCGACGGGCTGGTCACGACCCATCTCGCCGACCGTTTGCTCGGCCCGAGCCGTTTGGCGGGCCTCCTGACCTCGCTGGCCGACAAACGCGCATCGGGCAACGCCGAGGTTCAGGAGCGGGCCGGCGCTCTGAACGCTGAAATCTTCCATGCCGACGACAAGCTTCGCCGTCTTTACAAAATGGTCGAGGACGGCGTCACGGATATCGACGATGTGCTCGGGGACCGACTCGCCGCGCTCAAATCCGTTCGCGATCGGGCCAAGGCCGCTCTGGAGCGGATCAAAATCCAATCCGCGCCCAATATCACGCTCGAATCCGATCAGATCGAACGTTTCGGCGCTTTTATGCGCGAAAGGATCACGACGGGCGAAACCACGTTCCGCAAGGCCTATTTGCGCTCGATCGTCGACGCCATCGAGGTCGACGACAAGGTCATCCGCATCCACGGCTCGAAAGCCAGCCTTGAACAGGCCGTCATCGCCGGAGAACAAATCGGCAAGGGTGTTCGCAGTTTTATACGCAAATGGCGCGCCCGAAAGGATTCGAACCTCTGACCCCCAGATTCGTAGTCTGGTGCTCTATCCAGCTGAGCTACGGGCGCCTGTTGCGCCACAGCCCTTTGATGTAAACGGGCTTGCGGCGCGCCCGCTCGTTTACCGGCAAGCGGCGCGGATGGCAATAGCGCATTTACTTTCGGCGCGGAGCGGCCTTGTGTCGCCCGCGCCGATATTTAGATAAAGGACGCTAAGTGGGATTTCTAATGCAAACGTTCCAGTCGAATGGCGTCGAGATAGCCTATGTGGATTTCGAGCCCCTGACCGAAGATCGCGGAGAGCCGATCGTTCTTGTGCATGGCTTCGCCTCGACCCATGCGGTGAACTGGCTGTTCACGCAGTGGGTCAAAACGCTGACCGAAGACGGCCGCCGCGTCATCGCGCTCGACATTCGCGGTCACGGCCAGTCCGCCAAGCTTTACGATCCGGCGCTCTACAGTCTCGACCTGATGGCCGCGGATATCGCGCATCTGCTCGATCATCTGGCGATCCCGCGCGCCGACGTCATGGGCTATTCGCTCGGCGGGCGCATCGCCGCGCTGCTGGCGCTGAAAGCGCCCGAACGCGTGCGCTCGCTGATCCTTGGCGGCGTCGGCGAAAATCTCATCGAGGACTCGGGGCTCCCCCGCGGTCTGGCCGAGGCCATGGAGGCGGAGCGCATCGAGGACATCAACGATTCGACGCTCAAAATCTTTCGCGGCTTCGCCGAATCCACCCGCAGCGATCTCGCCGCGCTCGCCGCCTGCGCGCGGGGCCCGCGCAAGGCGATCGCGCCGGAAATGCTCGCGCAAATCGCCGTCCCGACGCTGATCTGCGTCGGCTCCCGCGACGACGTCGCCGGCGATCCGCATCCGCTGGCGGAGTTCTTCCCCAACGTCCGAATCGTCGATATTCCGGGACGCGACCACAATCGGGCGGTCGGCGACCGCATCTATAAGCAGGCGGCGCTGGAGTTTCTCGATACGCGGCCCTGACGGCCCAAGCGGCGGCCCAAGCGGCGCCCAAAGCGGCGCCGGCGTGCCTTTGGCGAAGCGGTCCGCTATATAAATGCTCGAACAAGGAGGGGCGGATGGGCGCCGAAACGCGCGAACAGGGCGCGAAAATCATCGATTTCGCCCAGAGCGATCCGCTTTTTGCGCGGCTGCGCGTTGAAGCGGAAGAGGTCTTGCGGCGCGAGCCGGAGCTTGGCGGATTTCTGCATCCGGCGATCCTGTCGCAGAGCGGCGTCGCCGGCGTCGTCGCGCATCGCGTGGCGCAGCGTCTCGACCGGCCGGAAGCGCCCTATATCGCCATCCGCCAGGCTTTCGAGGAATGCGTCGCGCGCGAGCCCGGAATAATCGAGGCGTTCCGCGCCGACATTCTCGCCGTGCTGGAGCGCGATCCGGCCTGCACGCGGCTGATCGAACCGGCGCTTTATTTCAAGGGTTTCCACGCGCTCCAGACCTATCGTCTGGCGCATTGGCTGTGGAAGAACGGCCGCAGCGACTTCGCCCTCATTCTGCAGAGCCTGTCGTCGCAGACCTTCCAGGTCGACATCCATCCCGCCGCGATGATCGGCAAGAGCGTGTTCATCGATCACGCCACCGGCGTCGTCATCGGCGCAACCAGCGTCGTCGAGGACGAAGTGTCGATGCTGCATGGCGTCACCTTAGGGGGCACCGGCAAGGCCCGCGGCGACCGCCACCCCAAGGTCAGGCGCGGCGTATTGATCGGCGCCGGCGCGAAGATTCTGGGCAATATCGAGATCGGCCGCTGCGCCATGATCGCCGCCGGCTCGGTCGTGCTCGACCCGGTGCCCGCCAATAAGACCGTCGCCGGCGTGCCGGCCCGCATCGTCGGCGACGCCCGCTGCGCCGAGCCGGCGCTTGCCATGGATCAGATGCTGGCTTATCTCGACGCCGGCATGTGAAGGCGGGGTTGACCTTGATCAAGTTTCTCTTTGGCGCCGCGTTGCTGATCCTCGCGGCATTGAGCCCCTGCGCGGCGATCGCCGCCGGCTGGCACTATTACGATCCGGAATGTCCGATCGATCTTGGCGGCAATGAACTTGGCCGCAAGTCGATGAAATTCGTCGCCATGCAGCCGAAGAAAAACGTCGATCGCGAATGCGTCGCGCTGCCGGACGTGGGCCCGAGCGTCATCGTGCTCGACGCCGCCGACAGTGAATTGCGCGACATGAATTGGGACATCCGCATCCTGCGCGGCAAGGGGCCGAATGGCGACGCCGACCCCGAAGCCGACGTCGTCGGCCGCCTGCCGGTGCAGAAATTTCGTAACGGCATGGTGAATTTCGACCAGAATTTTAAAGAGCCCGGCGCTTACGTGCTCTATGCGAAGCTGACCAGCGACGATGGCGCGAAAAGTTTTGTCGGCAAGCATCCCTTCTCGGTCGGCCTCGTCACCGACGAGGAAATCTATCTTTATATCGCCTTCGGGGTTTTCGTCGTCATCGCCGGCGGCGTCGCCTTCACGCTGTGGCGCCAGGGCAAGCTCGGGTTTAAAATTCCGGATTTTTCGAAGACGGATTGAGGCCTTTCGAAGCGAGCCCCCTCCCCAACCCTCCCCCGCGCTTCGCGCAGGAGAGGGAGCAGGTCGCGCCCGTTATGAAGGTTCGCGACTCTACGTCGTTAGCCGCAACGGCGCCGCCCCCCTTCTCCCGCGAAGCGGGGGAAGGGGGCGCGAAGCGCCGGATGGGGGCCGCGAACAAACATGAATTTTCGATGTTGCTCTTGGCTTCTCCGTTAGCATGACCGCTAAACGCGACTGTCACCCAAACCGATTATTCCTCGGAAAACCCCTCGGCGGCAATCTTCCCGCCTCGGCGCGATGCCCGATCCAGTCCTTGAGTTCCGCTCTGTCGATCGTGAAGACGCGCCCGGACGCGTCGGTCCATGTCAGCCCCTCCTTCAGCGCAAAGACCTTGGCGTCCGAGACGCCGCCCTCCTTGTATCGCTGCAGGCGCACGCCCTTGCCGCGCGCCATGCGCGGCGCTTCGCTCAAGGGAAACACCAGGAGCTTCCGGTTCTCGCCGATGATGGCGACATGATCGCCCTGCGCCTCGCTCACGATCTTCAACCGCGACGGCGGCTCGACGTTCAGCGCCGCGCGCCCCTTGCGCGTCGACGATAAAAGATCGTCTTGCGCCACCACGAAGCCGCGCCCGTCATTGGTGACGAGCAGCAGCGACGCCTGCGCGACATGCGGCAGAACGGCGACGACATCGGCCCCTTCCTCAATATCGGCGAACATGCGGATCGGCTCGCCGTGCCCGCGCCCGCCGGGAAGTTTCGAGGCCTCTAACGTATAGGCCTTGCCGTTCGAAGCGAGCGCGATGATTTTCGACGTGGTCTGCGCAAAGAAAGAAGCGGCGAGCGCATCGTCGCCCTTGAACTGCAGGCTTGAAAGATCCTGCACATGGCCTTTCAACGCGCGAATCCAGCCCTTCTGCGAGACGACGATCGTCACCGGCTCGCGCTCGATCATCGCCTCGGCGAGGTCGAGATCGATCGCCTCGGGCGCGTCCTCAAACGTCGTGCGCCTTTTGCCGATCGGCGTCTGCGGGCCATAGGATTTTTTCAGCTCGCGCACCTGCCAGGCGATGGTCTTCCACTGCTTGGCTTCGTCGGCGAGCAGGGCCTCGATGTCCTTGCGCTCGGTCGAGAGCTCGTTCAGCTCCTTCTTCAGCTCCATTTCTTCGAGCTTGCGCAGAGCGCGCAGCCGCGTGTCGAGAATATATTCGACCTGCAGATCGGTCAGCTTGAACGCCTTTTTCAATTCGCCCTTGGCGTCGTCCTCTTCGCGGATGATGCGGATCACCTCGTCGAGATTGAGGAAGACAATGACCATGCCTTCCAATTGCTCGATGCGCCGGACGATCGCGGCGAGGCGATGGCGCGAGCGGCGTTGCAGCACGGTGCGGCGGTGGTCGAGCCATTGCCGCAGCGCCTCGTCGAGCGAGACGACGCGCGGCGTCACGCCGTCGACGAGCACATTCATGTTCATCGTAAAGCGCGTTTCGAGTTCGGAGAGCTTGAACAAAGTCTCCATCATCAGCGCCGGATCGACCGTGCGCGCGCGGGGCTCGAAGACGATGCGCACGTCTTCCGCCGATTCGTCGCGCACGTCGGCGACGAGCGGCAGTTTGCGCTCGGCGATGAGTTCGGCGAGTCGCTCGATGAGGCGCGACTTCTGCACGCCGTAAGGAATTTCGGTGACGACCGCGACCCAGCCGCCGCGCGGCAGCTCTTCTTTCACCCAGCGCGCGCGGACCCGAAACGAGCCGCGCCCGGTGCGATAGGTCTCGATAATTTCCTCGCGCCTGTCGACGACGATGCCGCCGGTCGGAAAATCCGGCCCCTGCACGAAAGTGAGAAGCTGTTCGGCGGTCGCCTGACGGTGGGAGATGAGATAGAGCGCGGCGTCGCAAAGCTCGGCGAGATTATGCGGCGGAATCGAGGTCGCCATGCCGACGGCGATGCCCTGCGCGCCATTGGCGAGCAGATTGGGCAGCGCCGAGGGCAGCACCACCGGCTCCTTCTCCTCGCCGGAATAATTCGGGATAAAGTCGATCGCGTCTTCGTCGATGCCTTCGAGCAGGAGGCGGGCGACCGCCGTCATACGGGCTTCGGTGTAGCGATAGGCGGCGGCCGAATCGCCGTCGACATTGCCGAAATTGCCCTGCCCGTCGACGAGCGGATAGCGCGAGGAAAAGTCCTGGGCGAGGCGCACCAGCGCGTCATAGATCGCCTGATCGCCATGCGGATGGAAGGAGCCCATCACGTCGCCGACGATTTTCGCGCATTTCTTGAACGGCGCGCCGGGATCGAGCCGCAGAATATGCATGCCGTAAAGGATGCGCCGATGCACCGGCTTGAGCCCGTCGCGGGCGTCGGGCAGCGCGCGGCCGGTGATCGTCGACAGCGCGTAGCGCAGATAGCGCTCCTCAAGCGCCTCGCGCAGCGCGACGGGCGCGATCACGCTAACGTCGCTTGCGCCCTTGCCTTTTCCGCTTCCGCCGCCGCCCTTTTGCGCCATCTCGTCAACCCGAATCTTGCTGTGCGATCGGTACTATGGCCGGCGCGGCGTTGGCGCAAGCGGACTGTTCGCCTTTGCCGATCGACGCGGCGAAAGATGACGCGCGTATATTTTGTCCGCAATGTTGCAAATAAGTCCTTGCGGTCGCGGCGTCTCGTCCTTTAGAAGCTTGGCGGCGATGGCGCGGATCGGCGCGGTCGGGTTTTTCGCCGGTTTTCAGCGGCTTTCAAGACAGGCGTCCATGAAGAAACTGCTTTTCCCGCTCGTCGCCATGCTTCTCGTCGCCACCGCCTCCTTCGCATTGGACAGGTCGCCGCTGTCGGTCTCCGGCCCGACGGTCGCGGCTCGGGACCGCGCGCCGCGAGCGCCGGAACCGAATGACGAGATGCAGGCGATGTGCCGCGAAGTGCTCGTCGACATTGATCAGGGCTATGGCGTCAGCAGCCATGAGTCGCGCTACATTTGCGGCGACAAGGACCACTAGATCACGCCGCGCGCAGCAGCGCGCCGATATAGAGATCGCGCGACGCCGGCAGCGCCACGCCGCGCGGCGCCAGCACGTCGCGCGTGAGGAAATAGCCGGTCAATCGAAAGGCGGCGATGACATCGCCAGGGGCCGTCGCGTCGCTCCCATGACGAAGGAAGTCGGGATAGGGCAACAGCCTGTCCCGCCATGGCGCGCCGGCGGCGCGACAAACCGCGCGGCCTGATTTCGGCGACACATAAGCGAGATCGTCCTGCGCGCCGGTCAGCGCGCAGGATTGAAGATCAAGTCCGAAGCCGAGCGCGCCGAGCAGCGCAAGCTCGAACCGCGCCATCATGACCGCGCCGACGTCAAGACCGTGAATATCGCCCAGCCGCGCCGCAATGGCGTCGGCCATGTCGAACAATTCCGCGTGAGGATCGCGCTCCGGCAGCAGGCGCAGAAGCGCGCAGAGCGAAGCGACGCCGTTGAGCGCCGCGCCGCGATCGAGGAGATGGGCGGCGCGGGCGGCGAGCGGCTCGATCGTCAGAGCCCCGAGATGGTCCTCAAGACGCGCGCGCCAATGCGCGGCGACGAGATTGCCGGGCTGCAGAATCGGACGAAGCCGCCGCGAGCGACCGCCGCGCACGAGACCGAGATGGCGCCCATGCGCGCGGGTCATCAGCTCCAGAATGACGGATGTTTCGCCATGCCGGCGCGCGCCGATGATCAGGGCGTCGTCGCGCCATTCCATATCGTCGCCTCGTCCCGCCTTGCTACAAATCTCCGAGCGTCAGATCGGCGCTATATTCCGCGTCCTCGACCTCCTTGGTCAACGCCTGACCGCAGATGACGCGCTTCTTCTCCAAATCATAGGTCAGGGCGGGCGAACCATAGAGCGTCCAGCCGCGGCTTAAGGCCTCGGTCACGCGATGACAGAAGGCCGCGTCGTCCGGTCCAGTGAGATAGCGATAAGCGGTGAAGCGCTTTGAAGACTGGGTCATGTCGCGCGCCCTGGCGCCGACGCGGTCGGCGCATGAATGGGAACAAGCGAGAGAATCGACAAACGGCTACGCTCGCCGTTTGGCATACTACCCGCCTTTGGGAAACTCCAGACGCATTTCGCGATAGCGCTCGGGGTCTTCGGCCCAATTCTCGCGCACCTTGACGAAAAGAAAGAGATGCACCTTCTGTTCGGCCGCCTCGGCGATCTCCTTGCGCGCCGCCTGGCCGATCGACTTGATGGTGCGCCCGCCCTCGCCGATGACGATCTTCTTCTGGCTGTCGCGCGCGACATAGATCGTCTGTTCGATGCGCGCCGAGCCGTCCTTCTGATTGGTCCAGGATTCGGTCTCGACCGTCGACTGGTAGGGCAGTTCGTCGTGCAGGCGCTCGTAGAGCTTCTCGCGGGTGATTTCAGCGGCGAGCAGCCGCAGCGGCGCGTCGGAAAGCTGATCCTCGGGATAGAGCCAGGGCGAAGGCTTCATGCGCCGCGCCAGCGCCTGGCGCAGAGCGTCGACGCCGTCGCCGTTCAGCGCCGAAATCATGAAGGTCTCGTCGAACTTCTGGCGTTCGTTGAGCGTCTGCGCCAGCGCCAGCAGCCTCTCGCGGGGAATGAGGTCGATCTTGTTCAGGACGAGCAGCTTCGGCGCTTTTGCCTGATGAAGCTGCGTCAGGATTGCTTCGACTTCCTCGTCGAGGCCCTTGCGGGAATCGACGAGGAGCGCGATCACGTCGGCGTCGGCGGCGCCGGCGAGCGCGCTCGCCACCATGGCGCGGTCGAGCCGCCGCTTGGGCGTGAAAATGCCCGGCGTGTCGACAAGGATGATCTGCGCCGCGCCTTCGATGGCGATGCCGCGCACCAGCGCCCGCGTCGTCTGCGCCTTGCGCGATACGATCGAGACCTTGGCGCCGACCAGCTGATTGAGCAACGTCGATTTGCCGGCGTTCGGCGCGCCGACCAACGCCGCAAAGCCGCAGCGCGTTTCTTCCCCTGCCGGCTGCGCCGTATCGCTCATGTCCGATCGTCCGCTTCCCGCGCCAGAAAAGCCGCCGCGGCGGCCTGTTCGGCGGCGCGCTTGGAGGCGCCCGAACCCGGCGTCAGTTCGAATCCCCTGATGTCGACGGCGACTTCAAAAAAGGGCGCATGGTCCGGCCCGCTGCGGCCAACGAGCTGGTAGCGGGGCGTCGCCAGCCCCCGCGCCTGCGACCATTCCTGCAAGGCCGTCTTGGCGTCGCGCAAATCCTGGCCGCTCGCCCCCATGCGTTCGCCGAAAGCCTTGCGAACGATATGCTCGGCCGCCGACGCGCCGCCATCGAGAAAGGCCGCGCCGATGATCGCTTCGCACATGTCGCCGAGCAGGGCGCGTTTGCCGCGCCCGCCGGTCTGCGCCTCGCCCTCCCCGAGCCGCATCGCCGGGCCGACGCCCCAGGCTTCCGCCACCTCGGCGCAGGTCTCCTTGCGCACCAGCGCGGCGAGGCGGCGCGACAGCTCACCCTCGGTCTCATGCGGAAAGGCGTCATAAAGCATATGGGCGACGGCGAGACCGAGCACCCGGTCGCCGAGAAATTCGAGGCGCTCATATGACTCGCGCCGGGCGGCCGAGGCGCTGACATGGGTCAGCGCCCGGGCGAGCAGCGCCGTATCGGCGAACTGATGTCCGATACGCGCTTCCAGCGCGGCGAGCGCCTCATCGCGGCCGCGCGTCATGTCACGTCCATGTGCCTCGTCAATCTGTGCCTCGTCAATCAACGGGTCGAAGCAGCCGGTCCCACCGCACCGACCATGGCCAGCGCCAGAAGGCGAGCGCCGATTCGTCCTTCCTGACCGAGAAGAAGATGATTTCGGCGCGGCCGACGAGATTGACGAAGGGCACATAGCCGACGCCGCCTTCGTCCGGGGCAAAGCGCGAATCGGTCGAATTGTCGCGATTGTCGCCCATCATGAAATAGTGATCGGACGGCACGACGAAGAGATCCGTATTGTCCTTGTAGCCATGGTCGCCCTCGATCTCGACGATCGTATGTTCGACAGCCGGATGATCGCCGTTGCCGGGCAGGGTTTCCTTATAGGTCGTCACCGCGACTTCGCGGCCGTCGCGGCCCTCCGTCACCGCCTTTTCGATCGGCTCGCGCTGAACGATCACGCCGTTGATATAGAGTCGGCCGTCGATGATCTGGACTCGGTCGCCGGGAAGGCCGATGACGCGCTTGATATAGTCGGTCTCATTGTCGCGCGGCAGTTTGAAGACGACGACGTCGCCCCGGTTCGGCGGCGACGCCAAAATGCGGCCGGAGAAAATGTTGGGGCCGAACGGCATCGAGTAATTCGAATAGCCATAGGCATATTTCGACACGAACACATAGTCGCCGATGAGCAGCGTCGGGATCATCGAGCCCGAAGGAATGTTGAACGGCTGAAAGAGCAGCGTGCGGATGACGAGCGCGATCGCCAGCGCCTCGACGATGACCTTTACGGTCTCTAAAAAACCGCCCTCTTCGCGTTTTCGCGCCACCGGAACGTTCCTGCTCAAGCCGACTTACTCCTCATGCGTTAGGGCGGCGTCGGGTCCCGCCCGGGCCGCCCGACTTACCACGCTACAGCTTCCGTGAGAACCGGCGCCAGCCGATAAGGGCCGTGACGGGTCCGCGCCTTAAGGATGGCGGCGCGCCAGCTTAGCCGCGTTCGCCCAGCGCTTGGCCGCATTCGGGGATTAACGCTAACGCCCGTGGCGCATGAGCCGTCCGCGCTTGGACTAGCGCGCGTGCGCCCGCCCCTCCTCCATCGCCCGGCGCATGCGGGCGATCGCCTCGGCAAGCCCGACAAAAATCGCCTCGCCGATGAGGAAATGGCCGATGTTGAGTTCGACGATTTGCGGCAGCGTCGAGACGCGGCGCGCCGTGTCATAATCGAGGCCATGGCCCGCGTGGATTTCGAGGCCGCGCCCCGCGCCATAGGCGGCGGCTTCCGCGATCCGGGCGAATTCCGCCTCGGCCCGGCCCATATCGCCAACCTCGACGGCGTGGCACCAGGCGCCCGTATGGAGCTCCACGACCGGCGCCTTGATCGAGACGGCCGCGTCAATCGCCTGTGCCGACGGCTCGATGAACAGCGAGACGCGCACGCCCTCCCGCGTCAGCTGATCGACATAGGGCAAGAGGTAGTCGTGCTGGCCGACGACGTCGAGACCGCCCTCGGTCGTGCGCTCGGTGCGCTTTTCCGGCACCAGACAGACGGCGTGCGGCGCCGTCGCGACGGCGATGTCGAGCATCTGCTCGGTCGCCGCCATTTCGAAATTCAGCGGCTTCGAAATCGCCGCCTTGAGGCGCGCCATGTCGTCGTCGTGGATGTGGCGGCGATCCTCGCGCAGATGCGCGGTGATCCCGTCGGCGCCGGCGTCGATGGCGGCGAGCGCGGCGCGCACGGGATCGGGCCGCGGACCGCCGCGCGCGTTGCGGACGGTCGCGACATGATCGACATTGACGCCGAGGCGGAGAGGTTTGGTGGTCATGCCGCTCTCATAGCGCGGGGGCGTAGGGTTTGTCATTGGCGGCGCGGCCGGCGCAAAGAGCAATTTCGGTCAAGATGACGGTCCCCGCGCTTGCTAAGATGCAAATATGGAGAACGGCGCAAAACGAAAGGGCGCGGACTATGCGCGACGCATCAATCGCGTGCTCGATTACATCGACAGGCATCTCGACGAAGAGCTGACCGTCGACGCGCTGAGCGAAGTGGCGAATTTTTCAAAATTCCACTTCCATCGGCAATTCTCCCAGCACTGCGGGATCAGCCTCTCGCGCTATGTTCAATTCATGAGGCTGAGGCGCGCAGCCTATCGACTCGCCTTCAATCCAACCGCGCCGATCATCGACATCGCCCTGGATTCAGGGTTCGAAAATCCCGAATCCTTCTCCCGCGCCTTCAAGGCCGCATTCGGCCAGACGCCGAGCGCCTTCCGCAAGACGCCCGACTGGGCGTCGTGGAGCGCGCGAACTCGCATCAGCCTTACACCCAAAGAAAGGACCGAAGACATGGACGTGAAAATCATCGACGTCGAACCGATATCGGTCGCGGCGCTCGAACATCGCGGCGCGCCGGCGCTGCTCAATGAGTCGGTGCAGCGCTTCATCGCCTGGCGAAAGGCGTCCGGGCTTTCGCCGGTCAGCCAATGCGAGACCTATGGCGTGCCCTATAACGACCCCAATACGACGCCGCCGGAGGAATTTCGCTTCGACATTTGCGGCTCCGCGCCGGCGCCGGTTCCCGCCAATGAACAGGGCGTCGTCGCCAAGACGATCCCAGGCGGGCGCTGCGCCATGACGATCCATGCCGGCTCGCGCGACCGGATCGACGAGACCGTTTATGCGCTCTATCGCGACTGGCTGCCCGGTTCGGGAGAGGAGCTGCGGGATTTCCCGGTCTATTTCCACTATCTGAACCTCGATCACGATACGCCGGAGCACCGTCATCTGACCGAGGTTTATCTGCCGCTGAAATAGGGTTCGGCGGCGACGCCGCGCGTGCGGACGATGGCGACATGATCGACATTGACGCCAAGGTGAAGGGGTTTGGTGGTCATGCGCACTCATATCGTGCGCATCGCCAGTTTGTCATATGTGGACGGCCCCGCTTGGCAAGCGGTTTTTTCTCGGCGCGGAGAACCTGGGTGGCGGGTTTCGGTCATATGTCCGGCCTTTTGGCGCGGCGCTTATGTCCGCTGGCCCTGATGAAGTTCGACTG
>VGDY01000054.1 GCA_016869555.1 Alphaproteobacteria bacterium | reverse complement strand
AAAGAGGCTCGAAAGGCGACATGGCTCAGACGTCGGCGAGAAAGTTCACCGGTCGCAAGCGCATCCGCAAATTCTTCGGACATATCCGCGAAGCGGCGGAAATGCCCAATCTGATCGAGGTCCAGAAAGCCTCCTATGATCAGTTCCTCCTTGTCGACGAGCCTAAGGGCGGCCGTCTCGACGAGGGGCTGCAGGCCGTCTTCAAGTCCGTCTTTCCGATCTCCGACTTTTCGCAGGTCTCCCTGCTCGAATTCGTGCGCTACGAATTTGAACAGCCGAAATATGACGTCGACGAATGCCGCCAGCGCGGCATGACCTATGCCGCGCCGCTCAAAGTGACTCTTCGGCTGATCGTTTTTGACGTCGATCCCGACACCCAGGCGAAGTCGGTCAAGGACATCAAGGAGCAGGACGTCTACATGGGCGACATGCCCTTCATGACGTCGAACGGCACCTTCGTCGTCAACGGCACCGAACGCGTCATCGTCTCGCAGATGCATCGCTCGCCGGGCGTGTTCTTCGACCATGACAAGGGCAAGAGTCACTCTTCGGGCAAGCTGCTGTTCGCCGCCCGCATTATCCCCTATCGCGGCTCCTGGCTCGACATCGAATTCGACGCCAAGGACATCGTCTATGCGCGCATCGACCGTCGCCGCAAAATTCCGGTGACGTCGCTGCTGTTTGCGCTCGGCCTCGACGGCGAAACGATTCTGTCGACCTTCTACAAGACGATCCTTTACACGCAGGACGGCGAGAACTGGCGCATGCCTTTCGACGCCGAGCGCATCAAGGGCGTCAAGGCCGTCGCCGACATGATCGACGCCGACAGCGGCCAGGTCATTCTCGAAGCCGGCAAGAAGCTCGCCGTGCGCGCCGCGCGTCAGCTCGCCGAAAATGGCGTGAAAGCGATCCGCGTCGCGCCCGAGGAACTCTACGGACAATATCTCGCACAGGACCTCTTCGATCCTGGCTCCGGCGAGATTTTCGCCGAAGCCGGCGACGAGATCACCGCCAAGACGCTGCCGTCGCTGATCGAAAAAGGCTTCGACGAACTACCGGTGCTCGACATCGACCATATCAATGTCGGCCCTTACATCCGCAATACGCTCGCGGTCGACAAGAATTCGAGCCGCGAGGAAGCGCTGTTCGACATTTATCGCGTCATGCGTCCGGGCGAACCGCCGACGATGGACACGGCGGAAGCCATGTTCCATTCGCTGTTCTTCGATCCGGAACGCTACGACCTCTCGGCGGTCGGCCGCGTCAAGATGAACATGCGCCTCGATCTCGACGCGCCGGACACGACGCGCACGCTGCGCCGCGAAGACATCATCGCGGTGGTCAGGGCGCTCGTCGATCTGCGCGACGGCCGCGGCGAGATCGACGACATCGACCATCTCGGCAATCGCCGCGTGCGTTCGGTCGGCGAACTGATGGAAAATCAGTATCGCCTCGGCCTGCTGCGGATGGAGCGCGCGATCAAGGAGCGCATGTCGTCGGTCGACATCGATACGGTCATGCCGCAAGACCTCATCAACGCCAAGCCGGCGGCGGCCGCGGTGCGCGAATTCTTCGGCTCGTCGCAATTGTCGCAGTTCATGGACCAGACCAATCCGCTGTCGGAGATCACGCATAAGCGTCGTCTCTCGGCGCTTGGACCGGGCGGACTGACGCGCGAACGGGCGGGCTTCGAGGTGCGCGACGTGCATCCGACGCATTACGGCCGCATCTGCCCGATCGAGACGCCGGAAGGTCCCAACATCGGCCTGATCAATTCGCTCGCGACCTTCGCCCGCGTCAACAAATATGGCTTCATCGAAGCGCCTTACCGCCGCGTGCGCGACAGCAAGGTGACGGGCGAAGTCGCCTATCTCTCGGCGATGGAAGAGGCGAAATATCATGTCGCCCAGGCGAACGCGCCGGTCGATAAGGACGGCAATCTGACGGAAGACCTCGTGCTCTGCCGTCACGCCGGCGACGTGATGCTGGTGCCGCGCGAAAAGGTCGACGCGATGGACGTGTCGCCCAAGCAGCTCGTCTCGGTGGCGGCGGCGCTGATTCCGTTCCTTGAGAACGACGACGCCAACCGCGCCCTCATGGGCTCGAACATGCAGCGCCAGGCGGTGCCGCTGGTCAAGGCCGACGCGCCGCTGGTCGGCACCGGCATGGAGGCGATCGTCGCGCGCGACTCGGGCGCCGCGATCTCCGCGCGCCGCACCGGCGTGGTCGACCAGATCGACGCAACCCGCATCGTCGTGCGCGCGACCGAGGAGCTCGATCCGGGCAAGCCGGGCGTCGACATCTATCGGCTGATGAAGTTCCAGCGCTCGAACCAGTCGACCTGCATCAACCAGAAGCCTCTCGTTCGCGTCGGCGATCTCGTGCAAAGGGGCGACATCATCGCCGACGGCCCCTCGACGGACCTTGGCGATCTGGCGCTCGGACGCAATGTGCTCGTCGCCTTCATGCCTTGGAACGGCTACAACTTCGAGGATTCGATCCTCCTCAACGAACGCATCGTCAAGGACGACGTGTTCACCTCGATTCACATCGACGAATTCGAGGTGATGGCCCGCGACACCAAGCTCGGTCCGGAAGAGATCACCCGCGATATTCCCAATGTCTCCGAAGAGACGCTGAAGAATTTGGATGAAGCAGGCATCGTCTATATCGGCGCCGAGGTGCAGGCGGGCGACATTCTCGTCGGCAAGATCACGCCCAAGGGCGAAAGCCCGATGACGCCGGAAGAAAAGCTTCTGCGCGCCATCTTCGGCGAAAAGGCTTCCGACGTGCGCGATACTTCGCTGCGCGTGCCGCCGGGGGTTCAGGGCACGATCGTCGAAGTGCGCGTCTTCAACCGCCACGGCGTCGAGAAGGACGAGCGCGCCCAAGCGATCGAGCGCGAGGAAATCGAGCGTCTCGCCAAGGACCGCGACGACGAACTCGCGATTCTCGACCGCAACGTATACGCCCGCCTCTCTGAGACGCTGATCGACAAGGCCGCCGTCGCCGGTCCGAAGTCGTTCAAGAAGGGCGAGAAGCTGACCCAGGCGATCCTCGACGAATATCCCCGCTCGCAGTGGTGGACCTTCGTCGTCGAGGATGACGCGCTGATGGCCTCTATCGAGGCCGTGCGCAGGCAATATGACGAGTCGAAGAAGGGACTAGAAAACCGCTTCCTCGACAAGGTCGAAAAATTGCAGCGCGGCGACGAGCTGCCGCCCGGCGTGATGAAGATGGTCAAGGTCTTCGTCGCGGTGAAGCGCAAGATTCAGCCCGGCGACAAAATGGCCGGCCGTCACGGCAACAAGGGCGTCGTCTCGCGCATCGTGCCGCAGGAGGATATGCCCTTCCTCGAGGACGGCACGCCCGTCGACATCGTGCTCAACCCGCTCGGCGTGCCGAGCCGCATGAACGTCGGACAGATTCTCGAGACGCATCTCGGCTGGGCCTGCGCCGGTCTCGGCAAACAGGTCTCCCAGGCGGTCGACGCCTATTATCGCAGCAAGGACGTCAAGCCGCTGCGCAAGATGTTCACCGAAATCTACGGCGACGACCGTGAACTCGCCGCGCTTGACGAGGCGAGCCTTGTCGAAGTCGGCAAGGACTTGAAGCGCGGCGTGCCGATCGCGACGCCGGTCTTCGACGGCGCGCGCGAGAAGGACATCGTCGAGATGCTGGAGAAGGCGGGTCTGGCCTCTTCCGGCCAGGTCACGCTGTTCGACGGACGCACCGGCGAGACCTTCGACCGCAAGGTGACTGTCGGCTACATCTATATGCTGAAGCTGCATCACCTCGTCGACGACAAGATTCACGCACGCTCGATCGGACCTTACTCGCTCGTCACCCAGCAGCCGCTGGGCGGCAAGGCGCAGTTCGGCGGCCAGCGCTTCGGCGAAATGGAGGTCTGGGCGCTCGAAGCCTATGGCGCCGCCTACACGCTGCAGGAAATGCTGACCGTGAAATCGGACGACGTCGCCGGCCGCACCAAGGTCTATGAGTCGATCGTGCGCGGCGACGACACCTTCGAGTCGGGCATTCCGGAGAGCTTCAACGTGCTCATCAAGGAAATGCGTTCGCTGGCGCTCAATGTCGAATTGACCAATGCGGCGCCGGAAGAGGAAGCGCCGCCGACGGCGGCCGAGGCGGCGGAGTAAGTTCGCGTTTCCCTCTCCCGTTTACGGGAGAGGGTGGCCCGGCGAAGCCGGGTCGGGTGAGGGCCCTCATCCGACCCTCGCTAACGCGAGGGCCACCTTCTCCCGCAAGCGGGAGAAGGGGACTCGCCCAAATTTTTCAGCCCGCGAGACCCAAGAGGCATCGTCCTCTGTCTCTCGGGCGCCAGGAGAAGACCATGAATCAGCAAGAGGTCATGAATCTCTTCAATCCGGTCGTGGCCACGCAGGCCTTCGACCAGATTCAGATTTCGATCGCGAGCCCGGAGAAGATTCTTTCCTGGTCGTTCGGCGAAATCAAAAAGCCGGAGACGATCAACTACCGCACGTTCAAGCCCGAACGCGACGGACTGTTCTGCGCGCGCATCTTCGGTCCGATCAAGGACTATGAGTGCCTGTGCGGCAAATATAAGCGGATGAAATACAAGGGCGTCATCTGTGAGAAGTGCGGCGTCGAGGTCACCCTCGCGCGGGTGCGGCGCGACCGCATGGGCCACATCTCGCTCGCGGCGCCGGTCGCGCATATCTGGTTCCTGAAGTCGCTGCCCTCGCGTATCGGCCTGCTTCTCGACATGACGCTCAAGGACCTCGAGCGCATCCTCTACTTTGAGTCCTACATCGTCATCGATCCGGGCCTGACGCCGCTCAAGGAGCGTCAGTTGCTGTCGGAAGAGGAATATCTGCGCGCCCAGGACGAATATGGCCAGGACACGTTCACGGCCATGATCGGCGCGGAGGCGATCCGCAAACTCCTCGAGTCGATGGACCTCGAAGCGATCGCGGCGTCGCTGCGCATCGAGATCGCCGAAGCGAAGACCGAGCTCAAGCCCAAGAAGCTCGCCAAGCGCCTGAAAATCATCGAGGCCTTCATCCAGTCCGGCAATCGGCCCGAGTGGATGATCCTCAAGGAAGTTCCGGTCATTCCGCCGGATTTGCGTCCGCTCGTGCCGCTCGACGGCGGCCGTTTCGCGACCTCGGATCTGAACGACCTCTACCGCCGCGTCATCAACCGCAACAATCGTTTGAAGCGGCTGATCGAACTGCGCGCGCCGGACATCATCATCCGCAACGAGAAGCGCATGTTGCAGGAGGCCGTCGACGCGCTGTTCGACAACGGCCGCCGCGGCCGCGTGATCACCGGCGCCAACAAGCGTCCGCTGAAGTCGCTCGCCGACATGCTGAAGGGCAAGCAGGGCCGCTTCCGCCAGAATCTCTTGGGCAAGCGCGTCGATTATTCCGGCCGCTCGGTGATCGTCGTCGGTCCGGAGTTGAAGCTGCATCAGTGCGGCCTGCCCAAGAAGATGGCGCTGGAGCTGTTCAAGCCGTTCATCTATTCGCGCCTCGACGCTAAAGGCTATTCGGCGACCGTGAAGCAGGCGAAGAAGCTCGTCGAAAAGGAAAAGCCCGAGGTTTGGGATATCCTCGACGAAGTCATTCGCGAACATCCGGTGCTCTTGAATCGCGCGCCGACTCTGCATCGCCTGGGCATTCAGGCGTTCGAGCCGGTGCTGATCGAAGGCAAGGCGATCCAGCTCCATCCGCTGGTCTGCGCCGCCTTCAACGCCGACTTCGACGGCGACCAGATGGCCGTGCATGTGCCGCTGTCGCTCGAAGCGCAGCTTGAAGCGCGCGTGCTGATGATGTCGACGAACAACATTCTGCATCCGGCCAATGGTCAGCCGATCATCGTGCCGTCGCAGGATATCGTTCTCGGCCTCTATTATCTGACGCTTGAGCGCGACGGCGAGCCCGGACAGGGCATGGCGTTCGCGAGCCAGGGCGAAATCGAGCACGCGCTCGCCGCCAAGGCGATCACGCTGCACACCAAGATCAAGGGCCGCGCCTGGACTTATGACGAGAAGGGCAAGCGCGTGTCGAAAATTTTCGACACCACGCCCGGCCGCATGATGCTCGGCCAGCTCATGCCGAGGCACGACAAGATTCCCTTCGACGTCGTCAACAGACTGATGACCAAGAAGGAAATCTCCAACATGATCGACACCGTCTACCGCAACTGCGGTCAGAAGGAGACGGTCATCTTCTGCGACCGCATCATGTCGCTCGGCTTCCGCGAAGCCTTCAAGGCCGGCATCTCGTTTGGCAAGGACGACATGGTCGTGCCGGAGACGAAGGAGAAGATCGTCTCCGAGACGCGCGCCGCGGCCAAGGAATATGAGCAGCAGTATAATGACGGCCTCATCACCCAGGGCGAGAAATACAACAAGGTCGTCGACGCCTGGATGAAATGCACGGACAAGCTCGCCGAAGAGATGATGATCCGCATCTCCTCGGTGAAGAAGGACGGGCACGGCCGCGACATGCCGATCAACTCGATCTATATGATGTCGCATTCGGGCGCGCGCGGTTCGCCGCAGCAAATGAAGCAGCTCGCGGCGATGCGCGGCCTGATGGCCAAGCCCTCGGGCGAGATCATCGAGAGCCCGATCATCTCGAACTTCAAGGAAGGCCTCACCGTCCTTGAATATTTCAACTCCACGCACGGCGCCCGCAAGGGCCTCGCCGACACGGCGTTGAAGACCGCGAACTCGGGCTATCTCACGCGCCGCCTCGTCGACGTCGCGCAGGATTCGATCATTTCGTCGGTCGATTGCGGCACCGAGAACGGCATCCGCATGCGTGCGATCATCGACGCCGGACAAGTCGTCGCGTCGCTGGCCTCGCGCATCCTCGGTCGCACCGCGGCCGAGGATCTGATGTCGCAGGACGGCAAGACCGTCATCGTGCGCGCCGGCGAGATGATCCAGGAGCAGCATGTCGACGCGATCAACGCCGCCGGCATCCAAGAGGTGAAGATCCGCTCGGTCCTGACCTGCGAGGCGACGAACGGCGTCTGCGCCAAATGCTATGGACGCGATCTCGCGCGCGGCACGCCCGTCAATATGGGCGAGGCCGTCGGCGTCATCGCGGCGCAGTCGATCGGCGAGCCGGGCACCCAGCTCACCATGCGCACTTTCCATATCGGCGGCGCGGCGCAGCTTGCCGACCAGTCCTTCATCGAGTCGAATTTCGAAGGCAAGGTGCATGTGCGCAATCGCCATCTCGCCCGCAATTCGGATGGCGACCTGATCGTCATGGCGCGCAACGTCGCCGTCGTGATCCTTGGCCCCAATGGCGAGGAGCGCGCGGTGAACCGCATCCAATACGGCGCCAAAATGAAGGTCGACGAGGGCGACAAGGTGAAGCGCGGCCAGCGCCTCGCGGAGTGGGACCCCTATACGCGGCCGATCATCAGCGAAATCGACGGCGTCATCGGCTTCGAGGATCTGGTCGAAGGCCAGTCGATGTCGGAGACCGCCGACGAATCGACCGGCATCTCCAAGCGCATGGTGATGGACTATCGCCTCAACCTGCGCTCGGCGAGCCTTAAGCCGTCGATCGTGATCAAGGGGGAGGACGGCAAGATCGGCAAGCTGCAGCGCGGCGGCGACGCCCGCTATCTGCTGCCGGTCGACTCGATCATCGCGGTCGAGCCGGGCGGCACGGTGAAGGCGGGCGACATTGTCGCGCGTATTTCGGTCGAGAGCGCCAAGACGCGCGATATTACCGGCGGTCTGCCGCGCGTCGCGGAGCTGTTCGAAGCCCGCCGTCCGAAGGATCACGCGATCATCGCGGAAATCTCCGGCGTCGTGCAGTTCGGCAAGGACTATAAGAACAAGCAGCGACTCTCGATCATCCCGCAGGAGGATGGCGCGGAGCCTGTCGAATATCTGATCCCGAAGGGCAAGCACATTCACCTTCAGGACGGCGACGTCGTCGAGAAGGGCGATTACATCGTCGACGGCAATCCGGCGCCGCACGACATTCTGGCGATCAAGGGCGTGGAGGAGCTAGCGGCTTATCTCGTCAACGAAATCCAGGAAGTCTACCGGCTGCAGGGCGTCAACATCAACGACAAGCACATCGAAGTGATCGTGCGTCAGATGTTGCAGAAGGTCGACATCGCCGATCCGGGCGACACCGGCTTCCTCGAAGGCGAGCAGGTCGACAAGCTGGAGCTCGAAGAGGCGAACGCCAAGGCGATCGAGAACGGCGGCAAGCCCGCGAGCGGCACGCCGGTGCTGCTCGGCATCACCAAGGCCTCGCTGCAGACACGCTCCTTCTTCTCCGCCGCCTCCTTCCAGGAGACGACGCGCGTGCTGACCGAAGCCGCCGTCAACGGCAAGATCGACCCGCTGGTCGGCCTGAAGGAAAACGTCATCGTCGGCCGCCTGATCCCGGCCGGCACCGGCGCGGCGATGTCGAAGTTCCGCGGCATCGCCGGCGGCCGCGACGAGCTCATCATCGAGCAGCGCGCCGAAACGGCCGAACCCGCGCCGGCGCTGCCGCCGGCGGAGTGAGACGTCGACGCGAGACGAGATCGCAAAGGCCGCCCCGTATCGGGCGGCCTTTTTTCGATATAATGCCGAGTTTCGTTTTCGAATTCCGACGCGGCGGATGACGGTCATAATTGCTCATCAACCCACCCTCCATTTGGTCTGCGGCAAGATCGCGGCCGGTAAATCGACGCTCTGCAATCGCCTCGCCGCGGCGCCGGCGACCTTACTTGTCAGCGAAGACAGGTGGATCAAGCGCCTTTATGGTCCCGAGATGCATTCGATAGAGGATTATACGCGTTACTCGGCGCGCATCCGCGATGTGATGGGCCCTCATATCGAGGATGTGCTGCGCGCGGGACTGTCGGTCGTCCTGGATTTCCCGGCGAACACCGTCGCTACTCGGCAATGGATGCACGGCATTTTCGAGAATGCTGGCGTCGCGCATCAGCTTCATTATCTCATGACTTCAGACGCTCTTTGCAGAGCGCGCATGCATGCGCGTTACGCTCGCGGCGAGCACGAGTTCTTTGTAACAGACGATCAGTTCGATTTGATCACGAGCTATTTTGCGCCGCCGACGCAGGCTGAGGGTTTCAATACCGTCGTCTACCGAGAATCGGACTGATGCTTCCCCGCCCAAGCACGATCCTTCTCCAATTCCTCCTGCGCGCGAGCGATCAGCGCTTCCGTATTGGGCTGCGGCATCGCCGCCCCAGCGCGCCCTTCAAATTCGCGTCCGGCGGAAATAGATAGCGGTTGTGCCGACCTCCCTTTCCCTACTGCGATCTCTCCCCGCCCGCGGAGCACGCACCATGATCCTCGTCTATCGAGTCACTTTCTCGATGATCGCGGGGCGCTTCTGCCGCTACGCGCCGAGTTGCTCCGAATATGCCGACGAGGCGATCGCCAAACATGGCCTATGGGCCGGCGGCTGGATGGGCTTTGCGCGCATCTGCCGCTGCCGGCCGGGCGGCGGCGCGGGATTCGATCCCGTGCCTGGAACGCTGCGCGACGACGCAGGCCCGCTCACCCCCTGGCGCTACGGCGTCTGGCGACAACGCCCCATCTGCGAGGCGGTCGAGCCAGAGGACAGGACTTAAGACGCCGCCGCAACATGGCTGCGCTTCAGGCCGCCCGCTTCTATGCGCCGCTTGCCTTCCCCGCGCATCGATCGAGAATGTCGATCACTTCCTCGTCGCTGATCTGACGAAAGTCCCGGTAGAAAAACCCGATCGCGCCGAAAGCGCGCGGCGTCTCGAGGCAGATGATTTCGTCGACCTCCGGCGCCAGCGACTCGAGCGTATCGGGCGGCGCGACCGGCACGGCAAGCACAAGCTTCTTCGGCCCGCGCGCGCGGACGGCGCGGAGCGCCGCGCGCGTCGTCGCGCCGGTGGCGACGCCATCGTCGACGACAATGGCGACATGTCCCTTCGCCTCGGGCCGCGCGCGGTTGCCGAGATAGAGCCGACGGCGACGCTCGATTTCTTCAAGCTCGCGCGCGCACACCTCCTGAAATTCCTGTTCGCTGACATCAGTCATGGCGATCACGTCGTCGTTGCGCACCACGACCGGATTGCCGCCGTCCGCGACCGCGCCCATTGCGAGTTCCGGCTGGAAGGGCACGCCGATTTTCCGGACGAGCACGAGATCAAGCGGCGCATCGAGCGCAGTCGCGATCGGCTCGGCTACAGGCGCGCCGCCGCGCGGCAGCGCGAAGACGACGACATCCTCGCCCTTGAAATGTTCCAGCTCGGCGGCGAGGCGGCGTCCGGCGTCGGTGCGGTCGTAAAAGGGCATGTCGTCGCCTCACCTTGTTCTCTATGCGCCGTCGGCGAGCGCCGCTTGCGCGAGATTAAGATAGCGCGTCGCGAGCGGCTCCCATTTCGCCGGTTCGCGCGGCTTTTCGTCGAGAAGATGCGCCACACACTCCCGCGCCCGCAGCGCCGCGCGCCAGGCGGCGTAAAGCGCGATCAGCCGCCGCGGCGGTTCGCATGACAGGCGCTGCGCGACCTTGTCGACGAGTTCGACGCCAAGCGGCTTCGCGCCGATGAGCGCGCATTCAACGCCAAGATAGGCAAGCTCATCGAAAGGATCGACCTGCCGCAGTTCGGCGTTGAACTCCAGACAGTCGAAGATGGCGATGGGGTCGCGAAGGCAGATGTGCTCGGGACGCAGATCGCCATGGCCGTCCACGATGCGGCCCTCAACCACACGCGCCTGCAACTGCGGCCGGCTCGCGGCAAGTCGCGCATCGAGAAGATCGAGCAGAGCGGGCGTGCGTCCATGATCGAGCGCGAAATCGCGTCGCGTCAGAATGTCCCGGTTCTTCTCCTGCTCGCGAAAAAAGCGCAACGAATAATCCTCGGGACGGATCGAGGAGCGTTCCGCACGGCGATAGAAATCCGCCAATCTGTCGCAGAGCGCGTCAATTTGCGCAGCGGTCAGTCGGTCTTCGGCGATCAGCCGGTCGAGCATCGCTTCGCGCGGCAGACGACGCATCTCGACGAGCCAGTCGACGGTCTCGCCGTCGCCGCCGAGCGCCAGGCCGCGCCGGGCGTCATAAGTCAGCGGAACGACGCCCAAATACACATCCGCGGCAAGCCGGCGATTGAGACGCATTTCCTCGCGGCAATTCTCTTCACGAGCTTTGATCGTCGAGAAGTCGAGAAAAGGATAGCGGACAGGCTTCTTGAGCTTGTAGACCTTGTCGCCCGCGAGAAACACATAGGACATATGCGTTTCGAGCACGACGACCGACCCCGGCGCATGCGCATAGGCGCCGGGCGCGCCAAGAAATCCCACCTTATCGGCGATCGACGGCGGTTCCCTGTCGCAAGCAGCGCTCGTTCCGTTAGGGGAGATCGATTCCATCATCGCGTCGTTTCTAAAGCCGTGACGCAGCGCCCGGCCGCGCCGTGATCGTCCGCTGCGGACATCGCGCGAAGGTCAGGCGGCGGCGCTGCCGAGCGGGGTGACGCGGCTCGCTTGCGGGCCCTCTCGGCCCTCCTCCTCGCTGTAGCGCACCCGCGCGCCAGGGCTCAGCGCGTCAAATCCTGGGCCTTCGACGCTGTTGCGGTGGAAGTATATTTCCCGGCCGTCAGGCGCCGCGATGAAGCCATAGCCCTCGTCCGGCGACATTTTTTTTACAACGCCGGTCGGCGCAGTCTCGTGATGTTTGACCTTGCCGCGCATGCGCCGCACCTGGTCCTGCAACCGCCGCCGCGCCCGTTTGAACGCATCGTTCAGGGCGAAATCGAAATCCTGGAATCGCTCGTCGAGATGGGGCGTGCGTTCGATCGCGACTTCTCGTCTGTCGGGTAGAACGAGATGCACATTGATCTCAAAAAGCCCTCCGTTGCGATGATGCGCGCCCGGACCTTTCACGACGACGCGGCAGGCTGTCGCACGGCCGTAGCGATCTTCGAGCTTTTCTATCAGACGCATTATTTTTGCCTGACGGTCGGATGATGGCTCAACCCCTTGAAAATCGATCTTCGGCTGCGTTTGCATGCGAAAAACTCCCAAAGCTGAGGCGGACGGGGAGCGCCCTCAAATGTATATGGCGAGGACTGAGCGGCTTCTCCAGATAGAAGATTCATGGAGCGACGCCATGTAGCAGACTAGGCAGATTCAATAAGGCTGAAGCGTCAAACAACATCCATTCACACGACTCGGATGTCATTCCCGACGCGCGCAAGGCGCGTGATCGGGAATCCAGAGAAATGCTCGCGCTTTTGGATTGGCTCTGGATTCCGGTCAGGCTTTCGGCCCTGCCCGGAATGACGCGGCCCAAGCGAACGGATCAGTCGGAATCTATCAGAAAGAGCGAGGTTTCGAGCATGACGAGCGACTTCAGGACGATCGGCGTCGCGATAGGGCCGAAGCGGCTCGAAGGCTCGCTTTTCCTGCCTCAAGAGCCGCGGGGACTGGTCATTTTTGCGCATGGCAGCGGCTCCTCGCGCTTCAGCCCGCGCAACAGATATGTCGCCGAGCGACTTGCCGCGAAGGGATTCGCCTGTCTGCTGTTCGATCTGCTTACCGCAGAGGAAGGCGAATTCCGCCGCAACGTCTTCGACATTCCGCTGCTCGGCGCGCGAGTCGTCGAGGCGATCGGCTGGGCCGGCGCCGAGAACGAACTATCTTCCCTGCCGATCGGCCTGTTCGGAGCCAGCACGGGCGCCGCGGCGGCGCTCGCGGCTGCGGCCGACGAAACCCGCGTGGCGGCCGTCGTCTCGCGCGGCGGCCGCCCCGATCTTGCCCGCGACGCGCTGCGGCGCGTGCAAGCGCCGACATTGCTGATCGTCGGCGGACTGGATTACGGCGTCATCGAACTCAATCGCAGCGCGCAACAATTGCTCAGCTGCCGCAACCGTCTCGATATCGTCCCCGGCGCGACGCATCTCTTCGAGGAGCCAGGCACGCTGGAGAGCGTCGTCGAGCGCGCGACGGGGTGGTTCATCGAATATCTTGCTGCGACCCGCGACGAATAGCGTCATTTGCGGGAGTTGCTCGCGGGTGGAAGGTCCTACGCGAATGACGACGATGGCGATGACCGACCCGCCGCTCAAGCGGCTCTTCGACCGGCTGGATTTCGCGCCGCAGCCGAAACGGCCCGAACTCCAGATCGTGCATGAGCGCTGGGAGGCTGCGCGCGACGGGGCCGTAGCTGCGAGAAGAAGCGCGATCAGCTTCTCGCCGCAGGAGCGCGGCGCCGCCGAAGCCATCTTCGTGCATCGATTCGAAGGACCGGGCGACGACGGCGTTCTGACCGAAGGCGCGCCGGCCGCCGCGATATTGCTTGGACCCTGCCGGATCGGCGATCGGCTGAGCGAGGCGACGGATCGCCGTGGCGCGGCGCGACTGCGTCGCCTGCTCAAGGAAGTGCGACGATCCGGCCAGCCGGTGCTTGCGCAATATGCCAGCGTCGAACATGGCCGCGATCGCGCTATCGTGGAAATTCTGGCGACGCCGCTTTCCGAAGACGGCCGCACTATCGACGGGACGCTCACCGCAAGCTGGGCGTATGTCCTGGATGGCGCGCCGGCGCGGACGCCGCGCGAAGCGGACAGCGGCCTTGCGCTATTCGCGCTCGGCCCAAGCATGTCGTTTGGCGAAGACGTCGCGCAGGCGCTGGGCGCCGAGTTGACGCCGCTCGAAGACCGAGAATTCGAAGACGGCGAATATAAGATCCGGCCGCTCGAAAATGTGCGCGGGCGCGATTGCTACGCCATCTTCACCCTGCATGGCGATCATGTCGCGAGCAGCGCCGACAGACTGTGCAAACTTCTGTTCTTCATCGGCGCGCTGAAGGACGCCGGCGCCGCGCGGGTCACGGCGGTCACGCCCTATCTGTGCTTTTCCAGAAAGGATCGGCGCACCAAACCCCGCGATCCGGTCACCACGCGTTACGTCGCACAGCTGTTCGAGGCGATGGGAACCGACCGTCTGGTCTGCATCGACGTGCATAACATCGCCGCATTCCAGAACGCCTTCCGTTGCGAGACGGTTCATCTCGACGCGCAGGCGCTTTTCGCGCGCCGCGTCATCGCCGACGCCGGAGACTCGGCCATCGCCGTGGTGTCTCCGGACCTGGGCGGCGAGAAGCGCGCGGAATTGTTCCGGCTGCGGCTCGAACGCGAGCTGAAGCGCCCGGTCGCCAAGGCGTTCATGGACAAATACCGCAGCGAGGGGCGCGTCGTCAGCGACATTTTCGCCGGCGACGTCAAGGATCGCATTGCGATCGTCATCGACGATTTGATCGCCGGCGGCGGCACGGCGGCGCGCGCCGCGGCGGCATGTCGCGCCAATGGCGCGGCGCGCGTTTGGGTCGCCGCGACTCATGGCGTCTTTTCCGAAACGGCGGCCCCCGTGCTGGCGAGCGCCCCGATCGACAGGCTGATCCTCACCGACTCCGTGCCGCTGGCCCCCGCTGTCGCCGCCGCGCTCGGCGATCGGTTGACGCTGATCAGCGTCGCGGGCCTCGTCGCCGAGGCGATCCGAAGGCTGCACGCCAACGGTTCGATTACGCAGCTCCTCGACGAGGGGCCTTAGCGGGTCGCGAGAGGCGAGTTGCGCCATGCGACGAGTCGCGCCACAAGCCTTCGATGAACCTGCAAGATATTGTCATTCGCCGCATGTCCGAAGACGAAATTGGCGTCGCGCTCGACTGGGCGGCGTCTGAAGGCTGGAATCCCGGCCTCGATGACGCCGAAAGTTTTCACGCCGTCGATCCCGAGGGATTCTTTGTCGCGGAATGCGCGGGCAAAGCTTTGGGCTGCATTGGCGCCGCCGCTTATGATGAAACTTTCGGCTATGTCGGACTGTTCATCGTCCGCCCGCCCTATCGGAAAAGAGGCGTCGGGCTACAGCTGCTGAATGTCGCCCTGCGCCATGTGCAGGGGCGCAATGTCGGGCTCGACGCCGCGATCCCCATGCAAGATGTTTATCGGCGATACGGATTTGAGTTCGCCTATCGCAATATACGGCATCGATGCGTTGGCGGCGGCCAAGCGCCGGCAGGTCTGACTGAGCTGGCGTCGGTTCCCTTTGACGACATCCTGCGTTACGACGCGACCGTCTTTCCGACGACGCGCGCGACATTTCTCTCGCGCTGGCTTGCACAGCCGGGCGGCGCGGCGCTTGCCTTCATGAGGGCGCGAAAACTCACGGGCTATGGCGTGCTGCGCGCGTGCCGCGAGGGCTGCAAGATCGGCCCGCTGTTCGCCGACGATCGCGAGATCGCCGATGCGCTGTTTCAAGGCCTGCGCGCGCGGGCTGCGGGCATGCCCGTCTTTCTCGATACGCCCGAGGCCAATCCCGCAGCGATCGAATTGGCGAAGCGGCGGGGATTGACGCCAATTTTCGACGCCGCACGCATGTTCACGCGCGGCATGCCACCGGGACGCATCGAACATTGTTACGCCATCACGACCCTGGAACTCGGATAGAGCGCGCGGCGCAACTCGTCAGCGGGCGGCTGCGACGCTTGGTTCGATCAGCGTCGGATCGTCATCGCCTTCGTTCGAGCGATTGACCCGCCGCGACACGATCCATTCCTGCAGAGCGTCTTCTGGCGCCGGCCGAAGCCATGCGCCGGGAGCGTCGCCTGTCAGCCATGCATTGGCGTCGCGCCAGTCGAGAATGATCGGCATGCGATCATGGAACGGGCGCATCCAGTCATTCGCCGGACCGACGATAATCGTTGCGGTCTCGATCCGCGCATCGGTTTCGACGTCGCGGCAGGCGCCGCAGATCCCGGCGAAGGCGAGAGGCCGGCCATCGCGCGCGGAAAAATAATGCGGCGTCTTGGCGCCCTTCGCGCCGGTCCATTCGTAAAAGCCCGACGCCGGAATGATGCAGCGGCTCTTGGCGAAGGCGGAGCGAAACATCGGCTTTTCGGCAATCGTCTCGGCGCGCGCATTGAAGGTCGCCGGCAATTCGCGCAGCGGCTTCTTCCACCATGAGGGCGCGAATCCCCAGCGCATGGGGACGAGTTCGTTTCCCGCCGGCGACGGCCTGATCGCCTCGATCGTCGTCGTCGGTGCGATATTGTAGCGCGGCCGCAGATTGCGCGGCTGGCCGATGAGATCGGCCAGCCGCTGGAGCTCCTCCCAGGACAAATGCTGGGTAAAGCGCCCGCACATTGGGCGAGACGTCCCCTGTCAGTAATAGTGTCGATGCCGCCGGTAATATGGGCGCGGCGCCGTCGCGGCGCCAATGATCGCGCCACCGGCCGCGCCGACTGCCGCCGTGGCGAGAGTCGGCCCCGCGAGGCCGCCCGACGCGAGCGCGCCGATTCCGGCGCCGCCCAGGCCGCCGATCATGCCGCCGCCGAGCGCGCGCTCGGCAGGCGTATAACAACCGCCCAGCGACGCCGAGGCCGCCAGGAGCGTCACAAAAAGGAGAGCTTTCTTGGCCCGCCGCACCGTGGCGATGCTGTGCATATTCATGTCCTCATTCATGCTGTTCGCGGTCTGCGCTGACGCGCGGCCGACGCCAGCCCCCTTACCGAATGAACCTAGCTTTGCGCCAGAACGATGGCTGACGCCGAAGGCGCAACATCCAGCCGGATGCGGTTGCAAGCATGCAAAACCTATGTCTCGCCACTCTTTCAAATAAGAATATTTAGAAAGTCGATTTTTGAAAGATTTCCGAGGAAAGGCCGCTTGTATTGACGCAACGCATTGCTTGCGAAATCCTTGTGCGATGCAAACGGCGGCGATCTCCAAACATCCGGCCTTGGGTCGAATGCTCGTCATCAAGCGACAATGACCGGCGCGTGACGCCGACCGCCGAAGGAGAGAAGGCTTGTGCGATCTCGCGAATGAAAGACGCCGTATTGATTCGATCCTTGCCGAAGCGATGAATCAAAGTCCGGTTCGAACGTCGATCGACGCCACCGAACTCGCCGGCTACGGACTTGCGGCGCTGCGCAGTCATTATGCGCTGACCTGTCCGGACGAATGTATGCGCAAGAGGTGCGACGAATTCGCAGCGCTCGTGGCGCTGTCGCGTCGCGCGCTGCGCGAACGGCAAGCGGCTTGAACGGTTCGAGGAACAGGAAAAGGAACGCGCGATGTTCATGGCGTCGAATCAGTTCAGGGTCGTCAAGGGCTGCGAGGAGACATTCGAGACGGCCTGGAGAGAGACCAGCGTCCGGCTCAAAGAAGCGACGGGCCTGATCGGCTTCCGCTTTCACAAGGGACGCGAGATCGGCCTGCATGTCCTCTATTTCTCGGTCACCATGTGGGAGACGGAAGAGCGCTTCATCGATTGGAGACGCGCCGAACTTTATGGGACGCCAAGCATCGGACCGCGCTGCGCCTCGCGGCTCGACGAGTTCGACGCCGCCGTCTCGAGAAGCAATCCGCAATAGAGCGCCGACGGCGTCTTCGGGGAGAACGACATGTTGGGAATTGGCGACAGACTGCCGAATTTTACGGTGATGGGCGTGAAACCCGGATTTAACGAGATCGAGGAAAACGGCGAGACGGCGTTTGAAGCGGTGAACGAGACGAGCTTTCCGGGAAAGTGGAAGGTGATCTTTTTCTATCCGAAGGATTTCACCTTCGTTTGCCCGACCGAAATCGCCGGCTTCGCCGGACTGTCGCAGGATTTCGCCGAGCGCGGCGCGGTCGTTCTCGGCGGCTCGACGGACAATGAGTTCGTAAAGCTCGCATGGCGGCGCGACCACGGCGATTTGAAGAATTTGCCGATCTGGCAATTCGCCGATTGCAAGGGCGAGCTGGTCGATGGCCTCGGCGTGCGCGCGCCTTCCGGCGTCGCTCATCGCGTCACCTTCATCGTCGATCCCGACAATGTCATTCAGCATGTCTATGCGACGAATCTCGATGTCGGCCGGTCGCCGGAGGATACGCTGCGCGTCCTCGATGCGCTGCAAACCGGCGCGCTCTGCGCCTGCAATCGGCCGTTGGGCGGCAAAACCCTCAGCCCCGCGGCATGACCTGACGGGCGGCGCCGGGCAATCGCAGCGTCAGGCACTTTGCCGCGCCGCCCGCCTTCATGAATTCGGACAGCGGCGTCACGACCGGCGTGAAGCCGGAGTCCGTCAGACGCGCGCGAAGCTCGTCCGAACAGGCGTTGAGAAAAATGCGTCCGGCGCGTTCGATGGCGTTGCAGGCGAAAGCAAGCGCGTCCTTCTCGCCGACCTCGATCCGCTTCTCGACGGGAACGATCGCCCGGATCGCTTCCTGTGAGGCAATGTCGAAAGCCGCCGGGTAATAGATCAGCCAGCCGCCGCTCAGCGGACAGAAGCATGTGTCGAGGTGATAGAAGCGCGGATCAACGAGCTTCAGCGCGATCGTTCTTCGTGCGAAAATCCTCTCCAGATGTTTGGGCGCTTCTGCGCCCGAGCGCCAGCCATGACCGCACCAGACGATGTCGCGCGCAGGGTCGACGAGCGCGTCGCCGGCGCCTTCGAACGGAACATTCTCCGGCCAAGGCGCGATCGCATAGCCTTGCGTCTCGAACCAGTCGCAAAACAGTCGCTCCTCCGGGCGCCGCTCCCTGGCGTGGAATCGGCTTACCACCGCCTTGTCGCCGATCGCGAGCCCGGCATTGGCGGTGAAGACCATATCCGGCAGACCGGGCGTCGGCGCAACGAAGGCGATATCGCCGTGCGCCGCCAGCTTGCTGCGCAAATTCTCCCATTGCGCCCGGGCGCGCGACAGCGTCGCTCGGCCGACCTGATTCTCCATCCATGGGTTGATGATGTAGTCGACGCCGAAATAGTCCGGCGCGCACATGAGAAGCGCGTCGCGCCTTTGCGCCGACGGCGGCGCTGCGGCGTCTCTAACTCGCGCCCGGGTCGTGTCGCCACACATTGCGACGTCGGCGTCCATCAGCGACTCCTCTTGCGCTGAGCGAAGGTCGGTCATGCGAACTGCGGCCAAAAGCATCGCGCGCCAATGTCTTCGATGATGCGCGCGATGCGGCGCCCGGTGAACAACGTCGCCACGCCATCTCCGATCGATCCGCGACGCAAAAAGCCTAAAGCGCGACGACGATAATCAAAATGGCGATATGTTATCGCTATGCCTGAAATATTGTGAAATCCGTCATATATATCGATCAATTCGGCAGAGACGGATCGCCATGGATGATCTCGACCATCGATTGATCGGCTTGCTGCGCGTCAATGCGCGGGCCTCCCTGTCGCAACTCGCCAAGGCGCTTGGCGTGTCGCGCGGAACGGTCCAGAACCGACTCGATAAGCTCATCGCGTCCGATGTGATCCTGGGCTTTACCGTTCGGCTGAAAGACCCGACGACGCCAGATCGCATTCGCGCGATCATGATGGTTGAGGTCTCCGGCAAGAATTCCCGTCGCGTGGCCCACGCATTGCGGGGGCTGCCGCAGGTTCAGGCGCTTTATAGCACCAACGGGCCGTTCGATCTTATCGCGGAAATCGAATGCGCCAATCTGGAGGAATTCGATCGCGTGCTGTCGAGCGCCAGGACGATCGAGGGAATCGCCAGAAGCGAAACCAGCCTGCTGCTCGCGCCGGCCTGAGCGTCAGGGAAGCGTGGGCGCCGCGTTCGAAGCTGCAGCGGGCTCGTCGTCGCCTTCGGTCGCTCGCGGCAGCGAAACCCGGGCGATCAGTCCGTGGGGCGTACGATCAAGCAAGGATACCGACCCGCCGCGGTTCTCGACCAGCGACCGCACGATCGAGAGTCCGAGGCCAAAACCGCTGTGCTGGTCGAGCGTTCGGCCGGGTTGACCGCGAACGAAGGGCTCGAAGGCGGTTGCCTTGCTCTCCGCCGACATTCCGGGTCCATCATCGACCACGTCGATCTGAAGGAATCCTTCTGGACGCTCCGAGAGGAAGATGTCCACTGTCTTGGCGTGATGCGTCGCATTTTCGACGAGATTGGTGAAAATGCGCTGCACGTCGCAGAGCGAGCCGTAGATCATCTTGTGGCCGTCGCCATGGTAGGCGACCTGATGGCCAAGGTCACAGGATTCGTCGGCGACCGTTTGCAGAACGCTATCGAGGTCGACCAGAGAACAGTCGGACGTATCGTCTCCTTCGGCGCGCAGATACTGAAGATTCTTGAAGAGCATCGTATCCATGAGATCGATGTCGCGCATCATGCGCCGCTGGAGGCGATCGTCGGGAACAAACTCCGTCTTCAGCTTAAGCCGCGTGATGATGGTTCGCAAATCGTGACTGACGGCCGCGAGCACATGAGCTCTTGCGGCGATCATCTTGCTGATGCGCGCCTGCATGCGATTGAGCGAGCGAGTCAATTCACGAACTTCATACGGCCCGCGTTCAGTCAGCTGCGTCTGTGTGTTGACGTCGTTGGGAATCTGCTCGGCGTATTTTGCCAGTCGTTGCAGCGGCGCCATGATTGCGTTCAACGCCCAGAAAGTGAAGATCGTCGTGAATATGATAAAGGACAGCGCGGTTCGGGCTCCTTGAGTCAGAATGAACGGCTCGTCCTCCGCATGCTGCCAAAGCCAACGCCATATCGAGCCCGGCGACTTTTGATGTTGGGCGATCGAGATCGTCGCATAGCCGCCCTTATGCAATTCGACCGCGAGGACGCCGTAATCGCCCGGCGCCGAGCCCGCCACCTTGAAAACGTCTGCGCCTTCCCAGAGCAGCGAATCGATATGGCGGATTTCATTGTCGAAGGCGAGGTCGCCGCCGCCGGTCGACGAATCCGCCGCCTTTGGCCGCGAGTCGTGAATCTCGATATTGGCGTATGGAACAGCGCGAGAAAGCGTCGACATGACGTTGTCTCTGTCGGAAAGCGGCGCAACGTCCAGGGCGACGATGATGCTCGCGATGAAATCGCCCTGGTCGACAATGTGACGCCGGCCGAAAACATGGAACATGCCGATCACGATGGTTTGAAACGCAACGATCGACATGAGAATAAGCAACGTGATCTGCACGGCGAGCTTGTTCAGGCGAAAGCGCCATGGAACGCGAGTTGAGTTCATGCGCGCGCTACCTGTGTGGAAAAAATATATCCCTCGGACCGCACCGTCAGGATGAACGCAGGCTTCTTCGGGTCTGATTCAATCTTCTGTCGAAGCCGGCTGATCAAGACGTCAATGCTCCGTTCGAACGGTCCGGAGGTCGGGCCGTGGGTCATGTTGAGCAGCTGCTCGCGCGTCAGCACCCGATTGGGATTTTCGCACAGCGCATGCAGCAGATCGAATTCAGCGCCGGTCATTGCGACCTTTATGCCGCAAGGCGCGACAACCTCCCTGGCGAGCACGTCGACGCGCCAGCCAGAGAAAAGATAAGCTTGCCGCGCGGCGCGCCCATCGACGGCAATCGGCGCCTCCGTTCGCCTGAGAACGGCGCGGATGCGCGCCAGCAGCTCGCGCGAATTAAATGGCTTAACGATGTAATCGTCGGCGCCTAATTCGAGCCCCAATATCTTATCGATATCCTCCGACTGCGCCGTAAAGATAATGATTGGAATGCGTCGCTCAGATCGCACGCGCCGGCAAATCGACAGGCCGTCTTCGCCAGGCAGATTGAGATCGAGAATCAGCAGGTCGTAGGCGCCCACGCCGAAAGCGGCGTCCATTTCCTGGGCGTTTGCGGCGACTTTCGCCTGGATGTCGTGCGCTGCGAGATACAGCGAGACGAACTCGCCGATTTCGGCATCGTCTTCGACGATCAGGATTGAAACGGGAGAAGTCAAAGGACTCGCAATCGCTTTCGTTGAGGTTGCCTGAAGCTAACAATGCAATGTTTCTAGGAAGTTTCCAGCAGGAAATCGGCTGTCGCCGCTGAGTTTGGCCGCCCTCAAGCTGTTGTCCGATCGGCGTCCCATTTCAGAAAGGAATCAGAAACAAATGCCGCGCTGCGAAAACAAGGAGAAACACCTAGGCCGAAGGGCATGCTCTATCATGCGGCCACGCTGACGAAAACGACACACGTCTTCCATCCGCCCCCGGTTCAATCATTGCAAGGACAAAGCATGAAGAGCAACGCTCACGCTCGTCCAGACGGTCTGGAAGCAGCGCTGGTTGACGCGACCGGCTCCGCAGGCCCGGGGTCCAATATGAACGGCGAATGGCGTGCGTCTTGCAACGAAGACTCAGCCTGCCTGTCTCCCACGGAAGCTCAAAGCCGCGCCATGAACGTCGAATGCGAATCAGACTTGGCGAAGGCGAGGTCGACTCGCTTCGTGCCGAAAGCCGGACTCGCAGGCTTGGCTGAAAACTGGCGGGCGGACGTTGTATCCGGCTTTCTGGTCTTTCTCATCGCCCTGCCGCTCTGCCTCGGCATTTCGATGGCGTCGGGATTTCCGCCGCAGGCGGGCATCATCACCGCCGTCGTCGGCGGCCTTCTGGTGTCGCGAATTAATGGCTCCTTCGTCACGATCGCCGGTCCGGCGGCAGGCCTGATCGTGGTCATTCTCGACTCGGTGCAGGCGCTTGGCGGCGGCGACGCCAAGGCCGGCTACCACTACACTTTGGCGGCGATCGTCTGCGCCAGCGTCATCCAGACGCTGATGGGCCTGATGAAAGCCGGCAAGATGAGCGCCTTTTTCCCGTCGTCGGCCGTTCACGGCATGCTGGCGGCGATCGGCATCATCATCATGGCCAAGCAGATACACGTTATGCTCGGCGTGAAGCCCGACGCGCAGTCTCTGTTTGCGACGATTGGCGCGATTCCGACGAGCATTCGGGACATGAACCCGGAGGTCGCGATCATTGGCGGTCTTGGACTGCTCATCCTGATCGCCTGGTCGGTGGTGAAGAACCGTCGCCTCAGGATGATCCCGGCGCCGATCATCGTGGTGATCGTCGGCATGGCGCTCGCGCAATATTTCGATCTCGACGACGAACACATCTATCTCTTCCTGCCGGACTATCCGTTCCTGCCGCATCACGAATTCACGATCGGGCCGAAATTCCTCGTCTCCATCCCCCAAAACTTTCTGTCGGGCTTCGCCTTCCCCGATTTCTCATTGATTTGGACGAGCGTCTTTTGGCAGCAGGTTTTCACGATCTGTCTCGTCGGGAGCCTGGAGTCGCTTCTAAGCGCGGCGGCGGTCGACA
>VGDY01000053.1 GCA_016869555.1 Alphaproteobacteria bacterium | reverse complement strand
GGCGCTCGCAAAGCGCATGGCGAACGCCGTCCCATCGAACGAGCATCTTGCTCAAACCGCGAAAGCCGCATAGCATTCAGGCCAGCAACGCCGATTTCCGCTTTTCAACATCAAGCGGGACATCCCCACGTGGCGGGGGATGACGAGTAGCTTTTCCTATCCCGCTCAATAATCGCGTCGAGAATATTGACCGCCAGCCGTTTTGCCATGAGAGGCGGAACGGCGTTTCCGATCTGTCTGTAAGCAGGGTTCATGGTCCCGCAGAAACGGAACCCGTCGGGAAAGCTTTGCAGCCGGGCCGCCTCTCTTACACTGATCACCCGCGCCTGTGCGCCATCGTAGTGGATATGCGAGTACGTATCCTTCCCGATATGCGCCATTAGCGTGCGCGACGGCCAATCCGGGCGCAGCTTCCACCATCTGTTTGGGAAGTTATGGGTAGGATAAGGCGGCACCATCGTGCGATGCAACCGATCGCGCTCCGCCGTGCCCAGCCGTTCTCCTGCTTCCCGCTCAAGTCTTTCGATTTCACGTTCCCATAATCGCACAGCCGTCGCGTGCGCCACGGGGTACTCGGCGCCGTTCGGCATCTCCCGAAAAATACCCGTATCCCTAGGCAGGCAGCGGATCACTTGATCGAAAAGGCTGTCGCCCGCCTCGAATCCGGGCCAGCCGCGCATCGATTTCGCGTAATCAGAGAGCGCCTTGCGCTTAGGATAGGGAATCGCTTCATCGAGGTAGCGGGCGCCCCGGCGGAGCTTGCCTTCGAGGTGCAGCGTAATCGGCGGCAGATCGGCGATTGCCTCGCGGCAGGTCACTGGGCCGGGCAGATGCTGCCCTCCGAGATCAGCGGGGACGAATGCGCCCCCTTCAAAGAGGTCGAGCAACTGGTAGGCGACCGCCCGAGTGCCCTCGTAGCCCGGCGGTAACACCATGTGTCGAGAGGCCGCCGGAAACGTGGGGGCGGCCCCAAGCTCGCGATGCAGCGCAATCAGATAGACCCTGTCGCGCATCTGTGGCACGCCGTGGAACGCCGAGTTGATCAGGCTGTATCGGGCGTCATAGCCAAGTTCATTCAGTACTTCAGCTATTTCGCCCATGACGTTGTGCCCTCCGTAGTTGAGGACGTCGGGGACGTTTTCGACAAGAATCGCGATCGGTTTGGTCGCGCGGACATAATGGAGATAGCGCAGGTAGAGGTTGCCTCTAGGGTCAACCTTGAAGGCTCTCGGATGGTCGGCGACCTCGCGTAGCTTGGCGCGTCCGACGCGGGCATAGGCTTGGCACGGAGGGCCGCCGACAACGAAATCGAACGCCTCGGAGATGGCTCCTAGGCCGAGGTCTTCGGCAAGGTCTTCCGGTTCGGTCGAAACGATGTCGCGCGCCGTCGCGTGCCGCTCAAAGGCCGCTTCCTCAACGTCGCCGTGGAAGTTTGTTGCATGCGTCCTTGCAGCCCATGGGTCCAATTCAACCGCCGCCGCTATTTCGCAGTCTGCCGCATGAAAGCCGAGAGATATCCCGCCGCAGCCGGCGAACAGGTCGAGCACCCGCGGCTTTAAGCCATTGCGAATCCGGGCAATCTTTTTTCTGATGACCTTATCGGCCAGCGGCATCAGGGGGTCTTCTTTCGGAGTTCAAGGAAATTAGCGATTCGCTGAGCCAGCGCTGCAATGTCACCGGTTTCGCACTCCCATACAATAAGAAGGGCATATCCAAGAGCCTTGAGCGCCTCTTCATTCCTTATGTCTCGGGCAGCTGTGGATAAGAATTTCCGCCGCCAGAACTCGGGGCGCGATTTCGGCACGTACGCGTGAGAGCAGCCCGCGTGCTGGTGCCAGAAGCATCCACGCACCTCAATCACTTTGCGGCGACCTATCATAACGATATCGGGTCGGCCAGGCAGGCTGGTCACGTGAAGGCGATACCCGACCCCGAGTCGACGCAGAATCTGCCTGACAGCCATTTCAGGGGAGGTGTCTTTACCTCTGATCCTCGCCATGTTCGCAGAGCGGGCTACGGGCGTTAGACGGTCAGCCATCACTATCGCCATCCTCGAGCACGATCCACTGGCCGGGGAAGCTCGGCCACGACCGGCCAGAACAGGAATGGTAATATTTTACCACCACATCAACTCGCCAGATTTTTAGGGATTTTTGCCGGCATCTCTCCACTCTTTCTGCTTGACCTCCCCTGCCGCATCCCCTATCCCCTCCCCATCCGAACGCACCGTTCAAACGGAACTCCCATCCCATGTTTGGCAAGACTTTTTCGGCGAAGCCCGCCGACATCGAAAAGAAATGGGTGCTGATCGACGCCTCCGGGCTCGTCGTCGGCCGCCTCGCGAGCATCATCGCGCTGCGCCTGCGCGGCAAGCACAAGGCGAGTTTCACGCCCCATATGGACGACGGCGACAACATCATCGTCGTCAACGCCGACAAGGTGGTTCTCACCGGCCGCAAGCGCGACCAGAAGGTCTATCACCATCACACCGGCTTCCCCGGCGGCATCAAGGAACGCTCGGCGAAATTCATTCTCGAAGGGCGCTTCCCCGAGCGCATCCTGGAGAAGGCGGTGCAGCGCATGCTGCCGCGCGGGCCGCTCGGCCGCAAGCAGCTCGGCAATCTGCGCGTCTACAAGGGCGCCGAACATCCGCATGAAGCGCAGAGCCCGCAGACGCTCGACGTCGCCGCCCTGAACGCCAAGAACAGCCGGAGCGCCTGACCATGGCCGAGACCACTCTAACTTCGCTTTCCGATCTGCAGTCGAGCGCCGCCCCGGCGCCGGAAGCGCCGCGCTATGTCCAGAAGCTCGACAAGCAGGGCCGCGCCTACGCCACCGGCAAGCGCAAGAACGCCGTCGCGCGCGTCTGGATCAAGCCGGGCCCTGGCAAGATCACCGTCAACGGCCGCGACGTTGAAGTCTATTTCGCGCGTCCGGTGCTGCGCATGATTCTGGCCCAGCCGTTCGGCGTCGCCAAGCGCGCGGGTCAATATGACATCGTCGTTACGGTCGCCGGCGGGGGACTTTCGGGCCAGGCCGGCGCGGTGCGCCACGGCCTCGCCAAGGCGCTGACCCATTACGAGCCGGAGCTGCGTCCCGCGCTGAAGAAGGAAGGATTCCTCACGCGCGACTCCCGCGTCGTCGAGCGAAAGAAATACGGCAAGCGGAAGGCTCGCCGCAGCTTCCAGTTCTCGAAGCGCTAAGCGCGGATGCAAGGCGATCGGGTCGCGCCCGATCGCCTCAGTCCCAATCTAGAGGTGGCGATGCGATCGGTTCCGGCTATAGTGGCTGCGTAGGCGTTCGCGCGGAGACTGAGTCGGGGTCGACACCGGGGAAGACGCCGATGCCAAAGGAACCTAAAACTCCCACGCTTGATGAAATCCTCGCGCAGGATGACGCATCCGTTTATCTGGACAGCCTCCCTGAGTCTGAACGCTGGCCGCAATACGGCCTGAACGGCCTCCCCGATGATAAGGATACGCCGCAGCCCAGCGCCGAGGCGCGAAGCGCCTTGCGTTCGATTTGGGCGCGGGAGGACAAATAGGAACGACACATTGTGTGGGCGCGTCCGCGTCGCGACAACACTTGATTCATGACGTGGATTGTGAAGACCGGCGCGTCCAATGTTTGCAGAATACTCCTTATTCCAGAACGGCATCATCGAGCGGTTGGATGACCGGAAATGGTTCATCGACTGCATGGCGTTCAATTTTTACTCGATCGGCGCCGAGTGAAGAGCCTTCACCGAAACGAGCGCGAGGCGTCTGGGAGAGACCTATGATTTCTGGAAGGTCGACGCGCGTCGAACTTTGGACAGCGGCATAAGGAAAGGGACGAAGCAGCTTGATCACTTCAAGCAGGCGTCCTTCATCGCTGTCTGGCTGCGCAGGCAAATTCCGATTAACAGGACTTTACGCATGCTCCCTGACGGAGCCGTGGCGGACGACCGGCCCTTTTCTTCGGAAGAAGAATTCTTCTTCCGCTACGGAAACGAAATCTGCGCGCTGCTTATTGGCCTCGAGCTCTGCCTGTATTACGAAGTCTGGGTAAAGCTGCACCTATTGTCGAAGCACTCGTCCGTCGTCGAACCGATCGCTGACAATGAACGGACATATGCGACACACACGACGAGCACGCTCGATTATGTAAGAGGATGCTCGCTCAAGCGCGACTGCGTTCGGGATTTCGCAATGGTGCTCAAACATAAGAACATGTCGCCTCACGCCCTGTATCTGCTTTACAAGTCTTTGTTCACAAATTTGCGGGCCGCGTCCCCAAGGCTTGCATCCTAATCGTCCGTCGCCGCCCCCCGCCGTCGCTCCGACATCGTCAATAGACGCAAATCTTGAAGTCGTCGCCTACCCAGCAGGCGGGATCTGACTTGGAGCGCTTCGCTTCCCCCCAGAGGGAGCTGATGCCGTCGCGCGTCAGTCCCCTGACTTGGGCGACGCCCGGCGAAACAATGGCGATGCTGACCATCGTCACGCTGTCAAATCCAGACTTGCCGACCGGCTCGACCGCGAAGCTGCCGCCATCGTCGGGCATAAAATTGCACGTTCCCCGATAGGGCGTCATGCCGTTGCCGAGCACGACGCATCTCGCGGGCCGTGCGGACGCCTCCCGAAGCAGGATCGGCTGCGCCATAACGATCAAGGCGATCAAGGCTATCAAAGCAGCAATTCTCTTCATCGAAACCTCCCGTCTCTCCCAACTCAGTCAACAATCATCGCGGCGCGGCGCTTCTAATCGAGCCGTTCTCCGCGCCGCTCGCGCAGACCCGCGACGCCGATAAGACCGACGGCGGCGCCGAACATCAGATAGAAGGCCGGCGCGACCGGCGTGACGAGAAAGCCGATCAGCCAGGCGACGATGAACGGCGCGAAGCCGCCGAACATCATGACCGCGACATTATAGGCGATCGCCAGTCCCGACGAACGAATATGCGTCGGAAACTGCTCGGCAAGCGCCGTCGACAGCGCGCCGAAGAGGCCCGAGAGAATGACGCAGAAGGCGGTCTGCGCGATGGTCAATTTCGCAAGCGACGGCGCGACCTGCAACCACGCGAACAGCGGATAGACGCAAAGCAGAAGCATGCCATAGGAGGCCAGGAGCAAGGGCCGCCGTCCGATTTTATCGGACAAGGCGCCGATCAATGGCGTCAGGGCGATCAGCAAGAGCAGACCGGGCGCCTGGGCGATAAAGGACTGCGTCAGACTGAGCCCCAACTCGGTCTTTCCATAGGTCGGCATATAAACGAGGATCACATAGAACGAGATCGTCGCGCCGGCCGTGGCGGCGAAACAGACGAGAAGCCTGTCGCCCTGCCGCCGCGCCAGATCGAGAAAGGCGTCCATCGCGCCGCCGCTTCGAGGCGACGCTTCAAAGGCATGCGTTTCATCGAGACTGCGCCTTATGTAGACGCCGACCGGACCGATCAGCAGGCCGGCGACGAAGGGCAGCCGCCAGGCCCAATCATTCAGCGCTTGGGTCGAAAACGCGCTGGCGACAGCGATGCCGGCGAGCGTCCCGAGCAGAATCGATGCGCCCTGCCCGACCATCTGCAAAGAGCCGTAAAGTCCGCGCCGGCCGGCAGGCGCCACTTCGATCAGATAGGCGGTCGAACTGGCGAATTCTCCGCCCGTGGCGAATCCCTGCAGCAGCCGGCCGATGACGACGAGCGCCGGCGCGTAGACGCCGATCGTCGCATAGGTCGGCGCGAAGGCGATGACCGCCACCGCGGCGGTCATCACGAACATGATGAGTTGCAGCGCCGCCTTGCGTCCCTTGCGATCCGCGTAAAATCCGAAGAAGAGCCCGCCGAGCGGCCGCGTGCAGAAGCCTGCGCCGAAACTCGCGAGCGCCAGCAGCAGCGCCGCCGTGTCGTCGTCGCTCGGAAAGAAAGCCCGCGCCAGCACCGAAGCGAAAAAGCCGTAGACGACGAAATCATACCATTCGAGCGCATTGCCGATGACGGCGGCGGCGATCTGCTTGGGCGCTGGCGTTTTCGCTTGGCGCAGGTTCATCCAACTTTCAAGTTTCGAGGGCTTTCGCGAAAAGTCAGGAGATCGCCGAGCGGTCGTCGCGCCGCCTCGACGATGAGCGCGCCGGCGAGGCCGAGAACGCTCATCAGCAGGAAGAAATACACGCTTGCAAGGCTCGACCACAAACCGCCGAGCCATCCCGCCAGCAGATTGCCGAGAAACATCGAGGTGAACCACAAGCCCATCAACGCCGAGCGCGCGCCCTCCGGCGCGACATGCGACACAAGCGAGAGCGCAATCGGCGAGAAATGCAGCTCGGAGATGGTGATCACGCTGAAATAGGCGAGAAGCCAAAGCCAGCTCGACTTGCCGCCATCGCTCGTCCAGGCCGCGAGCGCCAGGACGCCGTAGCTCGCCGCAACCCCAAGACAGCCGAGCGTCATTTTGCGAATCGTCGAGGGCTCGCGTCCGAACCGCGCCAGCCGCGCCCACAACGAGACGAGCGGCGGCGTGAAGAGAAAGATCATCAGCGGATTGAACGCCTGAAACCAGGTCACCGGAATGTCGGCGCGCCATCCGAAGAGATCGACGCCCCGGTCGGTGGACTGCGCCGCCCACAGCGCGATCGTATTGCCCTGCTGTTCGAAGGCGGCCCAGAACAGCGCCGAAGGCGCGAAGAGCAGCATCAGCGCGCCGACGGACCGGCGAAGCTTCGCGCGCGACTGCGCCGTCGGCGCGCGCCTCTCGCGCGGCGGCGGATCGCCCGGCAGACTCGGCAAACCGATCACATATGTTACGAGACCAATGATCATGCCGGCGCCGGCGCAGGCGAATCCATAATGCCAGCCGATCGTCTCGCCGACCGTTCCGCAGACCAGCGGCGCGAAGAAGGCGCCGATATTGATGCCGACATAGAAGATCGAATAGGCGCGGTCGCGGCGCGCGTCCTTTCGCGCATAAAGCTCGCCGACCTGAACCGAAATATTCGGTTTGAAGCCGCCGCAGCCGAGCGCGATGAGAAACAGCGCAATCAGAAACAGCCGATCGAAGGCCATCATGAAATGGCCGACGGCCATCAGCGCGGCGCCGATCACGATCGTGCGCCTGCGCCCAAACGCGCGGTCGGCGACGAAGCCGCCAAGGATCGGCGTCAGATAGACGAGGCCGGTATAGAGCCCGTAGATTTGCGAGGCGAAGGGCTGCGGCGCGAGCGGGCCGGAAACCGCCTCGAGACCGCGTTTCAGCGCATCGAGGCCGAGCGCGGCGTTCGCGCGCTCGGGCGTCAGCAAATAGTCGACCATGTAGAGAACGAGCAGCGCCCGCATCCCGTAATAGGAAAAGCGCTCCCACATTTCGGAAGAAAAGAGAAAGGCGAGTCCGCGCGGATGGCCGAGAATATCATCGCGTCGCTGCATGCGCTCTCTCGAACCAAACCTTCGTGGCCGCCGGCTCATGACCCGCGCGGCTTCTATGGATGACGGTTCGATCGGCTCAAAACACGCCCGCGTCCAGTCCCGCTGCGACCAGCATCCCCAATTCGCGGCATTCGTCGACAAAATCCTCCCGCCACTCGCCACGGCAGATCAGCGGCTCGCGGACCGCGCGCCAGCGCAGGCCGGTCACGATCGACTCGACGCCGCGGCGCGTTCCCGTCCCGTCATGCCCGGCGCGAATATACAGCGCGTAGGGCAGGCCCTCGGTACGGTCCAGCAGCGGATAATAGCAGCGGTCGAAGAAGTCCTTGAGCGCGCCGCTCATATAGCCGAGATTTTCCGTGGTTCCGAGAATCACCGCCCGCGCGGCAAGGACATGTTCGGGCGTTGTCAGAAAAGGGCTCAGCGCCTCGACGTCGACGCCTTCGATTTCGGGGGCGCGCGCGCCGTCGAGCACCGCGTCCCTCAGCCGCTCGGTGTTGCCCGACGGCGCATGGGCGACGATCAGCAGGCGCTTTGGCAAATGAACGCGGCTACCAGGGATGAAATTCGGGCACGTAAATGATCTTCATGCCGACCGCCACGCCGATGACCGCGAGCAGGGCCAGCAGGACGCTGTAGCCGATCACCGAATAGACCGAAGCGTTGTAGACCGAATCCAACAATCGCAGCGCATAGGCTCTCAGCGCGCCATCCGTTTCCGCCACCCGCTTCGCCATGATCTCTCCTCCCTTTGGAGGCGCGACTCATTCGCCTTCAGGACGTAAATTAGCGGATTGGCGAGCCGGCGACAGCCTATCTTTTGCCGATAATTTGGCGGCGCGCGACCGTTTCGCGACTGCCCGCAGACCGGCGCTGCGCGGCCAGCTCGACGACCTTGGCCTTTTGTGCGTCGGACATTGATGTCCAGCCGGCGATCTCGGCGCGCGTGCGGCCGCAGCCGACGCACACGTCGTCCCGGTCGAGTTCGCAAATTTTTACGCACGGACTGTCGATCATCGGGTCAACTTTGGATGGCGCCGCCCGATGGAGCAAGGCGGACGCTTCCGGCCGCGCTATAGGCCGGAGCGCCGCTCACGTCAAAAACATCAGACGGCATTCGCGGCCGATCTTTTTCTACCTCGCGAAATCGAATAGATGCTCGGGCCATGACGACCAAAATCTTCATCGACGGCGACGCCGGCACCACCGGGCTCGAAATCCGCGAGCGGCTCGCCGTGCGCACGGATATCTCGCTGCTTGCGCTCCCCAAAGCGCAGCGCAAGGATGCCGCCGCCAAACGCGACATTCTCTCCGCCGTCGACATCGCCATCCTCTGTCTCCCTGACGACGCCGCGAAGGAAACCGTCGCCCTTTGCGACGCCCTCGGGGGCGGCCCGAAGGTGCTCGATGCCTCCACCGCCCATCGCGTCGCAAAAGGCTGGGCCTATGGTTTCGCCGAGCTCTGCCAAGGACAGGCGGCGGAAATCGCCGCCAGCCGCCGCGTCGCCAATGTCGGCTGCTACGCGACAGGCGCGATCGCGCTCATCCGCCCGCTCGTCGACTCAGGCCTGATCGGGCCGGACCAGCCGCTGACCATCAACGCCGTCTCCGGCTATTCGGGCGGCGGCCGGCAGATGATCGAAGCCTATGAGAGCGGCAAGGCGCCGGCCTTCGAACTTTACGCGCTCGGCTTCGGGCATAAGCATGTGCCGGAAATCATGGCCTATGGGCGGCTCACGGCGCGGCCGCTGTTCGTTCCCTCGGTCGGCAATTTCCGCCAGGGCATGCTCGTCTCGATTCCGCTTGTGCTCGATGCTTTGCCCGGCCGCCCCAGGGCGCAGGACCTCGACGCGGCTTATGCGCGCCACTACGCCGGCGCGACGCATGTCCGGCGCGCGGCGGCGCCGGCGGACGGAAGGCTCGACGCTCTCGCCTTGAATGGAACCGACCAGATGGAGGTTTTCGCCATCGCCAGTGACGCGCACGGCCACGCCCTGCTCGTCGCCCGGCTCGACAATCTCGGCAAGGGCGCGGCGGGCGCGGCCGTTCAGAACCTCGATCTGATGATGGGGAAAGCAAGTGAGTAACGAGTAGCGACCATTCGCTACTCTCTACTCACTATTCGCCTCTCAATCCGCGTAAGCCGTCGCGCCGCCGGGCAGCTTCGCGGCGACGTCCTCATAGCGGCTCGTGCGCTTGTCCATCATCGTCTCGAAGGCTTCATGCACCTCTCGGACCGAGCGAACCTTCAGCCGGCGGCCCTGTTGCTCGTAGAAGATCGGCTTATTGGCGCGCGCCGGCCTCGGCAGCAGCGCGGCGGCCGAGGTGTGCGGCGCCTCTTCCACGGTTCTCATGAATCGCTCGGCGTCGTCGGGCCCGAGGAAGTGGATGAGATAAGTCTCGCCGGACGAGAGCGGACGGCCGATCTTTTCGGCGATCCTGGCGCTATCTTTCTTGAGCATTTCAGCGGCGAGCACGGCGGAAAGATAGGGATCGTTGCGCAGATTGAGGATTTGCGCCCGCTTTTGACCGTTGACGCGCGGCGCGTCGTCGCTCGCGATCGCCGCCGCCGTATCGCTATGGCCGTGGCGCCAGCCAAAAGTTTTCAGCGCCCTCAGCCAGGTCCTCTCGACGAATTGGAAGAGCCCGCTCGCCGAAGACGTCCGCGCCTTCGCCGTCGAGGAGAAATTCGACTCCTTGTCGGCGATCGCCATGAGCAGCGCCGGATCCATCTCGGTCGTCTGCGCGGCCTTGACGACGCGCTCGACGATCGACTGCTGCACCTTGACCGATCCGAAGCGCACCATGCCCGGCGTCTCGGCGAAATCGCCGTCGTCGAGACGATGCGACCAGGTGAGCGCCGCCTGTTCGATCGAAAAGTCGGAGTCGAGCGCGGTTTCCTCGTCGTCGTCGACGTTCGTCGCGAGAGTGGTTAGCGGAGAAACGGCCGCCCGGAAGCGCGCGGCGCGCATGGTCCGCTCCGGACGCCGCGAATCGTCGCGCGTTCCGGTCATCGCCAGCACGGCCAAGACCGACAGCAGGGTCGCGACGCTGAGCGCGCGCAACAGGGGCGAACAGGATCGATCCAGCAGCAGATTCGAAAGGATCGCGCGGGGCGACCGGTTCGACTGCCGTATCGGGCGAGGCGAGGCGACCGTTTCGTCCTTGGTGGGCGGCGGGGCGTTCGTCAGCGTGACCGTCATGCTTCGCGGGTTCTCCACAATTACGCAAAGTTTGCGTAAACAGAAGGTTACCTGCGAGGCGGGGCAAAAGATCGACGGCCGGAGCCATGCTCGCGCCGCAATTACAGCTGCACGGCAGGCGCCGCGTCGCCACAAACTCCAATATATCCAATAAGTTGCTCGAAGCGGCCCGCCGCCGCCGTCACATTGACGCCATCAGTCGCGCCGCCAAGGCGCCCATCCTATCCGAATCAGCAAGGCGGCGGCGCTATAGGAGGCTGCCCACTTTCGAGAGCATGCCCTGAAGCAGGTGATATTCGGGACCCGCCGTCGGCGTCGTGCGGGAAATGAAGTCGATCGGCTTGCCGTCTTCCATGCCGTAATCGGCGACGCGCTGAACCTTCTTCGACTTATCGAAATAGACCGCATAGACGCGCTGTTCGGTGATGTTTTGCGGCATGAAGGCGAATGTGCGCTCAATGCGCTGGCTGACGTAATACCAAGCGTCGCCGCCGACCGTCGATGTCGTCGAGGGCGTGCCGAGCGCCGTCATCACCTGCTGCGCCGTCATGCCTGGCTTGACTTGCGAGGTGCTGCGCGAATCGAGGACGGCGCCCCGATTGACGACGCCCTCATAGCCAAGACAACCCGACAGCGAAACGGCCAGCGCCGCGGCTGCCGTCAAACGAGAAGCGATGCGCAACGCCCGCGCCATATGTCTCTCCGCAATCCTTCGCCGCGGCGCGCCTGCGCCCGGCCTATAGGTTTTCGCCAAATCCGTAATCTTCGATCGCAGCGAAAGCAAGACGGCGTTTCCTTGCACGGCGATCGGGATAGAGTTTGTGCGCCGACCCACATATCTGATTTGATGGCGAACGTGCGACCGGGAGGCCAGACGCCATGACCGCGATTTCCAAATCTCAACCGCCGCTGTCGCGCCGGCTCGCATTGGCCGACACACCGCCCGAAGGGCTCGAGCTCGACATCAGCGCCACCCCGGCGGAATGCGCCGCCCTGGCGTCGCACAATGCGATTCCCGCCGTGCATCGGCTACACGCCGAGCTGCGGGCGCAGCGATGGCGCGGCGACGGACTGAAAATCGACGGCGAATTGCGCGCCAGCGTCAGACAGACCTGCGTCGCCACCCTGGAGGAATTCGATTCCGAGCTTGTCGAACCGATTCATATGCGCTTTGCGCCGCCGCAGGAAGAAGCGCCGCGCAGCCGAAGGCGGCATGACGAACCTGCCGAAATTACCCTGGACGATGACCCGCCCGATCCGCTGATCGGCGGCGCCGTCGATCTCGGCGCGATGGTCTCCGAGTTCCTGACGCTGGCGCTCGATCCCTATCCCCGCAAGCCGGGCGCGCATTTCAACGAGCCATCCGGCGAGGGAGCCCAAATCCTTTCGCCTTTCGCCGCCTTGGGGCGCCTCAAGCCGTCCGGCGAGCCTTGAGGCGAGACATATCGGCACTTGCGCGCATGGCCGGCAAATGGCAAGTCGCCCGCAGGGGCGGGAGCGCTGGCGCGCTTCTCGGACGCGTCACAAAAGCCGGCCAATAGATTAAGGCGGCTGATCCAGGCGCGCAGTCGGGGGAAACGGGATAAATGCCGCAAACTGTTCGGATCGCGCTCGACGCGATGGGCGGCGATTTCGGTCCGAAGGTGACCATCGCGGGCGCCGCCAGCGCTCTCGAACGGCATCCGCACAGCCACTTCCTGCTGATCGGCGACGAGCCGGCGATCCGCGCCCAGCTTGAACGCCACCCACGCCTCGCCGAATGCGCCGAAGTGCGCCATTCGTCCGTCTCGATCCGCATGGACGACAAGCCGAGCCAGGCGCTGCGCTACGGACGACGCGTCTCGTCGATGTGGCTCGCGATCGAGGCGGTCAAGAAAGGCGACGCCGACGTCGCCGTCTCGGCCGGCAACACCGGCGCGCTGATGGCCATGGCGAAAATCTGCCTGCATACGATGGCGCGCGTCGACCGGCCGGCCCTCGCCTGCCTGTGGCCGACGCTCAGGGGCCAGTCGGTGGTGCTCGACGTCGGCGCCTCGATGGGCGCCAACGCCAGCCATCTCGTCGATCTCGCGATCATGGGCGCGGCGATGGCGCGGGTCATTCTCGGTCTCGAGCGCCCGACCGTCGGCCTGCTCAATGTCGGCACGGAAGAGATCAAGGGCATTGAGGAGGTGAAGGCCGCCTCGACCATGCTGCGCGATCTCGCCCTGCCCGGTTTCGATTATCGCGGCTTCGTGGAGGGCGACGGGATTGGACAGGGCGCCGTCGACGTCGTCGTCACCGAGGGCTTCACCGGCAATATCGCGCTCAAGACCGCCGAAGGAACCGCTGCCCAGATTACCGCCTATGTCAAAGAAGCGATGGGCGGCACGCTGCTCGCCAAGCTCGGCTATCTTTTCGCGCTCGGGGCCTTCCGCCAGCTTCGCGCCAAGATGGACACAAGGGCGACGAATGGCGGCGTGTTCCTCGGGCTCGAGGGAATCGTCATCAAAAGCCACGGCGGCGCCGATTCGGTCGGCTTCGCGCGGGCCGTCGAGATCGGCCATGAGGTGGCCGGCAGCGACCTGCTCAATCGCATTCGCGACACTGTCGCGCTGGCGCACAGGCTCGGGGAACACGACGGCGCCGATCAGACCCCTCCGCCCCGGGAAGCCGCTCAGTGACAATCAGCACGCCTCAATTGCGCGCCGTCGTTCTCGGCGTCGGCGCCTATCTACCCGAAAAGACGCTCACCAATGAGGAGCTGGCGAAGCTCGTCGACACCAGCGACGAATGGATCGTTCAGCGCACCGGGATCAAGGAGCGACATATCGCGGCGGCGGGCGAGACGACGTCGATGCTGGGCGAAAAGGCGGCGCGCGCGGCGCTCGCCGATGCCGGACTGAGCGCGAATGACATCGACCTGATCGTCGTCGGGACATCGACCCCGGACTGGACCTTCCCCTCGACCGCGACGCAAATTCAGGCCGCGCTCGGCATTGCGCATGGCGTCGCCTTCGACCTGCAGGCGGTCTGCTCGGGCTTCGTCTTCGCCCTCGCCACGGCGGAAAAATTCCTGCGTTCGGGCTCGCATAAGCGCGCGCTGGTGATCGGCGCCGAAACCTTCTCCCGCATCATCGATTGGACCGACCGCACGACCTGCGTGCTGTTTGGCGACGGCGCCGGCGCGATGATTATTGAGGCGCGGCCGTCTCGGGGCGGGATCGAGGAACGCGGGGTGTTGACGACGCATCTGCGTTCCGACGGTCGCCATCGCGCCAAGCTCTATGTCGACGGCGGCCCTTCCGCCACGCAGACCGTCGGCCATCTGCGCATGGAAGGCAAAGAGGTGTTCCGCTTCGCCGTGGGCCAGGTGACCGACGTGGTCAAGGACGCTTTCGCCGCGACGGGACTGACGGCCGACGACCTCGACTGGTTCGTCCCTCATCAGGCCAACCGGCGAATCATCGACATGTCGGCGCAAAAGCTCGGAATCGCGCCGCAAAAAATCATCGCGACGGTCCATTTGCACGGCAACACCTCCGCCGCATCGGTGCCTCTGGCCTTGGCGGTCGCCGCGGCGGACGGGCGGATCAAGCCGGGCGACCTCGTCATGCTCGAAGCCGTCGGCGGCGGCTTTACCTGGGGATCGGCGCTGATACGCTGGTAAGCTCGCGTAACACAATAATAATTTCCGCGCCGGCAAATATTGGGAAGAAATATCGCGGGCCGAATACAACAGGCGCTTGATTTCCCTGTCCAATTCTGAAAAATTCCGACTATCGACGATGGAGAGTCCTGCTTTGCGCGGAGCGCCACGTCGATTGCGCCCGGCCGTCCCACCGACGCGCTTCGAACGGCCCACGAAGTTCAATTGTTATCAATTGTAAGGCGGAAGATGGCCAAGGGGGACGCGACCGCTAAGCCGGACGGCGAGGCGGAAGACCAACACATAGCACGGAGCGGCGCCGTGACTCGTTCAGATCTTGCAGACGCGATCCACCGTAGGGTCGGCGTGCCGAGGGCGGACTCGGCGAAATACGTGGAAATGGTGCTCGAAGAGATTTTCGATCGCATCGTCTCGCGCGAGGACGTCAAGCTTTCTTCCTTCGGCACCTTTATGGTGCGAGAGAAGAAGGAGCGGCTCGGACGCAATCCCAAGACGGGCGCAGGCGCGAAAATTTCGGCGCGGCTGGTCGTGTCGTTCAAGCCCTCCAACATCCTGCGGGCGAGAATAAACGGCGACGACTGATCTTCGAGCCAGGGAAGCGCAATCCCCGCTTGACAAGCGTCGCAGCTCCATGCGCCAAAAAGGCATGGCCAAGAGCCGGGCGGTCTTCGTCTGTCAAAACTGCGGCGCCGCCTCTTGGCGGTGGCAGGGGCGCTGCGACTCCTGCGGCGAATGGAACAGCCTCGTTGAAGAATCCGGCGCCGGCGCCGCCGAGATCACCCGCCGCGCCGCGCGCGGCCGCGTCTTCGAACTTGAGGGGCTGGGCGGCGAAGGCCGGCCGGCGCCGCGGATCGCCACCGGCATCGATGAGTTCGATCGCGTCACCGGCGGCGGTTTCGTGCCGGGCTCGGTGCTGCTGCTCGGCGGCGAGCCGGGCATCGGCAAATCGACCCTGCTCATCCAGGCTTGCGCGGCTCTCGCGCGGCGCGGCGCGCGCGTCGTGTATATTTCAGGCGAGGAGGCCGTCGCGCAGGTGCGCCTGCGCGCCGCCCGGCTCAACCTCGCCGACGCGCCGGTCGAACTCGCCGCCGCGACTGGGGTCGAAGACATTCTCGCCACCTGCGCGACGGGCAAACGTCCGGCGCTGATCGTTATCGATTCGATTCAGACCATGCACACGAGCATGGCCGAGTCGGCGCCGGGAACCGTGACCCAGGTGCGCGCCAGCGCCCAGGCGCTGCTGCGCCACGCCAAGACGACGGGCGCGTCGATCGTGCTCGTCGGCCATGTCACCAAGGACGGGCAGGTCGCGGGGCCGCGGGTCGTCGAACACATGGTCGACGCGGTCCTGTCCTTCGAGGGCGACGGCGCGCATCATTTCCGCATGTTGCGCGCCTCCAAGAATCGATTTGGCGCGACCGGCGAGATCGGCGTCTTCGAGATGACCGGTCTCGGCCTCGCCGAAGTCGCCAATCCATCGGCGCTTTTCCTCGCCGGCCGGGACGCCGGCGCGCCCGGCGGGGCGGTCGTCGCGAGCATGGAGGGACAGCGTCCGCTGCTGATCGAAATTCAGGCGCTGGTCGCGCCGACCTCGCTCGGCACGCCGCGGCGCGCCGTCGTCGGCTTCGAGCAGAACCGGCTGTCGATGATCCTCGCCGTGCTCGAGGCGCATGGCGGGCTGAAACTTGGCATGCATGACGTCTATCTCAACGTGGCGGGCGGCTTTCGCGCTGACGAGCCCGCCGCCGACCTCGCCGCCGCCGCCGCGCTGGTCTCGTCGCTCACCGGCGCGGTCCTGCCGCCCGACATGTTCTTTTTTGGCGAGATCGGACTGTCGGGCGCCGTGCGGCCAGTCATTCATCCCGGCATGCGGCTGAGCGAAGCCGGAAAACTCGGATTCCATCACGCCGTCGTCCCGCAGACCCAACAGATATCCGACGATGCACGCGGCGCCGGCGTGACGATCCGCCCCTGCGCCGACGTGGGCGCCCTCGTCGCTTCCATCGCCCGCATGTCGAACCGCGAAAAAACCGCCGCGCGCGGTCGAAGTCCCGCGCTTTAATGTTTCCGGCCGGCGCGAAGATGCGTTAGAAGGCTGCCAGTGAAGTAGCCATCGGCCTGCCAGAACGGCGGCGTCCGACCAAGGGCGGCGCAAAGTTGACACAGGTTCCGGAGAGGGTCGCGCGATCGTCGCCGGAAGGCGGCCAACAGCCCATTAAGAAGCGTCGAGCGCTCGGGGCGAACAAGCAAGAGGCCAGCGATGCCGTCGTATCTTGATTTGGCAGTGATCATCGTCGTTTTGGTATCGGGAATGCTGGCTCTTTTGCGCGGCTTCACGCGCGAAGTCCTCGCCATCCTCTCCTGGGTCGCGGCGGCCGCGGCGGCCTATTTCTTCTATCCGCTCGCCCTGCCCTACATCAAACCCTACATCGCCAAGGATGAGCTTGCTCTCCTGGCCGCGGCGGCCGCGGTGTTTCTCGTCGCCCTGATCGCCGTGTCGCTCGTGACGGTGAAGCTCTCGGATGTCATCCTTGATTCGAAGGTCGGCGCCCTCGACCGCACGCTCGGCTTCGTGTTCGGGGCCGTTCGCGGCGCCCTGATCGCCGTCGTCGCCTTTGTTTTTTACAGCTGGCTCGTGCCTGAAGCCAATCAGCCGCAATGGATCAAGGACGCCCGCGCGAAGCCCTTCCTGGCCGCCGGCGGAGAGAAATTGCGGGAAATGCTGCCCGACGACATCGACAGCATCGTCGCCAAGATCAAGGCCAAGAAGGGCGCTCCGGCGAATGAGGAGCCGCCGGCCGACGTCGAGCCGGACAAGGTCCAGCCTTCGCCCAGCGACGCCAGCCCCGATGCGGCGCCGGAGTCCGCCGACAAGCCTGAATGATGGTCTTGCGGATGGGCCCCGCCGCTGGCACATATGACGGGAATACGACGCCTGGGCGCTCCTAGATCGCCCGGCGGCGCGTCACGGGGGACCAAGCATGACGGAGGCCGTCGAGGATCATCAGCGATCCTCTTCCCGCGAGATTGATCCGAGAGATGATCTCGACGGCGACCGGCTTCGCGAATATTGCGGCGTCTTCGGCGTCTTCGATCTGCCCGACGCCGCGGCGATCGCCGCGCTCGGCCTGCACGCGCTGCAGCATCGGGGACAAGAGGCGGCCGGAATCGTCAGTTTCGACGGCGGCCGTTTCCACGGCGAGCGCCGGCTGGGACTGGTCGGCGACCATTTTTCCCAGGAAGGCACGATCAAGCGCCTGCCCGGCGCCGCCGCCATCGGCCATGTGCGCTACGCCACGACCGGCGAGACGATGCTGCGCAATGTGCAGCCGCTGTTCGCGGAACTGAATACGGGCGGCTTCGCGGTCGCCCACAACGGCAATCTCACCAACGCCCAGACGCTGCGGCGCGAACTGATCCGCGAAGGCGCGATCTTCCAGTCGACTTCTGACACGGAGGTCATTCTTCATCTCGTCGCGCGCAGCCGCAGGCCGCTCCTCATCGACCGCTTCATCGAAGCGCTTCGCTCGATCGAAGGCGCCTATTCGCTCGTCGCGCTCACCAACAAGAAGCTGATCGGCGCGCGCGATCCTCTCGGCATCCGCCCGCTGGTGATCGGCGAATTCAACGGCAAATATATCCTCGCGTCGGAGACCTGCGCGCTCGACATCATCGGCGCGCGCTTCGTGCGCGACGTGATGAACGGCGAAATCGTCATCATCTCCGAGGATGGACTTCAGAGCATGCGGCCGTTTCCGCCGCAGCCGATGCGCCCCTGCATCTTCGAATATATCTATTTCGCCCGTCCCGATTCCATCGTCCACGGCCGTCCGGTTTATGAGGTGCGCAAGGCGATGGGCGCCGAACTCGCGCGCGAACGCCCGATCGAGGCGGACGTCGTGGTGCCGGTGCCGGACTCCGGCGTGCCGGCGGCGATCGGCTATTCGCAGGAGTCGGGCGTGCCGTTCGAACTCGGCATCATCCGCAATCACTATGTCGGCCGCACCTTCATTGAGCCGACGCAGATCGCGCGCGATTTCGGCGTGCGCATGAAGCACAGCGCCAATCGCTGCGTCGTCGCCGGCAAGCGCGTCATCCTCATCGACGATTCGATCGTGCGCGGCACGACCTCGGTGAAAATCGTGCAGATGATGCGCGACGCCGGCGCCACGGAAGTGCATTTCCTGATATCGTCGCCGCCGATCACCAATCCGGATTATTACGGCATCGACACGCCGCAGAAGGAGAAGCTGCTCGCCGCGACGCATACGCTAGAGGAGATGCGCGAGTATGTCGGCTGCGACTCGCTGGGTTTCCTGTCGGTCGACGGCATCTATCGCGCCATGGGCTATGAGCGCCGCGATCCGATCCGGCCGCAGTTCACCGACCATTGCTTCACCGGCGATTATCCCACTTCGCTGACCGACCTCGTGGGCGAAAACCGCGCGCAACTGTCGCTTTTGGCCGAAGCGAGCTGACGCACGGCCATCGCATTGAAGAGAGACGGTATGGCAAGTGAAGTAAAAGCGTCCGCGGTCATGCCCTCCGCCACGCCGACTGAGGCGGAGGTGGAAGAATGGCGACGGCTTCCGCGAGACGAACAACTGCGCCGTCTTCGAGAAGTTTTGGCAAGCGTTGAAAGCGCCACCGCATCAGAAGCGACGATGGGCGACATTCTAACAGAAGCTCGTTGTCGCGCTGACCAACGGCGTGGCTGAGTTCCATCTTTCTCGCCGCGCCCGCGCCGATCTACTCGACATCTATGCGTTTACCGAGGCGAGGTTCGGGGCCTATCAGGCCGAAGCCTACTACTCGGGACTAGAGCGCACATTTGGATTGCTCGCTGACTTTCCGGCTACAGGCGTCAGCAGAGAAGAGGTTCTAGCTCGCCTGCGACAGTTTCATTTCCAATCGCATGTTGTTTTCTATTGCGACGAAGGAAACCACGTCCTAATCCGAGCGCTGGTTCATGTGCGTCAAGGCCTCAGGCCGTCCTTGTTCGAATAGATCGTCATGACGCTTCGCCCTCCTCCCCGCATCGCTCTTGTCACCGGCGCGTCGCGCGGCATCGGGCGCGCCCTCGCGCTGGAGCTCGCCCGCGACGGCGCGCATATCGTCGCTCTGGCGCGCACGCAAGGCGCGCTTGAAGAACTCGACGACGAGATTCGCGCGCTCGGCGGCGAAGCGACGCTCGTGCCCTGCGACCTCGCCGACTTCGACGCGCTCGACCGACTCGGCGCGGCGCTGTTCGAACGCTGGGGCAGGCTCGACGTCCTTGTCGGCAACGCCAGTCTGCTCGGCCCTCTGTCGCCGCTCGCCCATGTCGATCCGAAGGATTGGAATCGCGTGATGGCGGTCAATGTCACGGCGAACTGGCGGCTGATCCGTTCGCTCGACCCGCTTCTGCGCGCATCGGGCGCCGGACGCGTCGTCTTCCTCACCTCGGGCGCGGCGCACCGCGCGACGATGAAGCCGTTCTGGGGCGCTTATGCGATCTCGAAGGCGGCGCTCGAAGCGATGGCCCGCACCTACGCCGCCGAGGTCGCCGGCGACGGCGTCACGGTGATGCTGGCCAATCCGGGTCCGCTGCGCACCCGCATGCGCGCGCAGGCGATGCCCGGCGAAGACCCGATGACCCTTAAGACGCCCGAGGAATTTGCAAAAAAATGCCTCGCGCTGCTCGCGCCGGACTGGCGCGAAAGCGCGAGGCTTTATGATTTTCCTACCGACAGGCTGCTGAGCTTCTCCGCGCCGGTCTAATGCGCAGTTCGCGAAAAAGCGGGAACTGGCTTTTCGCGTAGAGCGCGCTCTAAATTATTAGAATCGATCACGTGATCTGCGTTCAGGCGAGTCCGCCTGAACGCAGCGTGATCTAGTGGCCGTGGCGATGATGATGGTGGCGTCGATGACGCGGCATGGGCGGCGGCGGCGGCGGGACATAGGCGAGCGTGAGGCGCTCGACGCCGGCGGTCCATCCCACGCCCGAGCCGGCTTCCACCTGGAAGGGCTGCAGCGAGAAGGTGTTGTCGGAACCGCCGACCAGGATCGCGCCGCCGCCGCCGACCCCGACCTTGACCGAGACTTCGGGGCCAGCATAGGAGCCCGCAAGCGCGCCCGGACCAATTTGGTTGGTCGCCGCGACGACGCCCCACGCGAGTTCGCCGGGACCGTTGATCGTCACATTGGCGCCGACCTTGGTGAGGACGCCGATGTAATGAGACGGAATCGCGCCTTCCGCATCGTCGCGATAGATGCAGTCCATCTGCTGATTTTCGACCACAACGCTGATGCCGTTGCCCATCAGCCGGCATTGCAAGGTGCCGACGCGATCGCCCGCCAGCGCGCTGGCCGGCGCCAACAGCGCCAGCAAGCAGGCGCCGCTCACCGCGCGACCTAAACCAAACTTCAGCATCCAGTCCTCCTTTTGCTGATCTGCGACAACCGCGCCTGACCTGCGACAGCCGCGCCTAAAGCGGAGCCGCGAACGCATGCTTTGCAGTTACACGCCCTGCAGTACAGAACATTGGCTGAAATGCAACAGCGCCGCTCCAGGCGGACACAGAACAGACATCATTGCTGGAAGCATTCCATGCGCGGCGGCGCGCGCCTCGCGGGACCTGCGCTTTTTCGGTCGCGCCTGTGCAGCGCTTGCAAAGGCCGCGGAAGTAACCGATTTTAACTGAAATCGACAAAGCCCAGGCCCATCGGTGACGAATTCTCATCCGCTTCCCGTTCTCGTCGACGCAGGACTGTCGCCGTCAGACGCCGAAGCCCTGCGCGCCGCCGTCGCGGCGCTGGAGCGACAGAGTTTCGCGTCGCGGCTGGCAGGACTGGCGAGCCGACAGCTGAATTTCAGCTCCTTGACCTTGCCGCCGCGTCTGCAGGCCGCCGCCGCCGCCGCCACGCAAAAGGCGCTCGCCACGGCGATGAAAATGGCCCTCGCCAGCCTCGATGCGCAGCCGAGGAAAGACTCGGTGCGGATTCACCGTCGTCTCGCGGCGCTCTCCGGCGGCGTCGGCGGCGCCGTCGGGCTCGCCAGCCTGCCGATCGAACTGCCGGTGTCGACGACGATCATGCTGCGCTCGATCGCGGAAATCGCCCAGGCGGAGGGAGAGGACATGCGTCAACCTGGCGCGGCCCTCGCCTGCCTCGAGGTTTTCGCCCTCGGCGGCCATGCCGCGGAAGATAATGTGCTCGAAGGCGGCTATCTGGTGCTGCGCGCCATGCTCGCCAAATCCGTGTCGGAAGCGGCGCGCTTTCTGACCGTCCGGCGCGTTTCCAACGAGGCGGCGCCGGCGCTCGCCCGTCTGATCGGGGCGATCGGGGCGCGTTTCGGGGTGGTCGTCACGCAAAAGACCGCGGCGCAGGCGGTCCCGGTGATCGGCGCGATCAGCGGCGCGGCGATCAACGTCGCCTTCACCGAGCACTTCCAGAGTCTGGCGCGCGGCCATTTTGTCGTACGCCGACTCGAGCGGCTGTATGGCCCTGCGATGGTGCATGCGGAATACGCCAGGATCGCCCGGTCCGAGGGCTATTGGAACGATCCGTCGCAGGCGGCGTGAGCAGCGACGAGCGTTGGAGCACGCTGCGTTTGGGGAATGTCTCAGTTTTGAATTTTGGCTTTGCGTGGAACGCGGAAACTTCTGGCTGGCAGGCGGGACGTTCGCGTCGCGCCACAAAAAGCAAAGTTCCATAATGGCGGGTTATGCGCCACGGCTTCTCTCTACAGGGATTTTCCGTTGTCGGCGGTGGAGCTTAATTGCGCTGGATCCGTGCGCATTCTCTAGCCCCACGCCTAATGGCTGTTAGGCGCTGTCGGACCGTGATCGAAGGCTTCGAAAAATGACCGCGCAAAGCCAAAAGGCGCTTTAAGATTCCTTACATATGTGTTACACATTCTCTACGTTGAACCTAGGTATCCATTATGCCGCGCAGCGTTAAAAGTATCGTCGACGACCTGAATGCCCGTCTCCAAGAAAGGGTGAGGCTGGGTGGCGGGGAACCAGTCATGACCATTCCGTGGCCGAGGTTCTATGAGCTTTGCGAAATCACACGCTTTAAAACGCCGCGCGGCGAAGAGATTCAGGCGGAGGGGAGGGAGCGGTTCGGATTGATCATCGCGTATGGAGAGAAGGTTGTGCTGGTAGCACATGACCGTAATTTTTCGCCCTTGGATGAATGAAGGAGCGATGCCATGGCCTATAATTACGAACGGGCAATCGGATGTCGTATCGGATACAATGCAGTCATTAAGGCAATCAGGTTTGTCGAGGAAAAACAGCAGATACCACCTAGTTCATCGGCCGACCTGCGGCGCGTTTTGAAAGAAGTTTTTGGGCATGAAATGTATAATTATTATCGTCATCGTCGAGCTAAGCTGAGGAGCGTTAGATAAGAAATCAGAAATACCGCATCTATAATATTCTCTCCTTGGCTACGTCGAGCCTTTGCGCAACTTAAAAATTGCGCAAAGGCTCATTTAACAGAATGGGCCTTATGCGACTTCAGCGCGGAGAAAGAACCATTCCGTCGCGCGTTATGTTCACGAACCGCCCTTTTTCGTCCGTGCAGAACGTGTCGCGGGACGGTGCAACGAAACATCTCTGGGTCGTGTCCCCGCCGGTGGTGTAGCAGTTCGGGAGCAAGCCGCTCGCGAAGCGCGCTTTTCATAGCGCCGTAGCGAGCGAGCGGCTTGCGGCGGCCACCGGCGATTCGCCGGTTAGGGTCGGTTTGCGAATCTCAACGCAACCGAGGAACCCACCGATGACCGACGAGATGATCAGCCTGCGAGCGCTTCTGGAAAAGTCCCCCGACGCTGATTTCATTCGCGAGATGATCGGTTTCGCCGCCGAGCGGCTGATGGAGCTAGAGGTCGGCGCGCTCACAGGCGCCGCCCATGGCGAGCGTTCGCCCGATCGACTGGCCCAGCGTAACGGCTATCGCGATCGCGTCTGGCGGGGCGACTGCTATGCGTCGTGGGCCGAAATTCAAACCGAGATACTACTACTGGAATTCGCACGGACTCGCCCAAAGGCGGATGACGTGATCGATCTCAAAAGCGTCGTGCGCGCTTTGCGCGAAAAACCAATCTCCACTATTTCGCGAGCCGCGCTCCATGGCGACGTGGCGAAACAAGTGATACGAATTCCGCCTGATCCGTTCGGTCGGACCTTGTCATATGTGGACGGCCCCGCTTGGCAAGCGGTTTTTTCTCGGCGCGGAGAACCTGGGTGGCGGGTTTCGGTCATATGTCCGGCCTTTTGGCGCGGCGCTTATGTCCGCTGGCCCTGATGAAGTTCGACTG
>VGDY01000052.1 GCA_016869555.1 Alphaproteobacteria bacterium | reverse complement strand
CAAGCCCAAGCCGAAGCCCAAACCGAAGCCGAAGCCGGCGGCCCCCGCCGAGGCGCCCGCGGCCGAGCCGCCGCCCGCTCAGCAGTAAGCTGGCGTAGCCCTTGTCGCAGAACCGACCGCCCAAACGGGGCGGGAGGTTCTGCGGTGAGGCCATATTTGCGCTTTGAAACTGGCCTGGCGATCGGCTGAGCGCGAACGAGCCTACTGCGGCGCGGTCATCAGTTCGAGGATGTGGCCGTCCGGGCTCTTGAAATAGAAGCCGCGGCCGCCGTTCCAGTCGTTGAGCTGGCCGTCGGCGAACCGGCCGGGCGCGCTGCCAAAGGCCACGCCTTCTTCCTTCACCCGACCGAAAATCATGTCGAATTCATCGTCGCTGACGTGAAACGCATAGTGACTGACTCCAACGGAGTCGTCCGTGTTGAACAGCAACGTCAGCGCGTCATTGACCTTTACCGGCGCGAAATGGCCCTTGGGGCCGTCGTAACGCAGGCCGAAAATTCGCGCGAACCAGCGCGCTGCTTTGTCATTGTCGTGCGCCGGCACGATGGTGTGGTTGAGGACGATGGCCATAAATCGCGCTCCGCCTGCGGTTGACGGAGTTTAGATGGGGAGGGCCGGCATTTTTGTCACCGGCTTCCCGGCGACGCGGCGACGCTCATATCACGGGCGGCAGGCTCTCTTCGTCGTCGTCGCCGAGCAGCGAGACGATTTCGCCGGCCACGTCCTTCAGCGGCGCGCCGGCGCCGAACACGTCCCGATCGCCCGACATCCACATCGACGCCTCCTCGACGTCGGCGATCGTCGGGCGTAAATCCATGATCGCCGACAGCGTCGCATCGTCAATCTCGCCGAGCACGTCGGTCACGTCCTTGATCGTCGCCGGCTGGCGTGCGTCGCCGCCCTGGGCCGAAGATTGCGTCAATGATTTCCTCCCGGTCCGCGAATGTTCCGCCTGCGCGCGACAGCGCGCGGATCGCTCTGCCTTAAAATATAGCGCCGCGCCGCCGAGCGGCGAAGGAGCGGGCGTTCGATATTTGTGTTTTCCGCCGGGCGAGCCATATTGCGACGATGGCCCCAGCGCGTCGGCAGGCCCCGGAGCGGATCGAAACATCCGCTTCCGGCCGGCGGGACGCTGCTCCTTCCTGACCGAGACCGATGCTGATCGACACCCATTGCCACCTGGATTTCCCCGAGTTCGCGCCCGAGCTCGCGGAGACGATCGCGCGCGCCAAGGCGCGCGGGATCGCCAGGATGATTACGATTTCGACGCATCTGTCGCGTTTCGATCAGGTGAAGGCGGTCGCCGAAGCCTATCCGGACGTGTTCTGCACCGTCGGGACGCATCCCCATCATGCGCATGAAGAAGCCGAGCCGACGGTCGAAGCGCTTGTCGCCCTGTCGCAGCATCCGAAATGCGTGGGCCTGGGCGAAGCGGGACTCGATTATCACTACGACCATGCGCCGCGCGATGTGGCGCAGCGCATTTTCCGGATTCACGTCCAAGCCGCTCGCGAAACCGGTCTGCCGCTCGTCATTCATACGCGCGACGCCGACGAGGACTGCGCCGCCATTTTGAAAGACGAAATGGGGAAGGGGGCTTTCCCCGCCCTGCTCCATTGTTTCACCAGCGGCCGCGCGCTCGCCGAGACGGCGCTGGATCTCGGGCTCTATATTTCCTTTTCCGGCGTCGTGACCTTCAAGAACGCCGACTATCTGCGCGACATCGCCCGCGACATGCCGCTGGAGCGGATGCTGGTCGAAACCGACGCGCCATTTCTCGCGCCGACCCCGCATCGCGGCAAGCGCAATGAGCCGGCCTTCGTCGTCGACACCGCGCGCATGCTCGCCGAGGTTAAGGGGATCAGCGTCGCCGAACTTGCGCGCGCGACGAGTGAAAACGCGCTGCGGCTGTTTTCGAAAATGCCGCCGCCGGACGCCGCCGCGTGAGCCTCAACATCAGGATTCTCGGATGCGGTTCGTCGGGCGGCGTGCCGCGCGTCGGGCAGGGCTGGGGGAAATGCAATCCCGACAATCCGAAGAACCGGCGCCGGCGCTGCTCGATTCTCGTCGCGCGCGGGCCGGCCGAAGCGGCGACGCAAGTGCTGGTGGACACCGGCCCCGATCTGCGCGAGCAGCTCATCGACGCAAACGTCCAGCGCCTCGACGCGGTCCTCTATACCCATCCGCACGCCGACCACACCCATGGCGTCGACGATTTGCGTGGCTTGGTGATCATGAACGGCCGGCGCATTCCAGCCTATATGGACGCGCCCACGTCCGGCGCTTTCGCCAGAAAGTTCGACTATATCTTCAACACGCCGCCCGGCAGTTTCTATCCGCCGCTGATGACCGAACATCGGCTGCATCTCGGACGCGCCGTGACGGTCGACGGCCCCGGCGGCGCGATCGTGGCGACGCCGTTCCGGCTCGACCATGGCGACATGGACGCGCTCGGCTTTCGCTTCGACAATGTGGCCTATACGCCCGATCTTCACGCCATCCCGCCCGAGAGCGCGCAATATCTCGAAGGGCTCGACCTGTGGATCATCGACGCGCTGCGCCATCAGCGGCACGGCACGCATCTTTCCGTCGGACAGGCGCTGGACTTTATCGCCCATTTCAAGCCGAAGCGCGCCGTGCTGACCGATCTGCACGTCGATCTCGATTACGACGCGCTTGCCGAGATTTTGCCGGAAAACGTCACGCCGGCGTTTGACGGCATGGCGCTGGAGGTCTGACGCCGCAGCAGACGCCGCTCTATGGGCGTCCAAACTAGTTCCATAATATCGATTATGCGAATCACGGATGACGGTTGCCGCGCTCGCGCCTTTGTCTCCTTCTTTCGTCGACCGCATGATCGTCCTGGACGAGCGGCCGACAAAACTCCGCCGCGCATGACGCCGCGAACCATCTCATCGGCAAAGCGGCGGGAGCTTTGACGACCGGCGTCGAAATTCCGTGGCGCGCTGATCTAAAGCGCTGCAAACTCTAACATTCCCGCCGAGCCTGCGGCGGGCCGCGGTCGTCAAACCATGGCGAATGTTTGGATTTTTGGATCGCCCGACGGAATTTTCTGGCCTTCCGGGGCGAAACTCTGGTAAAAGGCTCGCTGCGCGGGACTATATGGCATTCAAGAGCACATCATCGTCGTTTGCGAACGGGCACATTTTTTGCCGCCTGATCGGAAACGCCTGGGCGCACTAAGGTTGGCATAGCAGTCTTGCCGTTTTTGGCGGAGACGAGCAGGTAGACATGAGCAAAGGTAGAGACTTTCGGGGCCCCCGCAAGCGCGGGTTCGATGATGACGCCCCGTTTGGTTATGACGCTCCGCGGCCCAGCCGGCCGCCGCGTTCGCAGTTTGGAGGCGGCGGATTTCCGGACGCGCCGCCCCCGATGATGAACGAACCCGCTGTCGACGCCATCGTGAAATGGTTCAAGACCGATAAGGGCTTCGGCTTTGTCGAACTCGCCAATGGCACCGGCGACGCCTTTCTCCATATCGGCGCCGTCCAGGCGGCGGGTTATGACTCCCTGCCGCCGGGCGCGAAATTGCAGGTGCAGGTCACCAGCTCGGTCAAGGGCCAGCAGGTGGCGCGCATTCTCGAAGTCGATCTCGCCGGCGCCGCCGAGCGCGCGCCGCCGCCGCCACGCAGCGGAGGTGGTGGATTCGACAGTCCCCGGCCTCGTCGTCAGGCGCCGGATCCGTCGACCGCCGTTCCGGTCTCCGGAAAGGTGAAATGGTTCGACGAGACCAAGGGCTTCGGCTTCGTGCAGTCGAATGACGGCGGCAAGGACGTGTTCGTGCATATTTCGATCCTGGGCCCGTCGGGCGTGAACCGGCTCGCCGAAGGGCAGCCCGTCACCATGCAGGTCGTCGATACGGCGAAAGGCCGGGAAGCGCTCTCCATCATTCTGGATTGAGTCGCTCTCCCGTCATCGACGCGCCGCGATCCTCTTGAGGGCCGCGGCGCTTTTCTTTGGGGAAACCTCATGTCGGCCCGATCGACCGGCGACGTCGCCCGACTGATCGAAATCATGGCGGCGCTGCGCACGCCGGGCAGCGGTTGTCCATGGGACCTCGAGCAGGATTTCCGTTCGATCGCGCCCTACACGATCGAGGAAGCCTATGAAGTCGCCGACGCCATCGAGCGCAACGATCTAGCCGACCTCAAGGACGAATTGGGCGATCTCCTGCTGCAGGTCGTCTTCCATGCGCGGATGGCGCAGGAGCTGGAGCTTTTCGCCTTCAAGGACGTGGTCGACGCCATTTGCGACAAGCTCATCCGCCGGCATCCCCATGTTTTCGGCGATGGCCAATCGCTCGACGCCGACGGCGTCAACGAACAGTGGCGCGCGATCAAGGCGCGCGAGAAGGCGGCGAAGCAGGGCGGGCCGCCGGCGAGCGTTCTTGACGGCGCACCGCTCGCCCTGCCCGCGCTGACCCGCGCCCTAAAGCTGCAACAGAAGGCCTCGGCGGTCGGTTTCGACTGGGACGACGCACATCAGGTTCTCGACAAGATTCGCGAGGAAACCGAAGAGGTCGCCGCGGAACTCAGCCATCCCGGCGCCAGCGCATCGCCGGCGCTCGAAGAGGAGATCGGCGATCTTCTGTTCGTCGTCGCCAATCTCGCGCGCCACGCCAAGGTCGACCCCGAACAAGCGCTTCGCGGCGCCAACGCCAAATTCGAGCGGCGGTTCCATCATATCGAGCAGCGGCTTGCCGAGAATGGGCGTTCGCCTGAAGCGGCGTCTCTCGACGAGATGGAGGCGCTGTGGGTCGAGGCCAAGGAGGCTGAGCGCAAGACGGCCGAGAGCAAGACGGCCGAGAGCAAGACGGCTTGACGCTACGACGCCGCCCGCCTGCGCCGCCGGCCGGATTCTCTTATGATCTCAGCCTGAGGAAAGCGTCTGGCGAGACCGTCGGAGCGCTCCGGATCGACGCGCACCACAAGATGGACGCCGCCCTGTGGCTGCGCTTCGCGTTCGAGCACTTCGGTGTGGGCGTGAAGCCAGGCGAGTCCGGCGCCGTCGGCGGCGTCGAGGTCGAGTTCAAACCGGACGCGTCCCGCCGCCAGGATCGATTCGATCCGCGTCAGCAGTTCGTCGAGCCCCTGCCCGGTCAAGGCCGATACGAGCATCGGCCGCCGCTGCGGCTCGATCCCGCGCGCGGCCAGCCGTAGCGCCGAAAGCCGGTCCGGATCGAGCGCGTCGATCTTGTTCCAGACCTCGAGGATTCGGCCCTCGGCTTTGCCCTTGAGGCCGAGTTCGGCGAGGATCGCCTCGACGTCTTGCGCTTGCGCCTCCCAATCCTCGTGGGAAACGTCGCGAATATGGAGCACCACGTCGGCGAGCGTCACTTCTTCGAGAGTCGCGCGAAAGGCCGAGACCAGCATCGTCGGCAGGTCGGAGATGAATCCCACCGTGTCCGAGAGCAGGACGCGCCCGCCATGCGGCAGCTTGATCTGGCGCAGCGTCGGATCGAGAGTCGCGAACAGCATGTCCTGCGCGAGCACCTCAGCCTTGGTCAGACGGTTGAAAAGCGTAGACTTTCCGGCATTCGTATAGCCGACGAGCGCGACCACGGGATAGGGAACGTCGCGCCGCGTCTTACGATGCAGCGCGCGGGTGCGCTTCACCTTGTCGAGATCGTGCTCGATGCGGCGCATCCGCTCCTCGATCAGGCGCCGGTCGGTTTCGATTTGCGTCTCGCCAGGGCCGCCGAGAAAGCCGAAGCCGCCGCGCTGGCGTTCGAGATGGGTCCAGGAGCGCACGAGCCGGGATTTCTGATAGGCGAGATGGGCGAGCTCCACTTGCAGCGCGCCCTCCTTGGTGCGGGCGCGCTGGCCGAAGATTTCGAGAATGAGCCCGGTACGGTCGATGACCTTGGCGTTCCAGGCTTTCTCAAGATTGCGCTGCTGCACGGGCGAGAGCTGGCAGTCCATGCTGACCAGCGCAGCGTCCTTCGCCTCGACGATTTCCGCGATCTCCTCGACCTTGCCTTTGCCGAGATAAGTCGCCGGCCGAACCTCGCCGAGCGCGATGGCCAATTCGCCGACGACATCGAGGTCGATCGCCTGCGCGAGCCCCACCGCCTCGGCAAGGCGCGCCGCTGGGTCCCGCGCGCGCGCGGCCCCGCCTCTGGCCGCCAGATAGGGTCCAATGACCAGTACGCGGGCTGCGCCGCCGTTTGGCGTCTCGCCGTTGGTTGCTTCGCTTTCCGCCCTCAATCGCCTACCGCTGCTTGTCGGCCTGCGCCTCTTCGTCGCCCGGCTCAAACATTTGTATGGGGTGTCCGGGCATGATCGTCGAGATGGCGTGCTTGTAAACGAGCTGGGAATGCCCGTCGCGCCGCAGCAAAAGGCAAAAATTATCGAACCAGGTGACGATTCCCTGGAGCTTGACGCCATTGACGAGGAAGATGGTGAGCGGGACTTTATTCTTCCTGACGAAATTCAAAAACGTATCTTGCAGATTCTGCGAACGCTCTGACGACATCGGCTGTCCTGTTCTTTTTCTTGCCGAGCGGAATTGACGCCGCCCCCCAGGGATCGTTCTTCTTTTTTCGCCGCAATTTTCATTAGAACCCTTCAAATGGCGAAGCGCAAGGCGCAACCCGGTCCAATGGCGCCACGATTTTTCTAAATTTGTCCGATGTGAAGCCTTGACGGGCCGCGGGTCACCAATTGATGTTTTACATCAATTGCTTCTAGTATCTTATTGTATTTATGACTCTACAAATAGCGACTTAAGTTTTCGGTGTAAGGCGGATCGCTCCATGCCGATGAACTCCGCCGTGCGGGAAATATTCCCGGAAAAACGATTGAGCTGCGCGATGAGGTATTCGCGTTCGAAAACTTCCCGCGCTTCTCTGAGCGGCAGGCTCATCAATTTTTCGCCGCGTATGCCGGCGGGAGTCGCCGGCACAAGTTCGCCAACGTCCGCGGGAAGCATTTCAGCGGTGATCGTCGCGCCGGGATCGCCAGATGTGAGGATCATCAGGCGCTCGACATTATTCTTCAACTGCCGGATGTTCCCTGGCCAGTCGTGCAACTGGAGGACGGCGAGCGCGTCTTCGGAAATCAGCCGGCGCGGCATGCCCGACGCGAGCGACATGTTCTCCATGAAATAGTCGATGAGGGCGGGAATGTCCTCGCGCCGTTCGGCGAGCGACGGGACCCGGATCGGCACCACCGCGAGGCGGTGGAACAAATCTTCGCGCAGCGCGCCTTCCTCGATCGCCGAGGCGAGATCGCGCGCCGACGAGGAGATGATGCGCACGTCGACCTGGACCTTGTTCGTTCCGCCGATCCGCTGGAACGTCTGGTCGACCAGCACGCGCAGGATTTTCGCCTGCGTGTCCTTCGGCATGTCGGCGATTTCGTCGAGGAACAGCGTGCCGCCATGCGCCTCCTCGAGCGCGCCGATCTTGCGCTCGCCGTCCGCGCCTTCGCGCCCGAATAGCTCGATCTCCATATTTTCAGGGGTGATCGTCGCGGAATTGATGACGACGAACGGTCCCCCGGCGCGGGTCGAAGCCTCATGGATGCAGCGGGCGGCGAGTTCCTTGCCGGTGCCGGGCGCGCCGGTGATCAGCACGCGCGAATTCACAGGGGCGACGCGGCCAATGAGCTGCTGCAATTGATGCGCGGCCGGGGAATCGCCGACAATGCGGTCGAACGCCCCTGCCCGCTGGCGCAAGGCGGAAATTTCGCGCCGCAGCTGATAGGCTTCGAGCGCGCGCTCGGCGACAAGCACCAGGCGGTCGGCCTTAAAGGGCTTTTCGATGAAGTCGTAGGCGCCGATCTTGATGGCGCTGACCGCTGTTTCGATATTGCCGTGGCCGGAAATCATCACCACCGGCAGGCCCTTGTGCTGCTTCTGCACCTGTTCGAGCACCTGGAGCCCATCGAGCCGAGACCCCTGCAGCCAGATGTCGAGAAAAACAAGATGCGGCCGCCGGCTGGCGATGGCGGCCAGCGCTTCCTCGGAATCTTTGGCGGTTCGGACCCCATGCCCCTCGTCCTTCAGAATTCCGGCGACGAGTTCTCTGATGTCCTCTTCATCATCGACAATCAAAATATCGGTGGCCATTATACCCCACTCTGCCCCGCATCGTTCTCTTGCGCCGGCGCGCTGTCGGTCCCGACGCTCGCCGCGCGCGACTCTTCTTTCGTGGACGTCTCCGCGGCGAGCGGCACGATCAGCCTGACGCAGGCCCCCCGACCTGACGGCGCGTCCAGCAACTCCAGCCGTCCCCCGTGATCCTCAACGATCTTGGCGACGATCGGGAGGCCTAGGCCGGTGCCGTCCGATCGCGTCGTCATATACGGTTCCAGCAGGCGCTGCCGGTTCATCGCCGGAAAGCCCTTACCATTGTCGATCACATCGATTTCCGCCATGCGATCGCGCACATTCAACTTGATTTCGATTCGTCCCTTTTCCTGAGTGTCCTTTTCGTCGCGTGCGGCGACGCCTTCGACGGCGTTCTTGACGATATTGGTGAGCGCCTGCGACAGCAAGCGCCGATCGAATTGCGCGATGACCGGGCTCTCCGGCATATCTTCGACGATATCGAGATCGGCGTTGCCGACGCGCATGAGGAACGCCACCTGCCGAATGCATTCGTTGAGATCGTCGCGCTCCGGGCGCGCCTTCGGCATACGCGCGAAGGATGAAAACTCATCGACCATCCGTTTGATGTCGTCGACCTGGCGCACGATCGTATCCGTGCATTGATCGAAAATATCGCGATCCTCCTGGATCACCTTGCCGTATTTGCGGCGCAGCCGTTCCGCCGAAAGCTGGATTGGCGTCAGCGGATTCTTGATCTCATGCGCGATTCGCCGCGCCACGTCCGCCCATGCGGAGGTGCGTTGGGCCATCACGAGGTCGGTGATGTCGTCGAGCGTCACCACAAAATTGTGCTGTCCGACGTCGGCGCGGGCCGAGGTGACCCGCACATTCAAGGTGCGCTCGGCGACGCCGCGCTTGATGGTGATCTGGCTTTGCACGGCGCGCGGGAAGACCTCCGCCGCGTCCTTCAGAATCGGCACGATTTCCGGCAGGACCGTCGCCACGGAAGCTCCGACGGTCGCCTGCCCTTTGGCGTCCGCGAGCGATAGTTCCTCGGCCGAGCGGTTCAAAATGGTGACGACGCTCTCCGAATCCACGCCCATCACCGCCACCGGGACGCCGGCGAGCACCGCCTCAGTGAATTCGCGCCGTTCGTCATTGATCCGATTGGCCTCGATCAGCCGGCTCTGCTGAAGATTGAGCTCGGTCGTCATATTGTTGAACACCTCGCCGAGCCGCGCCAGTTCGCCGTGCTGCCTGTCGACATTGACGCGAACGTCGAGATTGCCCGCCGACACTTCGTCGGTCGCGGCGATTAGGTCGCGGATCGGCGTCACCAGCCGATCGGCGAAGTCCAGTCCAAACCAGATGGACGAGAGCAGCATGATCGTCGTTAGAAAAGCATACATCAACACGAAGGCCCGCTGCACGGCGGCGCGATAGCTGTCGAAAGCGTCGTAACTGCTGATCAGGCTCTGCGCCTGTTTGGGAAATTCCACCGCGATCGGGTCGATCGGCCGAGTGACGTAAAGAAAAGTGTCCTGAAAGGCGCTGAGCACGCGCAACGCCACGAAGCTCTTGCCGTCATCGATCACGAGACACAGCGGCTCGCCGCGTCGCGCGTCCTCGAAGTCGGATTTTGGCGGGGCGATGATGATCGAAGCGGCGTTCTGCGCCACGTCGATACGGTCGAGAATCTCGCCGTTCGATTTTACCAGCGCCGCGACCGAGAAGCCCAGGAAATACGCGCGCGACTGGAAGATCTGGTGAAAATACGGCCGGTCGGTATTGTAGAGAATGGCGGCGCGATCGAGATCGGAGGCGGTGAGCTGCGCCTCCTGCAGCAGCGCCCGGCACTGGCTCTCGCGAAACACCGCCGCGGCTTCGGCGGTATTGTGGACGAAGACCTTGACGCTCGACATGAAGGTGGGGTTGAGCACGCGCTCCAGCGTCAACGAGCCGGCGACAGCCAGCAGCACCGCTGGAATCAGGGCGATGACCGAGAAAAAGCCGACCGTGCGCACATGAAGGCGCGCCGCCGCCTCGCCGCGCCGCCACACCCGGTAGAGGCGCCACGCCTTGACCAGCACCATCGCCAGCAGGACGCCGACCAGCACGCCGTTGACGATGAGCAGCGGCAGCAGCCGATTGTCCGTCGGCGACACCGCGCCGAATTCCGCCACGACGAGAAAGGTGGCCAAGGCGCAGCCGACGGCGCCGATCACGATGATCGGTCCGAACCAGCTGCGAAACGGCGACCTGCCTTTCGCCTTTGGCGGAGAAGCCGAATCTCCGGTCAGGGCCATGGCGCCTGTATAGGCTCCGCCCGCGCCGCTTGCAATTGAACCCCTGGCGCGCCGCTACCTTGGCGAGCGCATCAATCTGATGTCGAGGTCGTTGACCTTCTTGCGCAGCGTGTTGCGATTCAGCCCAAGCAATTCCGCGGCCTTGATCTGATTGCCGCGAGTCGCGGCGAGCGCCGCGGACACGAGCGGAATCTCAATCTCGCGAATAATTCGGTGATAGAGGCCGGGCGGCGGCAATTGGTCGCCATAGTCGCGAAACAGCTTGGCGAGGTGCAATTCGACCGAGGTCGAAAGCGTCTGTCCGTCCGACGATTCCTGCGACGCGGCGGAAGACGCGCACTTTTCGGGTTCGACCTGGCGAAGCTCATGTTCGAGCTCCGCCTCGACGAGCTGGTCGGAAATGACTTCCTGCGGATGCAGGGCGGCGAGTCTGCGGATGAGATTCTCAAGCTCGCGGATATTGCCCGGCCAGCGATATTTCTTCATGCGATCGAGCGCCGGCTGCTCGATATATTTTTGCGGCAGTCCTTCGCTCGCCGCCACCTTGAAGAAGTGATGGACGAGGTCGGGGATGTCCTCGGCGCGTTCGCGCAGCGGCGGCAGCCGAAGCGGCACGACGTTGAGCCGAAAATAGAGGTCCTCGCGAAACAGGCCCTGCTGGATCAGGATGCGCAGATCCTTATTGGTCGCGGCGATGATCCGGACATTGGTCTTGATCGGCGTGCGCCCGCCCACCGTCGTATATTCGCCCTGCTGCAGCACCCGCAGCAGCCTTGTCTGCGCCTCCATCGGCATGTCGCCGATTTCATCCAGAAACAGCGTGCCGCCCTCGGCCTGTTCGAAGCGGCCGGCCGAGCGCTGGTTGGCGCCGGTGAAGGCGCCCTTCTCATGGCCGAAGAGTTCGCTCTCGATCAGGTCGCGCGGAATCGCCGCCATATTAACGGCGACGAACGGACCCTTCTTGCGCTTTCCATAGTCATGCAGGGCGCGGGCGACGAGTTCCTTGCCTGTGCCCGACTCGCCGTTGATCATCACCGTAAGGTCGGTCTGCATCAACCGCGCCAGCGAGCGATAGATTTCCTGCATCGCCGGGGAGCGGCCGACGAGCGGCATCCCCTCGATTTCTTCGTGGCCTTTGTTGTCGGGCTGCCGGCGCGGCTCGGCCATGGCGCGACCGACGATGCCGACAAGCTCCTTGAGGTCGAACGGTTTGGGCAGATAGTCGTAGGCGCCCCGCTCCGACGCCCTGATCGCGGTCATGAAAGTATTCTGGGCGCTCATGACGATGATCGGCAGCTCTGGACGCAGCTTCTTGATCCGAGGCAGCAGTTCGAAGGCGTTCTCGTCCGGCATGACGACGTCGGTGACGACGAGGTCGCCCTCGCCCGACTGCACCCAGCGCCAAAGCGTCGCCGCCGCGCCGGTGGTGCGCACCTCATAGCCGGCGCGCGACAGCGCCTGGGCGACGACGGTTCGGATGGAGGCGTCGTCGTCGGCGACGAGAATTTCTCCCCGCGTCATTGTTTGGTTCTCCCGCGCCTGCGAGATGTCATCCACGCCGTTCCTCGCGTTGTTCTGGCCGTTTCGCCCTAAACATCGGCATCAGCACCCGAAACGTCGTGCGTCTGGGAAAGGAATCGCACTCCACGATGCCGCCGTGGTCGTTGACGATCTTCGCAACCAGTGCAAGTCCGAGGCCAGTTCCGGTCGATTTCGTCGTCACGAAGGGATCGAAAAGATGCGCCGCGATGTCCTCGGGGACGCCGGGCCCATTGTCGCGCACGCAAAATTCCAATGGCAGTCCGATGGGGCTTTTTTCGCCCAGCGCGCGCAGGCTGACCCCGGGCCGGAATGCGGTCGAGAGTTCGATTTCGCTGTCGACCGCCTCGCCGACGGCCTCGGCGGCGTTCTTCACGAGATTGAGAAAGGCCTGCACCAGCTGATCGCGGTTGGCGAAAACTGCCGGCAGCGACGGATCGTAATTCTCGATGAAGCGGATGTTGCGCGCGAATCCGCTTTGCGCGACGCGCTTTACATGGTCGAGCACGGAATGGATGTTGACCTGCTCCCGCTGTAGTGGACGCGCGTCGGAAAACACCTCCATCCGGTCAACGAGACGCACAATCCGGTCGGTTTCGTCGCAAATCAGCCGAGTCAGCGCGCGATCCTGGTCGCCGAGCGAGGATTCGAGCAGCTGTGCGGCGCCGCGAATGCCGGACAACGGATTCTTGATTTCATGCGCCAACATCGAGGCGAGCCCCGAAACCGAGCGAACAGCGCCGCGATGCGTCAACTGCCTGTCTATTTTATCGGCAATTGTCCGCTCCTGGAGCATGACAAGCACGAGCCCGTCGCCCTCGGGAAGCGGCGCGCAATGAACGTCGACCCGTCGGTCGACGTCCTGGCCGGGCCGGCCAAGATCGATCTTGTATTCATTGATCGTCGCGCCGCGCTCGCGGACCTGGTCGATCAGCGCGGTCAGCGGCGATCCAAACGGCAGCAGCCGATCGAGCGACTGGCCGATGAGCAAGGGTTTGCCGAGTTCGAAAAAGACCTCGGCGGCGCCGTTGGCGTCCTCGATGACGCCGTGGCGGGCGACGGTCAGGATCGGATTCGGCAAGGCCTCAAGCATACAGGATCGGCCAGCCTCATTGATGACTTTGAGCGGCTGATAACTCGCGCAATGCGCGCCATTCCGGCGCGGGCGATCGGTAACGCTCATGCCGCTTCCCCCTGCTCCGCATGCTCTCCGCCGAGAAACGTCAGATCGATCAGCCGCGCCGCCTCATCGGGCGACTCCGTCGTGACCAGCGCGCGGCGCGCCGGCGTCGCTGTTGGGGCCCCCCAGCGATCGACATAAGCGGCGAGATGCTTGCGCGCGTGCCTCAGACCTGCCGACGCGCCCATCGACGCCACCAGCCCTGCGAGATGTTCGCGCGCGATTTCCGCGCGCTGCGCCGGCGTCGGCGGCGCGCGCTTCCTGCCGGTCCTTAGAAAATGCGCGATGTCGCCCACGATCCAGGGCTGTCCCATCGCCGCCCGGCCGATCATCAGCCCGTCGGCGCGAGAGTTTGCGATCATCTCGGCCGCTTCGTCCTCTCCGGCGCAATCGCCATTGGCGATCACCGGGATTCGCACGGCGTCCTTCACCGCGGCGATCGCCCGCCAGTCGGCCCGGCCCGAATAAAATTGCTGCCGCGTGCGGCCGTGCACGGCGATCATCGCGGCGCCTTCAGCCTCGGCCCGCCGCGCCAGTTCGGCCGCGTTGCGGCTCGAATCGTCCCATCCCAAACGCATTTTGACGCTGAGCGGCACGCATATTGCCTGACGGGCTGCTGAGATGAGCCGCGCCGCCTGATCGAGATCGCGCATCAGCGCGGCGCCCGCGAGGCCCCCGGTGACGCGTTTGCAAGGACAGCCCATGTTGATGTCGACCCAGTCAGCCCCGGCGGCCTCGGCGCAACGCGCCGCCGCCGCGATTTCGTCCGGCTCGCGCGCGGCGATCTGAATGACCCGCGGGCCCTCGCCGGCGCGTGCGAGGCGCATCGACGTCTCGCGATCGCCGCGAGCGACGCCCGCCGCCGTCACCATCTCGCTCACCGTCGCCGAAGCCCCAAGGCGGAAGGCGATGCGACGCATCGTGGGATCGGTCACGCCGGCCATCGGCGCAAGCAGCGCGCGGCCGGTCAACGCGAGCCCGCCTATGCTCAGCGGCGGAGGCGCAAAGCCAACGCCTAGATTTTCGGCAGCAGCCATCTTGCCCACATCATAAGCAGTTCTCTTCGCACTTGCAACATAGCATTTGCTGTCCCGCCGGCATTTGACGGCGAAGTGGAAAACCGACAGAGAGCGGCCATGGGCGCCGCTCCTGACCACTCATCCATCGCCATTCTGGTCGTCGCTGGCGGTCGCGGCGCGCGGGCCGGCGACGGACCTCCGAAACAATATAGGCCGATCGCCGGAAAGACCCTGCTCGCCCGAACGCTTCACGCCCTTCATATGGCCGCGCCTCAGGCTGCGCTCAAGGTCGTCATCCATCGCGACGATGTCAACGATTACGCCGCGAGTGCGGCGGAGCTTTCGCCGGCTGAACAGTTGCGGCTTCTGCCGCCGGCCTTCGGCGGGGCGACACGGCAGGACAGCGTCAGGAACGGCCTCGAGGCGCTGGCGGCAGAGGGCGCGCCGGACATCGTGCTGATCCATGACGCCGCGCGTCCCTTCGCGAACGCCGCGCTCATCGCGCGCGCGATTGAAGCGGCGGCGATCCATGGCGCCGCCGCGCCCGGCGTGCCGCTCGCCGATACGATCAAGGAAATCGACGGCGCCGGGGTCGTGGTGGCGACGCCGGAGCGCGCGCGGCTTCGCGCCGTGCAGACGCCGCAGTCCTTTCGCTTCGACCTAATCTTGAAGGCGCATCGCGCGGCGGCGGCCGGCGGGCGCGACTATACCGACGACGCCATGATCGCCGAGGCGGCCGGCGCGAAGGTGCATATTTTCGAAGGCGACGCCGCCAATTTCAAACTCACCACGCAACAGGATTTCGCCCGCGCCATGGAGCTCTTGAAGCCATTCGCCGATCTGCCCGATATCCGCATGGGCCAGGGCTATGACGTCCATGCCTTCGGACCGGGCGACGCGGTCTTTCTCGGCGGCGTCGCGGTTCCCCATACGCATGGCCTCGCCGGCCATTCCGACGCCGACGTTCTCTCCCACGCGATCACCGACGCGATTCTGGGAGCCCTCGCCGAAGGCGACATCGGCGCGCATTTTCCGCCCTCCGATCCGCAGTGGAAGGGCGCGGCGTCGTCGATCTTTCTGGCGCGCGCCTGCGAACTGGTGTGCGCGCGCGGCGGCGCGATCGCCCATGTCGACGCCACGATCATCTGCGAAGCGCCGAAGATCGGCCCGCATCGCGAGCGCATTCGCGAGAGCCTCGCCACGATCATGGGAATCGAGATTGGCCGCGTGGCGATCAAGGCGACGACGACCGAGCGGCTCGGCTTCACCGGCAGAGGCGAAGGCATGGCCGCGCTGGCGATCGCCACGGTAAGGTTTCCGTGAGGGATTGAAGTGCGTCCGCGTCATTCGCGAGCACCCTTGCGGGACGAAGGCGAAGCAATCCAGAATCGCGCATAGATGGTCTGGATTTCTTCCCGCGTCCTGGGGTCGGACGAACGACGGCTCCGGCGACCGCAAACTGTTATAAGACCGGTTCACAACGCTGGGGCCTCGCATGATCCGCGTCACCGATCGAATTGCGCTCGACGATTCCGAGATCGTGGAGGAATTCGCGCGCGCCTCGGGGCCCGGCGGCCAGAATGTGCAGAAGGTCGAAACGGCGGTGCGGCTGCGTTTCGACATCCGCAATTCGCCGAGCCTCGCCGATGAGGTGAAGGCGCGGCTCGCGCGCCTCGCCGGCCGGCGCCTCACCAAGGAGGGCGTCCTGCTGATCGAGGCGCGGCGTTTTCGCATGCAGGAGCGCAATCGCGCCGACGCGCTCGAACGCCTCATCGACCTCATCCGCGCGGCCGCCGCCCCGCCGCCCCCGCCGCGCAAGAAAACCAGGCCGACGCTCGGCTCCAAGCTGAGGCGGCTCGCCGGCAAGAAACAGCGCGGCGACGTGAAGGCGCTGCGCGGCAAGCCGACGGGCGATGTATGATGCGGGAGTCTGCCTGCTGCATTCGCTCGGACCTTGTCATTCCCGGCAGGCCGAAGGCCTGACCGGGATCCAGCGCCGATCCAGGAACGCTGGTTTTTCTCTGGATTCCCGATCGCGCGCGTTGCGCGCGTCGGGAATGACAGCCGAGTCTCGTATGAGATACGTCACTCGGATTTATGAGATACGTAATGGATCAAAATACGATATACGTTAATACTAAAAACCTCCTCGACGCGGCCCGCGCCAAGGGATTGCGCGTGGCCACGGCCGAATCCTGCACTGGCGGACTGGTCGCCGCGGCGCTGACCGACATCGCCGGCGCCTCCGACGTGTTCGAGCGCGGCTTCGTCACCTACTCCAACGAAGCGAAGCGCGACATGCTGGGCGTTCCCTGGCCGCTCATCGAACGCCATGGCGCGGTCAGCGCCGAGGTCGCCCGCGCCATGGCGCTAGGCGCGATCGATCGATCCGACGCCGATGTCGCGGTCGCGGTGACGGGGGTCGCCGGACCCGGCGGCGGCTCGGTTGAAAAGCCGGTGGGCCTCGTTCATTTCGCCTGCGCAAGCCGCGGCGGCGAAGCGACTCATGTCGAGCGCCGCTTCGGACCCTTGTCCCGCGCCGACATTCGCGCCGCCTCGGTCGCGCAGGCGCTGGAGATGCTGATCGAAGCCGTCGCGCTCGCTCAGCGGCGGCCGTAAACCTCATCCGCCCGCTTGACGAAAGCGTCGGCGTATTTGTGAAAGGCCCGATCGAACATCGCCCCCATCACCAGCCCGAGCGCCGCGCTTCTGAATTCATAGGCGATGAAGAATTCGACCATCGACCGGGGCGCGCCCTCGCCCGGCTCGTCGCGAAAGGTCCAACGATTGTCGAGCTTGCGAAACGGGCCTTCGGCGCATTCGACCCGGATGTCGAGCTTGTTTAAATCGCAGCTGACCCGGCTCACATAGCGCTCGCAGATGGCTTTGAAGCCGACCTGCATTTCGACGAGCAACAGCTCCACTCCCGGCGCGGTCTCCGAGCGGCGGCGGACGCGGACGGCTTCGCAGAGCGGCACGAACGCCGGATAGGACTCGACCTCGCGCACCAGCGCGAACATTTCCCGGGCGCTGTGCGGCACGTGGCGACGGTTGCGGAAACTCTTCATGCAGCCAAGCTTCTAATTCATCGACGCGGCAGCGGCAAAAGCCGCGTTCCACGTTCTGGGAACAATCCCGGCGGAGCGCAGTTCTATAGACGCGTTCTCGCTGGCTCTATAGATGCGCAATATTCCATGGGAGGAAACGATGGCGGACAAATCCAGTTTTACGGCCGACGAGTGGAAGAAAATCCTCGAATCGCCGCTGCTTGCCGGCTTCGCGGTCAGCGCCGGCGACCCCAGCGGTTTTATCGGGATGCTGCAGGAGGGATTCGCAAGCGCCAAGGCTTTGGCCATGGCGAAATCCGATCCGAACGCCGACGCGCTGATCAAGGCGGTGGTCAATGATCTCTTAACGCCGGAGGGGCGCGCCGCCGCCCGCGAGGGCGTGAAGAATGTGGTTGACGGCGCCAAGCCGGATGAGTTCAAGGACCGTGCGCTGGCCGAACTGCGCCGCACCGCGTCGATCCTCGATTCGAAGGCGCCCAGTGAGGCGAAAGCCTTCAAGCACTGGCTCAATCAGATCGCCAATCTCGTGGCCGAGGCCGGCGTCGAGGGCGGCTTTTTGGGCTTTGGCGGAGTAAAGGTCAGCGACGCCGAACGCGCGACTCTGGCGGAGATTTCGAACGCGCTTGCGGCGTGATCTCCTACTTCGGCCGCACCCCCTCCCTGTCCCTCCCCGCTTCGCAAACCGGGCGCTCCCGGTTTGCGCATCGAACCCGAAGTCGGCAATAGCCGACTTCGGATGGGAGAGGGGACCCTCGCGAGCGGCGTTAGCGAAATTTCGTTGAAGGGCCGACTCTACTGCCTCTCCCGCGAAGCGGGGGAGGGCTGGGGTGAGGGCCGCCCGCGCGCGGCGCGCAGCTTGGCGAAATCGTCGCCGGCGTGGTGCGACGAGCGGGTCAGCGGCGAGGACGCGACATAAAGAAAGCCCTTGGCGTAGGCGATCGCTCTATAGGAGTCGAACTCCTCCGGCGTCACGAAGCGCTCGATCGCATGGTGCTTGCGGGTCGGCTGCAGATATTGGCCGATGGTGATGAAGTCGACCTCCGCCGAACGCATGTCGTCCATGACCTGCATCACTTCGATGCGGCTCTCGCCGAGCCCGACCATGATCCCCGATTTGGTGAAAAGCGACGGGTTCAGCTCCTTGGCCCGCTGCAGCAGCCGCAGCGAATGGAAGTAGCGCGCGCCCGGCCGCACCGTGACATAAAGCGACGGCACGGTTTCGAGATTATGGTTGAAGACGTCGGGGCCCGCCGCGACGACAAGCTCCAGCGCCCCCGGCTTTCTTAAAAAGTCGGGCGTCAGGACTTCGATCGTCGTTTCGGGGCATGTCGAGCGGATCGCGGCGATGGTTTCGGCGAAATGGCCGGCGCCGCCGTCATCGAGATCGTCGCGGTCGACCGAGGTCACGACGACATGCGAAAGGCCGAGCGCTTTCGTCGCTTCAGCCACCCTGCCCGGTTCGGTCGGATCGAGCGGCGCCGGCAATCCCGTCGCGACATTGCAGAAGGCGCAGGCGCGGGTGCAAACCTCGCCCATGATCATGAAGGTGGCGTGCTTCTTCTCCCAACACTCGCCGATGTTGGGACAGGCCGCCTCCTGGCAGACGGTGGCGAGCCCGGCGTCCTTCAACAACCCGCTGGTCTCGGCCCAGGCCTTCGAGCCCGGCGCCTTGACCAGTATCCACGGCGGCTTGCGTAGAATCGGCGCGTCGGGACGGCCGGCCTTCTCGGGATGGCGCAAGGGCGACGCGCCCCGCTTCGGGCGCGGGTCGTCATTCAAGAGGTCGATGACGGTCAAGAGCGGAGAGTCTCCTCACCCTCCAAGCTAGGCGCGTCAATGACGAACCGCAATGTCCTCAGGCGATCCATGCGCTTGGTGCAGCGCGCGCCATCCTGCGCAGAACAGCGCCGCGCCGATCGCGCCAGCGACCAGCACCGCATCGGCGCAGCGGGGTCCGACGCCGGCGCGAACGGCGAGTTCGGCGGCCAGCCATCCTCCCGTCACCGCGGAAAGGAGCAACGCCCCGGCGGCAACGTCAGAATGCATCAGATGCGAAAGCTTCGTCATGCCCCAACCGATCGCGCCGCCGATGAGCAGCAGAGCGAGGAACTGCGCATTCGGCGCGCCAACGAAGGCGGCCGCGTCGGAGAGCATCGCATCCATGGATATCTCCTGCGAGTAAGGAAGGTCGTATTTTACGCTGACATTCAATCAACGAACCTGCCGGTTCTTTGTTCCGAACCTTCCACAGAAAAGCACCCAGCTCGCAGAATGTCGATATTTCAATCGCATAGTTTTATTACATACATTCAGTTATTTATAACATAAACCTCTTGTGGAAGATTAGCTAAAGCTACAGATATTCCACCTCCAGCACGCCCGGTATGGCGCGCAGCGCTCCGGCGACGTCGGCGTTGACGGAATAGGTCCCCGGCAATCGAATTTCGATCTCCTCCTGTCCCTGCTCGCGCTTCAGCAGGATCGACACCTCGCCCTCGCCGCGTCCGGCCAGCCGCGTCTTGATCCGATCGAGCGGACTCTCGTCGCCGACAACGACGCGCAAGCCTTTCTGAGCGCGCGCCGCCGCGGCGGCCAGAGATTCGACTGCGACGATGCGGGCGCGAACGTCCTCGCCCTCGACCGCGGCGGAGAGGGCGACCAGCACCGCCGCGCCCTTCTCCAGGAGATCGCGATATTGCGTCAGCCCTTCCTGGAAGAGGATCGCCTCATATTGCCCGCTGACGTCGGAAAGCTGCACGATTCCCATTTTCGAGCCGGACTTGGTGCGCCGCTCGGCGCGGTCCAGAACCACGGCGGCCAGCCTTCCGGCGGTCGCCCCCCGCTTGACCGAGGCGGCGAACTCGATCCAGCGCGACACGCGCAGCTTGGGCATGAGACTGGCGTAAGCGTCGAGCGGATGGCCGGAGAGGAAGAAGCCGGCCGCGTCATATTCGCGCCGCAGGGTTTCCGCGGCAGGCCAGGGCGGAGTCTTTGGAACCGCGAGGTCCGCCGGCTCCGCTTCGCCGAATAGCGCATTCTGCCCCGCCTTGCGGTCTTCGACGTGCCGGTTGGCGGCGGCGAGCATCGGCTCGATCGCGGCGAAGGCCCGTGCGCGATTGGGCTCGATCTCGTCGAAGGCGCCGCAGGCGGCGAGACTTTCGAGCGTCTTCTTATTTACTTCGCGCGGGTTCAGCCGTTTGGCCACGTCGGCGAGACTGGCGAACGGACGCTCACCCCGCGCGCGCGCAAGAGACTCGGCCTGCCCCTCGCCGACGCCCTTGATCGCCGAAAAGGCGTAGCGGATGGCGAGCGTTCCGTCGGGGCCGGCCGCGACGTCGAAATCCACTCCCGAATGATTGATCGAGGGCGGCCCAACGGCGACGCCCATCCGCCGCGCCTCGTCGCGAAACTCGGCGAGCTTGTCCGTCTGGCTCTTGTCGAAGGTCATCGAGGCGGCGAGGAACTCAGCCGGATAATGGGCCTTCAGATAGGCGGTCTGATAGGTGATGAAGGCGTAGGGCGCCGAATGCGATTTATTGAAGCCGTATTCGGCGAATTTGGCGCAGGCGTCGAAAATTGCGTCGGCGATGGATTTTGGAATGCCGTGTTCCGTCGCGCCGGAGACGAAGCGTTCGCGCTGCGCGTCCATCTCCGCCTTGATCTTCTTGCCCATGGCGCGGCGGAGAATGTCGGCCTGTCCGAGACTGTAACCGGCGAGGTCCTTGGCGATCTGCTGCACCTGCTCCTGATAGGTGATGACGCCAAAGGTCTCCTTCAGGATCGGCTCCAGTTCGGGATGGTCGTATTCGATCGGCTCGTCGCCGAGCTTGCGGGCGCAATAGGTCGGGATATTGGCCATCGGGCCCGGCCGATAGAGCGCGACAAGCGCAATGAGGTCCTCGAAACGGTCAGGGCGCATGTCGACCAGCGCCTTTTTCATCCCCGCGCTTTCCACCTGGAACAGGCCGACCGTCTCGCCGCGCCGCAGCAGCTCGAAGGTCGGCTCGTCGTCGAGCGGAATGGCGGTCGGATTGAGCGAAATCCCGCGTTTCTCGAGCAATGAAACGCAGGTCGAGATGACCGTCAGCGTCTTCAGCCCAAGAAAGTCGAATTTGACCAGGCCCGCGGGCTCCACCCATTTCATATTGAACTGGGTCGCCGGCATGTCGGATTTCGGATCGCGGTAGAGCGGCGTCACCTCATGCAGCGGCCGGTCGCCGATCACGACGCCGGCGGCATGGGTGGAGGCGTTGGAATAGAGCCCTTCGAGCGCGCCGGCGATTTTGAACAGGCGCTTGACCCGTTCGTCCTCCGCCACGGCCTCGCGCAATTTCTGCTCGCTCGCCAGCGCTTCGGCGAGCGTGACCGGTTTCGCGGGGTTCTGGGGCACCAGCTTGGCGAGCTTGTCCACCTGCCCCAGCGGCATTTCCAGCACGCGGCCGACGCTGCGCAGGACGCCGCGCGCGAGAAAGGAGCCGAACGTGATGATTTGGGCGACTCGATCGGCGCCGTAACGCGCGCGCACATAGTCGATCACTTCGCCGCGCCGCGACTGGCAGAAGTCCACGTCGAAATCCGGCATCGACGTTCGTTCGGGATTGAGGAAACGCTCGAAGAACAGTCCAAAGCGGATCGGGTCGAGGTCGGTGATGGTCAGCGCATAGGCGACGAGCGACCCGGCGCCCGAGCCGCGACCAGGACCAACCGGAATGCCTTGAGACTTCGCGAATTTGATGAAATCCGCGACGATCAGAAAATAGCCAGGGAACCGCATCTTCTCGATGACGGAAAGCTCGAAATCGAGCCGCGCGGCGTAGTCCTCGCGCGTTCGCCCTGCCGCGGGACCATGCGCCGCGAGGCGCCGCTCAAGCCCTTCGCTCGCCTGTCGTCGAAGTTCCTGCGCTTCGATCTCGTCGAGTTCACGCGCTTCGCCCGCTTGCCGGACGAAGCGCGGCATGATCGGCTTGCGGGTCTGCGGCCGGAAGCTGACCCGTCGGGCGATTTCCAACGTGTTGCCGGTCGCCTCTTGTAGGTCGGCGAAAAGCGCGCGCATCTGGGCGCGGGTCTTGAAATAGTGCTCCGGCGAAACGCGTCGCCGCGCATCTGCGCTCGCCACCGCGCCTTCGGCGATACACAGCAGCGCGTCATGCGCCTCGAAATCGCCGGGCTGCGCGAAAAAAGCCTCGTTGGTCGCGACGAGCGGCAGCCCGCGGCGATAGGCAAGGTCGAGCAGCTGCGGCTCGACTTCCCGCTCGGCCGGCAGATTGTGCCTTTGGATTTCGATATAGAGCCGATCGCCATAAAGCCGTTCGAGCGCCGCGAGGCGTGCGCGCGCCTGCTCCGGTCCGCCGTTTGCGAGCGCGCGGTCCAAGGCGCCATCGGGTCCGCCGGTCAGCGCGATCAGCTCCTGCGCGTCGGCGGCGAGGGCGTCGAGCGTCACATGCGGCTCGTCGCCCTGCGCCGTGTCGAGGAAGGCGCGAGAAGCGAGACGCATCAGATTGCGATATCCCGCCTCGGTCTTGGCGATCAGCACGATATTGGCGAAACGATCGTCGCGCGCCGCGCCTGCCCCGCCCTTTCCGTCGCCGAAATCGACGCGCAGCTGCACGCCCGCGATCGGCTGAATTCCGGCCTTCGCCGCCTTCTCCGAAAATTCCAGCGCCGAGAAGAGATTGTTGGTGTCGGTTACGGCGAGCGCCGGCTGCTCATCGCGCGCCGCAAGGTCGATGAGCTTGCCAAGCGCAAGCGCGCCCTCGCGCAGCGAATAGGCGGTGTGGACATGCAGATGAACGAAGCCGGCTTCGGCGGCTGGCATATTCTGGCGCCTGAACGGGACGTGGCGGATTCGAAACGAATTCTACAGCGACGCGCCGCGTATCGAAACCGCGCGCGCGCCGTCGTCCCCAGATGCCGCAAAAGCCTGCGCCCGGCCGGCGTTTCCAGTCTCGGAGGGAGACGAGATCAAGCTGCATTCGGGCGCAATCGCCCAAATGCATCAGAATCGATCGAGTCCGGAAGCTTGCCGTGCGATTTGCGCGAGACGCCGGCGTCCGCTTGTTTGCGATCCGCGCGCCGGGCTATCGCTGAGAAACGGCGAATTGGTGAACGTTTACGCCGTATTCGGCGAGAAGCTTGTGCATCGCGGGAGAAAGGCGAACCACCCGAGACGCGTTCTGATTGGAGCTGCAATCGTTCTTGAGACCGACATATTTGGCGTGAAGGACGTTCGCCTCGCCCTCGCCGACGCTCGAGCGTACCTGATCGAGCATGACATTCACTTCCGCGCCGCCATATTGCTGGACGAGTGAACAGCCGATGCGCACATCTTGCGCAAACGCCGCAGACATCGAAGCGCTCAAAAGGACAGAGCCGCACAGCGCGCCGGCGACAGCCGCCCGCTTTCGCAGATTCATACGCCACTCCTTCGCTAAAAACCGACATTCGCGCATCGCAGGACGAAGAGTCTCAGCGAAAAGCGGCGAAACTATGGCGCGACAAACTGCGTGAGAAGAGCGCGACAATCAGGATGATACTTTTCGGTCGCGGTGTTGGGATGATTGTCGCGGAGCGACAATAAGGCAAGCGGATTTTTTGATGTTTTCTTTGATTGT
>VGDY01000051.1 GCA_016869555.1 Alphaproteobacteria bacterium | reverse complement strand
GCTCATGCCGTCTCGAACCACCGCATCGATCACCCGATCACGCAAATCTTGAGAATATGATCCACCCATCCCCGCTGGCCTCCGCCCAGCCAAAAGGTTGAATCAAAACAACCGCGATTCGGGAATCCCCTCCGAGTCAGCGTAATTGCAAAACGCTCTAGCCCGCAAGCTTGGCGACGAGCGCGTCCGAGACCTCGAAATTGGCGTAGACGTTCTGAACGTCGTCATTGTCCTCGAGCAAGCCGACCAGCTTGAGGACTTTCTCGCCCGACTCATCGTCGACCTTGATCGTATTCTGCGGGCGCCAGGCGAGCGCCGCCTTGCGCGGCTCGCCGAATTTCTCTTCGAGCGCCTTGGCGACGTCGCGCAGCGATTCGACGGAGGTGATCACTTCATGTGTCTCGTCGGTCGTCGAGACATCGTCGGCGCCGGCGTCGATCGCCGCCTCCATCATCGCGTCTTCCGTCGCGGCTTTCTTGTCGAATTCGATGAGGCCGACCCGGTCGAACATGAAGGACACGGCGCCGGTCTCGGCAAGCGCGCCCCCCGCCTTGGTGAAATAGGAGCGCACCTCGCCCGCCGTGCGGTTGCGATTGTCGGTCAGGGCCTCGATGATCACGGCGACGCCGCCCGGCGCATAGCCCTCGTAGCGCACCTCGTCATAATTCTCGGCGTCGGCGCCCGATGCCTTCTTGATCGCCCGCTCGATATTGTCCTTGGGCATATTCTCGGCCCGGGCGGCGAGAACGGCGGCGCGCAGCCGCGCGTTCATATTCGGGTCGGGCAGACCCATTTTGGCGGCGACGGTGATTTCGCGGGCGAGCTTGGAAAAAAGCTTGGAGCGGATCGCGTCCTGCTTGCCCTTCTTGTGCATGATGTTCTTGAATTGACTATGCCCGGCCATGCGCGCTCGCCCTGCTCCTTGACAATTCTTCGCCTTTCGGCGTCCGGCGGGTCATATACGCCGCGGCGAAACGGAAATAAAGAAACGCGCCGGGGAGCGGATGCAAGGAGAGAATGATTGACCGCGAGCGACGAAGAGCGAAATCCTCGGCGCGATCCCGATGGGCGGGCGCCGACCGGACTCCCAGCGCCTCACATCCCGGATCCGGCCGCGGCCAAGCGGCTGCAGGCGATCCTTTCCAGTCCCTCCTATCGCAAGGCCGACGAGGACATTGATTTTCTGGCCTCCGCCGAGGCGCGCGGCCCGCGCCTGGAACTCGAATATCTCAAGGCCGAACTGCTGCTGCGCCGCCATGGCGTCACCGATACGATCGTCGTCTTCGGCTCGACCCGCATCGTCGAGCCCGATGTAGCGGAACGCCGGCGCGCCGAAGCGCAGGCGCGCGCAAGCGCCGAGCCCAATGACGCGGCCCTCGCCAGCAAGCTCGCGGCGGCGAAACGGGCCTGCGAAAATTCGCGCTATTATCAGATCGCGCGCGAATTCGGCGCGCTCGTCGGCGCGGCGCGCCAGAGCGGAGATCAGCCGCGCCTCGCCATCGTCACCGGCGGCGGACCGGGCGTCATGGAGGCGGCCAACCGCGGCGCCTTCGAAGCCGGCGCCGAGACGGTGGGACTCAACATCACGCTTCCGCATGAGCAGCTTCCCAACACCTATGTCACGCCGTCGCTTTGCTTGCGGTTCCGCTATTTTGCGCTGCGCAAGCTGCATTTCATGCTGCGCGCGCGGGCTCTGGTCGCCTTCCCCGGAGGCTTCGGCACGTTCGATGAATTATTTGAGACGCTCACCCTCGTGCAGACCGGCAAGGTCAAGCCGATCCCGATCATTCTCGTCGGCGAAAACTACTGGCGACGCGCCTTCGACATCGATTTCCTGCTCGACGAAGGCGTGATCGATCCGCAGGACCGTCATCTTTTCCGCTACGCCGAAACAGCGCCAGCCATCTGGCAGGAAATCCTGCGCTGGGGCCGCCCAAAAGAGGATTTGCTTTTTGAATGAACGGGTTAACCTATCCCGATCCCGCCCGCCATTGTAAAGCCTATGCCCTGCCTTATCTGGAACAGCGCGGCGCGAAGCGCACGCTTTCTTAAAGGGAGATGAGCATGAGTTGGCTTAAAGCGATCGCCGGCGGCGTGATCGGCGCTGAAGCCCTGACCCTTGTGAAGGAATATGTTGAGAAGCAAGGCGGACTCGACGGCGTCGTGAAGAATCTCGAGAATTCCGGACTGGGCAAGCAGGTCCATTCGTGGATTGGCCTCGGCCCCAATGAAAAGATCAGCGAGATAGACATCAGCAAGGCGATCAACGCCGACAAGCTGAAGGAAATCGCCAAGAACGCCGGAATCGATCTCGAAAAGGCGAAGGAGCTTCTCGCCAAATATTTGCCGGAGGCTATCGACAAGGCGACGCCGGAAGGCAAATTGCCGCCGCCCGACAAAGAGGCCTGAGCCGCCATCGGGGATGGTTTGGGCTGCCGGGGGCAGCCTGGATAACGCTGCGTTTAGGCGGAATCGCCTAAACGCACATAACGTGATCGATTCCAAACGTATGGTGCGCGCTTTGCGCGAAGCGCCGACATCTGATTTTTCTTGAGAGCCGCGCTCGAGCCGCCGGCCTAGCCGGTTCGCCCACGCTCTTGCTTAAGGCGCCTTGATTTTGTAATGGCGTCGCACGCCCTTTTTGCAGCGCCGCCGCCAAAGCCGCGCCTTGTTACGGCCCTCGGGCAATTCGAATAGGACCATTGATGAGAAAGCGCGCGCTGGTGACTGGCGTTACAGGACAGGACGGGGCCTATCTCTCGCAATTTTTGCTCGATAAGGGCTATGAGGTGCACGGCGTGGTGCGGCGTTCGTCGCATCGGGGCGTCGAGGACCATCGCCTGCGCTGGCTCGGCATCAGCGGCAAACTGAATTTGCACGACGCCGATCTCGCCGATCTCTCAAGCCTGCTGCGCACCGTGCAGGCCGTCCAGCCCGATGAAATCTACAATCTTGCGGCGCAGTCCTACGTCGCCTCCTCCTGGCGACAGCCGGTGCTCACCGCCAACGTCACCGGCGTGGGCGTGACCAATGTGCTCGAAGCGATGCGGCTCGGGGCGTCGAAAGCGCGCTTCTATCAGGCGTCGTCCTCGGAAATGTACGGGCTCATTCAGGAGCCCATGCAAAGCGAGAAGACGCCCTTCTATCCGCGCAGCCCTTACGCCGTCGCGAAGCTTTACGGCCATTGGATCACGGTGAATTACCGCGAGAGCTTCGGCCTTCACGCCTCTTCCGGGATTCTGTTCAATCATGAAAGCCCGCTGCGCGGCGTCGAATTCGTCACCCGCAAGGTGACGCGCGGCGTCGCAGCGATTAAACTCGGCCTCGCCAAGGAATTGCGTCTGGGCAACATCGACGCCAAGCGGGATTGGGGGCACGCCAAGGATTACGTGCGCGCCATGTGGCTGATGCTGCAGCAGGAGACGCCGGACGACTATGTTGTCGCGACAGGCGTCACCACCACGGTGCGGGACATGTGCCGCATCGCGTTCGACCACGCGGGCCTCGACATGGAAAAATTCGTCGTCATCGACCCCGAGTTCTATCGTCCGGCCGAGGTCGACGTCCTGCTCGGCGATTCGAGCAAGGCGCAGCGGGTGCTCGGGTGGAAGCCGGAGATCGATCTTCGCGAGATGATCTGCGAGATGCTTGACGCCGATCTCGATCGGCTGCGGCGCGAGATGGCCTAACCTTAAAACAAAGGGCGCGCGATGGCCGCCTTCGAGCGCATTTTGGTGACGGGCGGCGCCGGATTCGTCGGCGGCCATCTATGCGCCGCCCTGGCCCTTGCCTATCCGCGGGCGGCGCGGGCGGTGTTGCTGCGCCCCGGCGAATCTGGCGGCCAGGAAGGTTTCGCGGCGGCCGTCGCCGATCTTGTCGACGAAGCCGCGATCGATGCGCTGATTGCGCGCCTGCGCCCCGATCTCGTCATCCATCTCGCGGGTCAGGCGTCGATCGGTCAGGCGCTGCATGCGGCCGAATTGACCTGGCGGGTGAATTTTCACGGCTCCTTCGCGCTCGGCGCTTCGGTCGCCCGACACTGTCCCTCGGCGACGTTTCTCTTCGCCTCGACGGCGGCCGCCTATGGCGCGAGTTTTCGCGATGGCGTTTTGAGCGAGGACGCGCCGCTGTGGCCCGCCGACGCCTACAGCCGTTCCAAAGTCGCCGCGGAAGGCGCGCTCGCGGATCTGCTTGCGCCGAGGGGAAGGCTGATTGTCGCGCGGCCGGTCAATCATTCCGGACCCGGCCAGCGCAATCGCAATTTTGCGCTCGCCTCCTTCGCCGCGCAGATCGCCGCGATCGAGACGGGCCGCGCCGCGCCGCTGATCAAAGTCGGCGATCTGTCGAAGGCGCGCGATTTTCTCGACGTGCGCGACGTGATCGACGCCTATCTGCGGCTGATCGAAAAAGCGCCTGACCTGCCCGAACCCGTTTCGATCTTCAACGTCGCTTCCGGGACGGCGCATCGTCTGGAAGCGCTGCTCGAGCGCCTGCGCAGCCAGTCCAAGGCGCAATTCGACATCGAGGTCGATCCGGCGCTGCTGCGTCCCGGCGGCGGCGATCTCGCCAGCGTCGCCTGCGACGCGACAAAGCTCACCGACGCGACCGGCTGGCGCCCGCGCCACGACATCGACGACATGCTGCGGGCGCTGCTCACTGACGCCCGCGCCGCCGAGGCGCAAGCCGACCAGGCCTCGTCATGAGCAACGGACCATGAGCGAGCGGCGGGACGAAGACCGCGACCAGGATCGCGAACGCTTGCGCCTGCTCGAATTTCAGCTTGATTATCTGCGCGCCGAACTCCTGCATCTGACCCATGAGCGCCATCGGCTGATCTACTCGGTTTCCGGCCACATCTATCGCTTTCTTCGACCCATTGAAGCGTTCCTCGCCGACGCCGCGAATGGGTTTGTCTCGCGGTTTCGCCGACCGTCGCCGCAGGCGGCGCAGCCAACGCCTGTTTCCGGCGCTCCAGCCGCGCGAAGCGCGCTGCAGCCGGCGCGCCGGCTGCTCGTCGACGTAACGGGAACGATCAAGCGCGACGCCGGCACGGGCATTCAGCGCGTCGTCAAGGAAGTGACGCGCGGACTCTATAGCGGCGACAGCTTCGACATTCCGGCCATCGCCGTTCGCTGCGCCGGCGGGCGCCTGCTGACCGCCAACGGCTTCGTCGCCGAGCTTGTGGGCGGCGACGCCTTGCCTGACTCAGAGATCGCCATCGCAACCGGCGACCGCTTTCTGATGCTTTCCGATAGCTGGAACGCATTCGACGAACTCGCGCCGATCTTTGAAAAGATTCGCGATGAGGGCGGCGAAGTCGTCACCTGCATCTTCGATCTCATTCCCGAGCTTTATCCGCACGCCTGCCATGAAGTGACGGTGCCGCGCTATCGCGCCTGGCTGCGCAAGGCGCTGCTCGAAAGCGACGGTTTTTTGGCGATTTCGCGAACCGTCGCCGACGAACTCGCCGACTATGTCGCTGCGCAGCGCCTGCCATATCGTCCCGGACTCAAGATCGGCTGGTTCCACTGCGGCTCAGATCTCGTATTGCGCGCCGATGCCGCGCCGGACGACAGGATCAGAGCGGCGGTCGCCGGCGATGCGCCGGCGTTTCTCGCTGTCGGCACGATCGAGCCGCGCAAAGGCCAGCGCGTCGCGATCCGCGCTTTTGAGGACCTTTGGGCGAACGGCCGCGACATTCGGTTGATCGTCGTCGGGCGGCGCGGCTGGTTCGACGACGCGATCGTCAGCGAAATTCTCGCGCATGGCGAATTCGGCCGTCGGCTGTTCTGGTTCGACGACGCTGACGACGACGAGCTTTCCTATCTCTACGACCATGCGGCGGCGCTGATTTTCCCATCCTATGCGGAAGGCTTCGGTCTGCCGATCGTCGAAGCGGCGCGGCGCGGTCGCCCGTCGATCTGCAGCGACATTCCGGTGTTTCGCGAGGTCGGCAGGTCGGGCGCGCTCTATTTTCGGGTAAATGACCCGACGGCGCTGGCGGAAACCATCGCCGATTTTCTCGACGGCCGGCGCGCCTGCGACACGGACCAGGTCCTGCGCGTCGCCTGGCGCGATGCGGCGCGTCGCATCGTCGAGGTCGTTGCGCGCGAGGAATGGAGCCGGCGGCTGCCGTGACAGACGGCTTCGCATCGCAACATCAGGAGCGCCCATTTTCGCGCTCCGCCAAAGCGTGCTAGAGAGGCGCCAATTGGTCGTGCGGCCCGGCCAGCGCCTTCGCAGCGCGCTGGGTCGCACGGCTTTTCGCTTCAATGCGGGCAGGGCTCTCGCCTTCCCAGCGACAAGGGAAACGCTCTCCATGCCGATCAATATTCCTTATCTCAACGAGCAGACGCCGCGGACGGTGCTCAAGATGATCAATCTTGAAGCGTCGCAACTGTCGCTGCCAGATTCGCGCGAATTGATGTTGGGCGCCTTCGGCGCCTATGGCGTGCTCCAGGTGATCGCGCAGGCGTTCAATCATTCGCTGCTCGGCAGCCTGATCTATGGGCTGCTGAGCGCGGCCTTTCTTTACGGCGCGACCCTGGGCCTGCTGCGCTTTCTCAAGGAGGACGCAAAGTTTCAGCGCACGGCGACGGGGCTGGCGATCATGGGCGCGATCGGGGCGCTCGCCTATATTATCCTGCACCTCATCTTCGCCATCGCCCTGCCGGAACCGCTGCCGACCGAAAAGCTGCTGCGTTTTCTGCTCTTTCCGATCATCGTCTGGCTGGCGTTCATGTATGCCTTCCTGTTGCGCCATGTGTCGCTGCGTCCGGTGCCGGCCTTCGTGACCGCGTCGCTGTTCGTCCTCGTCGTCGAAGTCATCCTGTCGTCGGTCTGCAGATAGCCGCGCCGAACATTCCGGCCGCCGCCTCGCCGCGCATTCGTGAATGTTGCGCGCCTGATCGACGGGCCGGCGCCGCGGTGCTAAACACTCCGCCTGCGGCGCGAAGGCGCCAGATTATCTTTCCTGAATCGGATCATCGCCTCTCATGACTTCATCAATTGACGTGCTGGGAATCGGCAACGCCATCGTCGACACGATCGCCCGCGCCGGTGACAATGATCTCCTTCAGGCCGGGCTGCGCAAAGGCTCGATGACGCTCGTCGACGAAGCGCGCGCCGCCGAGCTTTACGCGGCGATGGGCCCGACGACGGTCGTTTCCGGCGGCTCGGCCGCGAACACCATGGCCGGCCTCGCCAGCCTCGGGCGCGCCGCGGGATTCGTCGGCAAGGTGAAGGAAGACGACGCCGGGCGCGAATTCGCGCATGACATCCGCAAGGCGGGCGTCGCCTTTGACACGCCGTTCGCCGCCGACGGCGCCGCGACCGCGCGCTGCCTGATTTTCGTGACGCCGGACGGGCAGCGCACGATGAACACTTTTCTCGGCGCCTGTCAGGCGCTTGCGCCAAACGACATCGACGAGGAAACGGTCGCGCGCGCGAAAGTTCTCTACATGGAGGGCTACCTCTGGGACCCGCCGGGAGCCAAGGAAGCGTTTCTCAGGGCGGCGAAAATCTCACGCACCAACGGGCGCAAAGTGGCGCTCACATTATCCGACAGTTTTTGCGTCGATCGCTATCGCGGCGAATTTCTCTCGCTCATTCGCGATCGGGTCGTCGACATCGTTTTCGCCAATGAGAGCGAATTGCATGCGCTCTACGAAACCGGCGATTTCGACACGGCGCTCGCCGCGCTGCGCGCCGAAGCGGATCTGCTCGGCGTCGTCACCCGCTCGGAAAAGGGCTGCGTCGTCGCCAATGGCGCGAGCGCCGTCGCGGCGCCGGCCTTTCCGGTCGAGGAGGTCGTCGACACGACGGGCGCCGGCGATCTCTTCGCCGCCGGTTTTCTCGCCGGTTATACGCAGGGCTTGCCGCATGAGCGCAGCGCGATGCTCGGCGCGCTCGCGGCGGCGGAGATCATTTCGCATGTCGGCGCGCGGCCGCAGAAGGATTTGCTGCAGCTCGCTCGCGATAATGGCGTGCTGGGATAAGCTTCAGGCGTCCTCGATCGGAGGAGCCCAATTTGGCTGTTCAATAAGCGGGAGGAACGAAAGATGCGACTTGTCTCAAAAACACTGATGGCCGCCGCCGCCGCCGTCGTTAGCCTCACGCTCGCTGTCGACGCGCGCGCGGAAGCGCCGATGACGACGAGCGTGACCGGCCTGCAGTATAAGGACACGAAGGTCGGCGCGGGCGCGACCCCCAAGATCGGCCAGACGGCGGTGATGCATTACACAGGCTGGCTCTACAATAATGGCGAGAAGGGCAAGAAATTCGATTCTTCGCATGATCGCGGCCAGCCGTTCGAATTCCGGCTCGGCCAGGGCCAGGTGATCAAGGGCTGGGACGAAGGCGTCGAGGGCATGAAGGTCGGCGGCAAGCGCACGCTGGTGATTCCGCCCGACCTCGGCTATGGCGCGCGCGGCGCCGGCGGCGTCATCCCGCCCAACGCCTGGCTGATCTTCGACGTGGAGCTGGTCGGGGTGAAGTAAGCCGCATCCGCAATTCGACCGCATAACGCGCCGCCTACAACATGCAGTCGAGGCGGCGCGTCGAAAGGCGGTCAATACGAGCAGATCGTATTGTCCGAAATCTGAGCCGCCAGCGTCATGACCCGCTACTGCGGAAAGTGTTCAACGTGCGTCTCCGCTGTCCGCCCATAATATACGGCGCGGCGACCGGAGAACGACACAACATATCCCGCGCAACCGCCTGCCATGACCTTCGCGCAGAATCCCAAATAGGTATAGCCGGGCGCAGATTGTTGAGCTTCCCGTATGGCGGCCTGCACAGCGTCTATATCGAGCGCCGGCGCGATCGGCGCTTCAAGGCAATGCGTCGGAAAAACGACGCTCTCGCCATCCGTCAGGTAATAAGTCGCCGTTGCGCGGCGGAAATCGATTGCGTAGCTCTCAAACCCTGCCTGTATCAGCTTCCCGACGATTTCAGGAAAGCTCATGCAGTTGCTTTCGGCTCCGCGCAGGCAGCTTTCGGCGATTTCCATCTGTTCAGCGTTCATGGCTTCTCCTGGATCACGCTGCATTTGGGCGGAACCGCCCAAATGCAGATGAATTGATCGATTCGAAAAGTCTGAAGCGCGCTTTACGCGACGGTTCCCACTTTTTTCGCAGCGTTGAGCTGAGAGTTCTCAGTCGAGCGGCATTCTCTCTTGGCGGCCCCTGAAGGATCCGGCCTGACCGCTTTCCTTCGTCGTTCGGCCGTTCGCGTTCGATCGCCGTCACGCAACGTTGGCTAAATGCGCCTCGCTAAAAAATCCACATCGCCAGCAGCGCCAAAGCAATCGCGGCAAGCAGGAACCAGCGGTCGGACCGGCGGCGCATTTCCGCGAGCGCGTCGAGCGATCGGTCCGACAATTCGACGCCTTCCTCCGCCATTTTCGACACGCGGTGGATCGCCGTTTCGGCTTCCTGCAGCGTCTGCGGCAAGCGCGTCGCGAGCTTCGCCAGTTCCGTGAGGCTCCGGCTCGCGTCCTCGACCTTCGCCTTGACGCCGAGATTTTCCTCGATCCAGGCGCGCACGACGGGATCGCAGGTCTTCCAGATGTCGAGCTTGGGATCGAAGGCGCGGGCGACGCCCTCGGCGACGACCATGGTCTTTTGCAACAGCACCAGCTCGGTGCGGGTGCGCATGTCGAACAGCGCGGTCACTTCGAAGAGCAGGGTCAACAGACGCGCCATCGAAATATCGGCGGCGTTGATCGTATGCATCGGTTCGCCGATGGCGCGCAGCGCCTGTGCGAACTCTTCGATGGAGTGCGACGCGGGGACATAGCCCGCCTCGAAATGAACTTCTGCGACCCGCTTATAGTCGCGAATGATGAAGCCGTAGAGGATTTCGGCGAGGAACCGGCGCTCCTTCAGACCCAGCCGGCCCATGATGCCGAAGTCGATGGCGACGAGTCTTCCCTTCTTGTCGACGAAGAGATTGCCCTGATGCATGTCGGCGTGAAAGAAGCCGTCGCGCATCGCGTGGCGCAGGAATGACTGCAACACGTTGCGTCCGATCGCCTTGAGGTCATGGCCCTCGGCCGCGACCCGCTCGATATCCGATAAGGGAACGCCCTCGATCCACTCGAGCGTCAGCACTTCGCGATCGGTGCGGCTCCAGTCGACGGCCGGCACATGCATCTCGGGATCGCCGGCGACATTATCGGCGAATTCCGAGGCCGCAGCGGCTTCGAGACGAAAGTCGGTTTCAAGCCTTACCGTGCGGGCCAGCGTGTCGACCACCTCGATCATCCGCAGCCGACGCGCCTCGGAGGAATAGCGCTCGGCCAATCGCGCGATCCGATACATGTCGCGCAAATCCACTGCGAATTGGCCTTCGATTCCCGGTCGCAGGACTTTCACCGCGACCTTGCGCAGGCCGTCTTCGTATCGCGCCTCGGCGACATGCACCTGGGCGACGGAGGCGGCGGCGACAGGCTCACCGAAAGAGACGAAGAGTTCGTCGATTCTTCCGCCCAGCGACTTTTCAATGATGGCGACGGCCTTGTCGCGGCCGAAGGGCTCCATCCGGTCCTGCAGCGCGGTGAGCGCGTCGGCGATCTCGCCGCCGACGATGTCCGGCCGCGTCGCCAGAAACTGGCCGAGCTTCACGTAAGATGGGCCGATCTGCGCCAGCGCGCGCACCAGCGCCTTGCCGGCGCCGTCGCGCTTGCCGCCGGCGAAGAGATTGGCGAGCCGCACCAGCGGCGCCGCCGCCGGCGGCAGAAGCGCGGGGTCGAGAAGCGAGAAAACGCCCTCGCGCGCCATGATGTAGCCGGCGCGCGCCAGACGATAGGAATGACCGACGCCAAGAATCACGAATGCCGCCGCGCTTTAGAGGTCAGCTTTTCCAGCCGGAATGAATCGCCACCACGCCGCCGGTCAGCCGCTCATAGCCGGTGCGGCGAAAGCCCGCCCTGCGGATCATCCGTTCGAATTCCTCGGCGCTGGGAAATTTGCGGATCGATTCGACAAGATAGCGATAGGGCTCGGAATCCCCGGCGACGAATTTGCCGATCGTCGGAATGACGTTGAACGAATAGGCTTCATAAAGCTTGTCGAGTCCCGGCACGGCGACTTGCGAAAACTCTAAGCATAGGAAACGCCCGCCGGGCTTCAGCACGCGATAGGCTTCGGCAAGAGCGACATCGATGCGCGGCACGTTGCGGATGCCGAAAGCGATCGTGTAGCTGTCGAAATGCGCATCGGGAAAGGGCAGCGATTCGGCGTTGGCCTGCACGAATTCGACGCCGGAAACGCCGCGCTCGCGCGCCCGGTCCTTGCCGACTTCGAGCATCTCGCCATTGATGTCGAGCACGACGATTTCGGCGTCATGCGCCGCCGCGGCGGCGATGCGAAAGGCGATGTCGCCCGTGCCGCCGGCCACGTCGAGATGGCGAAACCCGCTGCGCCCGCGCGCATTGACCTTGGCGGCCAATGTGTCCTTCCACAGTCGGTGCATGCCGCCCGACATCAGGTCGTTCATGATGTCGTAGCGCCGCGCGACCTTATGAAAGACGTCGTCGACAAGGTTCTGTTTCTCGCTCAAGGGGACTTCGGAATAGCCGAAATGGGTCGAGCCCTCTCGCTCGGAACTTCGATCAATCATCAGGCGCTCGGGTGACGAGGAAGGAAGGGGACGGTATAGCCTGTCGCCGGGCCGGTGGCTACGCCCGCGCCACCCCGGCGCGCCGGTCCTTCCGACGGGATGAACCCGAATTATGCCCGAACTGCCCGAAGTCGAAACGGTGCGGCGGGGACTGGCCCCGGCGCTGGTCGGCGCGACGATCGCGCGCGTCGAAGTTCGCCGCCATGATCTGCGCTTGCCCTTTCCTCAACGATTCGCCGCGCGTCTCCAGGGCAGGCGCGTTCTCGACCTTCGCCGGCGCGCCAAATATCTCATCGCCGATCTCGACGATGCGCATTCGCTGATCATGCATCTCGGCATGAGCGGGTCTTTCCGGATCGATGACGAGACGCCGGGTCATTTTCACCGCGCAAGCGGCAAGAGCGCCGCGCATGATCACGTCGTGTTTCATCTCGATCACGGGAAGCGCGTCGTTTACAACGATCCGCGCCGCTTCGGCTGCATGCTGCTCGTTGCGACCAATGAGATCGTCGCGGACAAGCGATTTTGCAGCCTCGGCGTCGAACCCTTGAGCGACGCGCTCGACGCCGCCTTCGTCGCCGGCGTCTTTCGGGGACGCGCGGCGCCGGTCAAGGCGCTGCTCCTCGACCAGCGCCTGATCGCCGGGCTCGGCAATATTTATGTCTGCGAGGCGCTGCATCGCGCCCATATCTCGCCATTGCGCGCCGCGGGCTCGCTCGTCACGGGCAGCGGCCGGCCGTCGGCGGCGCTGGCGCGGCTGCCGCAGGCGATCAAGGACGTTTTACAGGACGCGTTGAAGGCGGGCGGTTCATCCCTGCGCGACCATCGCCAGATCGACGGCTCGCTCGGCTATTTCCAGCATAGTTTCCGGGTCTACGACCGTGAAGGCGCGGCCTGTCCGACGCCGGGCTGCAAGGGCACGATCGCGCGCGTCGTCCAGTCCGGCCGCTCGACCTTCCATTGTCCCCGTTGCCAGAAGTGACGCCCTTGCGAGGCCGGCGGCGGGGGGCTTAATAACGCCCATGTCCCAAAATGCAGTCGCGCCAGAGCCGACGCTTGCCGTCGCCGGCCTTTCCAAGAATTACGACAATCGCCGGGTGGTCGGCCCGCTCGATTTCTCGCTTGAGGCCGGCTCCGTCACCGGTCTGCTCGGCGGCAATGGCGCCGGCAAGACCACGACGATCGGCATGGTGATGGGGTTGATCGAGCCGACGCAAGGCTCGATCCGCGTCTTCGGCTGCGACATGTCGCGCGAGCGCTATCGCGCGCTCGGCCGGATGAATTTCGAGAGCCCCTATGTCGATCTGCCGCATCGCCTCACCGTGCGGCAGAATCTGCGCGTCTTCGGCATGCTCTATGACGTCGAGGATATCGACGCGAAAATCGAGCGGCTTGCGACGGACCTCGCGCTCGAGGATTTCCTCGACCGCCAGACCGGACGCCTTTCCGCCGGCCAGAAGACGCGCGTCGCCATCGCCAAATCGCTGATCAACGACCCGCAGCTCCTGCTGCTGGACGAGCCGACCGCCTCGCTCGACCCCGACACGGCGGATTGGGTGCGGGCGCGACTTGAAGCGCATCGGAAGACGCATAATTGCGCGATCCTGCTCGCCTCGCACAATATGAATGAGGTCGAGCGCCTCTGCGACCGCGTGCTGATGCTGAAGGAGGGAATCCTCGTCGACGATGATTCGCCGGCCAATCTCCTGACGCGCTACGGACGCGACACGCTCGAAGAAGTGTTTCTCGATGTCGCCCGCGGCCGCGCCGATGGAGCGGCGGCATGAATTTCTCCTTCAAGCGCGTCGGCGCGATGGTGCTGCGCTATTCCTATCTTCTGCGCGCCTCCCGCACGCGGGTGCTCGACATCATCTATTGGCCGACCGTTCAGCTTCTCACCTGGGGATTTCTGCAGACCTATCTGGTGCGCGCCGGGGCGCTCGCGGCGCCGGGCGGCGCGGCGCAGGCCGCCGGCACGCTGATCGGCGCCATTCTTTTGTGGGACATTCTGCTGCGCGGCCAGCAAGGCTTCTGCTTTTCCTTCATCGAGGAAATGTGGTCGCGCAATCTGCCGAACATCTTGATGAGCCCGCTGCGCCCGGCGGAATTCGTCAGCGCGCTGGTCGCGATGAGCCTCATTCGATTGATGGTCGGCGTGCTTCCCGTCACGATTTTTGCGATCCTGTTTTTCGGTTTCAATCTTTGGGCGCTGGGGATCGCCTTCGCCGCCTTCTTTACCGTGCTGATGCTCTTCGCCTGGAGCATCGGGCTGTTCGTTTCCGGCATTCTGCTGCGCTATGGGCTCGGCGCGGAAAATCTCGTCTGGTCGCTGATGTTCTTCGTGCAGCCGCTCGGCGCCGTCTATTATCCGGTGACGACGCTGCCGACGTGGCTGCAGCCGGTTTCCTGGATGCTGCCGCCGACCTATGTGTTCGAAGGTCTGCGCGCCGTATTGATCGATCATGTCATTCGCTGGGACCTGCTGGCGCAGGGGCTCGCGATCGACGTCGTTCTGTTCGCGGGCGCGTCCGCCGCGTTCGGCAAGCTGCTGCAGAGCGCCCGGCGGGCCGGCACGCTGCTGCAGACGGGAGAGTGACGATGGCCGCGACCCGCGCCGATACGGCGCTCCATGCGCGCGGGCTGTTCGAGAGCCGCGCCAAGGCGCGTGAGGCGATCGAAGCCGGTCTTGTCAGCGTCGACGGCCGCGTCGTCAAGAAACCCTCCGAGCCGATCGCCGCCGACGCGAAGATTGAGGCGCGCGCCGCTTACCCCTGGGTCTCGCGCGGCGGCGTGAAGCTCGCGCATGCGCTCGACCGTTTCGGCGTCGATCCTGAAGCGCGCTTTTGTCTCGACATCGGCGCCTCGACCGGCGGCTTCACCGACGTTCTGCTGTCGCGCGGCGCGCGCCATGTCGTCGCCGTCGATGTGGGTCACGGACAATTGCATCAAAGGCTGCGCGCCGATCGGCGCGTGACGTCGCTCGAAGGGCAGGACGCGCGCGCGCTGAGCGCGGCGCAGCTTGCCGAGGCGCCGAGCCTGATCGTGATCGACGCGAGTTTTATTTCGCTCATAGCGCTTCTGCCGCATGTGCTGTCGCTCGCGGCGCCGCGCGCCGACCTTGTCGCGCTGATCAAGCCGCAATTCGAGGCCGGCCGCACGGGGACGAAGAAGGGCGTGGTGCGCGACGAAAAAATTCACGCGCAGGTCTGCGCCCGCATAGAGAAAGAAATCGAAGCGCTTGGCTGGCAAGTGCGCGGCGTGATTCCTTCGCCGATCGAAGGCGGCGACGGCAATCGCGAATTTCTGGTTCACGCCACGCGATGATGAAAGCCGAGCGTCTGCGCATCGAGAAGCTCGGCCATCGCGGCGAAGGCGTCGCATCGTTTGAGGGGCGGCGCGTCTTTGTTCCCTACGCGCTTCCCGGCGAGACCGTGACCGCGGAAGTGGATAGCGATCATGGGCGGCTTGTCGACATCGTCGAAGCCTCCCCGCAGCGCATCGCGCCGATTTGTCCGCATTTTGGCGATTGTGGCGGCTGCGCCGTGCAGACGCTGCGCGCCGACGCCTATGCCCAATGGAAGCGCGGGCTCGTCGAGACGGCCCTGTCGAATGCGGGAGTCTCATGCGCGGTCGCGCCGCTGATCGACGCGCATGGCGCCGGCCGGCGCCGCGTAACCTTTCACGCGCGGTTCGACTCGGGAAAGACGCGCGTCGGCTTCATGGCGGCGCGCTCGCATCGGATCGTCGAGATCGGCGCCTGCCCCTTGCTGGCGCCCGAACTCGACGGCGCGCTAGGCGCCGCGCGCGCCATCGCCGCGATTCTCGCGCCGCGCGGCAAGCCGCTCGACATCGCCGTCACGGCGACGCTCGGCGGGCTGGACATGGAGCTGCGCGGCGCCGGTCCGCTTGATAACGCTGAAATCGACGCGCTGATTGCCGCGGCCGAGGCGCATGATCTGGCGCGTGTGACCAATCACGGCAGGCTTATCGCGCTGCGTCGCGCGCCGCGGATCAAAATCGGCGAGGCGACGCTGACGCTTCCCGCCGGCGCCTTCCTGCAGGCGACGCAAGCCGGCGAAGATGAGATCGCGGCGCGGGTCTGCAAGGCGACGCAGAACGCGCAGAGCGTCGCCGATCTTTTCTGCGGCGTCGGCGCCTTCGCGCTCCGACTGGCGCGGCGCGCCAAGGTCAGCGCCAATGATTGCGACGGCTCGGCCATCGCGGCCATGCGCGCCGCCGCGCAGGCCGCGCAAGGCCTGCTTCCGCTCGAAGGGATCGAGCGCGATCTCTTCACCCGGCCATTGAGCGCCCGCGAGCTCAACGGCTTCGACGCCATCGTCTTTGATCCGCCGCGCGCCGGCGCCATTGCCCAGGCGGGAGAAATCGCCCGATCGGATATTCCGATCGTCGTCGCCGTATCTTGCAATGCACAAAGTTTCGTCCGCGACGCCGCAATTTTGCTCAAAGGCGGCTATGTCATTCGCGAAATCGCGCCACTCGATCAGTTCCGCTATGCGGCGCATGTCGAGATCGTGGCGGTTTTTGAGAGGGAGAGCCGGCGCAAATCCGCAAAACGGCGGCTGTTGGGATGAAATTATCGGCGCCGGCGTCACGCGCCTGTGCCGAGAATGTCACAGGAGAGTCAAGAAGCGACATTGGGACGCAGCGCTCCCGCTCCGCGGTATTGCAGGCCCGCCAAATCAGGCATAGGATTTGCGAGCTAGTCCAGCGTAGCCGGAAGTTGAATGATTTCCGTGATCTGGAAGGAGAACGTCATGATGAATGCGCTTATCGCCGCGACATTGTGCAGTATCGTCCTCGCAAGCGCACCGGTCGCCATGCGCGCTTATGTTTACGCTCGCCGCAAAGATGACCGCCGCCGTCCTTATCGCTAAGGACAGCGCGACAAAAAGGGCGCATCCTACTGACTGTGACAGCCAATCGGTCTGACGCGCCTCTTTTCCTCTCTCGTCTCGCGGCCATTGTCGGCGAGGCGTCCGTCGTAACGGATGCGACGGCGATGTCGCCCTATCTCGAGGAGCCTCGCGACCTCTATCATGGCCGCGCGCTCTGTGTGCTAAAGCCGCGAACCGCGCGCGAAGTCGGCGACATTCTTGCGCTGTGCAATGAAACCGGCGCGCCCGTCATCCCTCAAGGCGGAAATACCGGACTGGTCGGCGGACAGACCCCCGACGCGAGCGGCGCATCAGTGGTCCTCTCGCTCGAAAGGCTCAACCAAATCCGCGCCGTCAACGCCGACGCCGACGCGATGACCGTCGAGGCGGGCGTGACGCTGGCGCAGGCGCAGGACGCCGCGCAAGCCGCCGATCGCTTTTTCCCGCTGTCGCTGGCCTCCGAAGGAAGCTGCACCATCGGCGGCAATCTCGCGACCAACGCCGGCGGCGTTCACGTCATCGCCTATGGCTCGATGCGCGACCTTGCGCTCGGCGTTGAAGTCGCGCTCGCCGACGGAAGGCTGCTCTCGACGCTTGGCGCGCTGCGCAAGGACAACACCGGCTATGATCTGACGCGGCTCTTCATCGGCTCTGAGGGTACGCTCGGCGTCATCACCGCCGCGACGCTGAAGCTTTTCCCGCGTCCGCGCTCGCGCGCTGTCGCGTTTCTCGGGCTGAACGATCCGGCTCAGGCGCTGCAACTGCTGAACTTCGTCAAAGGCCGCGCGGGGCCGAGCCTTCACGCATTCGAAATCGCCTCGCGATCGGGGCTGGAGCTGGTTCTGCGCCATATTCCCGGAACCCGCGATCCGCTGGCGCAGCCGCACGACTGGTATGCGCTCGTCGAAATTGCGGCCTTCGCGGAGGGCGAGGCCGAGCGCGTCGCGGCGCGAATTCTCGCCGCCGCGCTCGATGCGGGTCTGGCGCAGGACGCGACGCTCGCCCAATCGCTCGAACAGTCGGGCGCGCTGTGGAAAATGCGCGAAAGCATGTCGGAAGCGCAAAAGCGCGAGGGCGGCTCGATCAAACATGACGTCGCCGTGCCGGTGAATGAAGTTCCGCATTTCATCGAAGAAGCGGGGCGAAGGCTGGGCGAAGCCTTCCCGCAGGCGCGGCCCATTCCCTTCGGCCATATGGGCGACGGCAACATCCACTATAACGTCTCACAGCCCGTCGGCGCCGACAAGGCGGAATTCCTCGCGCGCTGGGCTGAGATCAACGCCGTTGTGCATGGCGTCGTGCGCGAACTCGGCGGCTCGATTTCCGCCGAACATGGAATCGGGCGATTGAAGCGCGATCTGCTGCGCGAGACGAAGGATCCTGCCGCGCTCCAGGCCATGCGCGCGATCAAGGCGGCGCTTGATCCAAGCGGCATCCTCAATCCGGGCGTCCTGCTTTAGCTTCACCGGCGCGGGCAGACGATTTTCACCGTCATGCCTTCGCGGTAAAGAAAATATTCGTTGCAGGACTGGCCGTTGACGTCGACCGGCCGCTTGCCGACATCGGCGGCGCGCAGGAAATCCGCCATCGACGTATAGCCCTTGTCGTCCCAGTCCATTTCCGCCCAGTCGTAGCCCTGCTTCCACGCGGTGACGGCGCGCGCGAAGAGAAAGAACGCCGGAATCGCGAGGATCGCGGCGATGGTCGCGACAATGAGCCGTCTGCCGAAGGGCGCCGACATTTCACCCTTTCCTGAAGTGCTTCACTTCGATGAGCGCCCATTCGGCGGTTTTTTCGCGACAGGCCGCGCCCTGGAGGCTTTCCTGCGTTTCATGCACCGCGATGTCGGCCTGGAAGGCGCGGCAAATCCTTCCCTCCAGCGGATAGGGCTGGCCGACCGGGGTGAAGGAGCCCTTGGCGCCAGTCTGCGGATTGTCCCAATTGACGCTCGCTCCGCTTCCTTGCGGATCAAGCGCGGTGCTCATCGCGGCAATGGCGCGGCGATCGTCTTCCTGATCGAGCGCATGCGACAATTTGGGCGGGAGTTTGGGAATCGCGCCGGTCACGTCCGACGTCGCGCGCGCGCTGCCCAACATGTCCGAAGGCTCCGCAGCCATCGGCACGGCGATGGAGCAGCCGGAGAGGGCGCCGGCCGTCCCGGTCAGGACGATAAGGCAGGCGCCGCGCGACATTTGAGCAATGACGCAAGCGGCGGTATGTCTGACGCGCTGGAACTGCAAACGGCCACCTTCGAACCGCCGATCTTTGTCTCGGCTTGAAAAGGGATACTCGCTTGAACGCGTTAACGCCCGGTGACTTTGTCGACGCCGCCGAGCCTTTCGCATTGTTCGCGCAATGGTTCGAGGATGCGAAACGCAAAGAGCCGAACGACCCCGAGGCGATGGTCCTGGCGACGGCGGACGCCGGCGGCCTGCCCGACGCGCGCATGGTGCTCTTGAAAGAATGGACGCCCGACGGTTTCGTATTCTACACCAATGCGGAGAGCGCCAAGGGGCGCCAGCTCGAGGCCAATATGCAGGCGGCGGGGCTATTTCACTGGAAGTCGCTTCGCCGCCAGGTGCGGCTGCGCGGACCCGTCGGCCAGGTCAGCGACGCCGAGGCGGACGATTATTTCGCCAGCCGCCCGCGCGACTCCCGTATCGGCGCCTGGGCAAGCCAGCAGTCGCGCCCGCTGGAGAGCCGCTTCGCGCTCGAAAAATCAGTGGCCGCCTTCGCCGCCAAATATGCGATCGGCGCCATTCCAAGGCCGCCCTATTGGCGGGGCTTCCGCATCGCGCCGATTGCAATGGAATTCTGGTCCGATCGGCCGTTCCGGCTTCATGACCGCGTCCGCTTTTTCCGGGCGGCGCCTGGCGAACCTTGGCGAAAGGAGCGGCTTTACCCATGACGGCGCAATCAAAGCGCGCGGCGGCGCTCGCCGCGGCGGCGGCCGCGACGCTCCTGGCGAGCGAAGCAGCCGCTCAAGACCCCTTCGATTTCCTGTTCGGCGGTTTCGACGGTCCTCGCCACCATCGGGCGCCCGAGCCTCGGCGTTCCGATCGCCCGCCGCCGCGCAAGCGGGACGCCGCCGGGCAGGGGCAGGGGCAGGGGCAGGGGCAGACGAAGCCGCAAACCCCCGGCGCGCCGGGCGCGCCCGCGACGGAAGCATCGGCGCCCAGCGGGCCGGAGCGTCCGCCGCCGCCCTATGAGCCGCAGATCACCCGTCTGTCGGAAGTCCTCGGCGCGCTGTCCTTTTTGCGCGACCTCTGCGGCGCCGGCGATGGCGACGAATGGCGGGTGAAAATGGCCGCCCTGCTCGACGCCGACGCGCCGAGCGGATCGCGACGCCAGAGGCTGATGGCCTCGTTCAACCGCGGATTCCATGGCTACGAGCTGACCTACCGCGCCTGCACGCCCAACGCCAAAGCCGTGATTTCCCGCTATCTGGCGGAAGCCTCGCGGCTCACCCGCGACATCACCTATCGTTACGGAAATCCTTAAACGCCCTTGGCGAAATTAACCTTCCGGCGAGCGTCGCCTCGCGCGGCGCGAGCGGCTTCTCTAGAGTGGCCCCATGAACCAATCGAATGTCGCCTCGCTGAGCGACTTGGGCGGTGAGCAGCATCGCGCCGCCCTCGCTTATGTCACCGAGGCTTTCGCCGAAGCCATACTTGCGGGGATTGAAAGCGATTCCTTCGCGCATGCCGCTTTGTCCGCGGCGCTGCGCGAATTGGTCGCAACCTATGGCGAGGAAGCCATCGCCGCCTTCGCCGAAACCCTCCCGGCGCGGCTGCGGAGCGGAGAATTCACCACCGGCCTGAGACACTAGAGCGCGCTCTAAATTATTAGAATCGATCAATTTATCTGCGTTCAGGCGAATCTGCCTCGACGCAGCGTGATCTGGATCGCGGCCCGATCCTTGTGGTCAAGCGCCGCCGGCCGCGAATGCGGACTGACTTTTGCTCGCCGAACCTATAGAACCCCCACGCCGCACGCCTTTACGCCGGGCGGGTTTGCACCGCGGCTCCCTCGCCTTAAATCCGAAAAGACATGCCCCGCACGCTTCTGTGTCTCGCGCGCCACGGCGAGACCAACTGGAATATCGAACGGCGCTTTCAGGGCCAATTCGACATCGCGCTGAACGCCCGCGGACGCGCGCAGGCGGCGGCGCTGGCGAAGGAGCTCGCGGGCGCGCATTTCGACCGGGTCTATTCGAGCGACCTGCGCCGCGCGCTCGCCACGGCGACGCCGATCGCCGGCGTGCGCGGCCTCGATGTCGCCAAGACGCCGGCGCTGCGCGAGAAGGACGACGGCGTCTGGCAGGGACATACCCATGCCGAAGTGCAGGCGACGCACGCCGACATCTATATGAATTATTTGACGCGCAAGCCGGACTTCGCGGCGCCGCAAGGCGAGACTCTCGAACATTTCGCCGAGCGGGTACGCAAGGCGCTGACCCAGATCGCCAGGGAAAGCGCCGGCAAGACGGTGCTTGTCGTCGCCCATGCCGGCGTTCTCGACATCGCCTGGCGCCTCGCCGCCGGCAAGCGGCTCGACGAAAAACGCGACCATCCGGTGCTCAATGCGACGCCCAATTGGATCGCCTATGAGGACGGAAAATGGTCGCTCGTCGATTGGGCGTCGCCGGAGGGGCGCGCCGAAGTCGCCGCGCCATGGGACGGGCGCGCGCTGCCGCGGCGAGAAGCCGCCCGCGCGCTGATCGTCGATCATGAGAATGACGTCCTGCTGATGCGCTACGCCGGGGGGCTGACGCCGCATTTTCTCGCGCTCGGACATCATCATTTCTGGGCGACGCCTGGCGGCGCCATCAGGGAAGGCGAGAGCTTCGAGTCGGCGCTGCGTCGAGAAGTCTATGAAGAAACGGGCTTAACCGTCCTCGATCCCGGTCCGGTCGTCGCCACGCGCGAATTCCCGATGGAGATCGGCGACGACTGGCGTCTGGCGATCGAGCGCTACTATCTCATCCGCACCGAGCGCTTCGCGCCCAAGCCGCGCGACCTCACCGAGGAAGAAAAAATCCATGTGCTCGGCTGGCGCTGGTGGAGCGCCGACGAGATCGGCGTCTCGCATGATCTGATTTTCCCCGAAGGGCTCGAGGCGCTGCTGCGCAAAGTCGGCAAGTGAAGGAGGCTCGCTAGAGCGCATAGCGAAAAAGTGGGAACCGGTTTTTCGCATAGAGCGCGCTCTATACTTTTTGAATCGATCACGCTGCATTTGGGCGATTCCGCCCAAATGCAGCGTGATCTAGCGCGAGCCTCACGCTCACTTCGTCATGAACACGTCCCCGCGCGGAAATTTTTCGAACACCGAGGGGTCCTGGCCGAAATTCGTCGCCAGAATGTCGGTCGGATTGCCGGCGATCCATTGAGAGAGGTCGATCGTCTGATAATGGGCGTTGTTGAAGACGATCAGCACGCGCACCATGTCGGTCCCGACATTTTCCAGCGAATGACCCATGCCTTGCGGAATATAGCCGACGTCGCCCTTCGAGAAGGTCTCCTGGCGCCAGCGTCCCTTTGATCCAAACAGCGTGACGCAGAGCTGGCCGCTCAGCACATATTGCCATTCGGAAGCGTTGGGGTGCCAATGCAGCTCGCGTAGCGCGCCCGGCTCCATCTCCAGCACGACGCCCGTCATCGTCGTCGAGATCGGGAACTGCGATCCGTCGACGCGCCATTCGATCCCGCCCGGAAACGTCTCGAACGGCTTTTGCGACAGAAGGCTGTATTTGTGGGAGAGCGGCGGCGGCTTCCATCCCTGCAGCGGCGGCGCGGGCGTTTCGGGCGGAATATTTCCCCTGGCGAAATAGACCTCCTCCTTGGGGAAGCTGTCGAAGGTCGAGGCGGGGACGCCGAAATTCTTCGCCAGCAGCTCCTTGGGCGCGTGGCCGATCCAGTCGCTGATGCTGAAGGTGCCGAATTCCGAGAAATAGCCATTGTCGAAGACGAGAATGAAATGGCATTCCTGCTTCCCCAGCGTCTCGATGACATGGCCATGGCCGCGCGGGAAATACCAAAGATCGCCGGGCTCGAAATCATTGGTCTCGGAGCAGCCCGCCGGGTCGATCACGGTGGTGCGCACCCGCCCCTCGGTGACGAACGCCCATTCGGCCGCGGTCGCATGCCAATGCAGTTCGCGCATGACGCCCTGCTCCATGCGCATCGAGACGCCGGCGATATCCTTGGAGATCGGCAGCTGGGCGACGGTCGCCTCCTTGCCGTAGCTTGCGCCATTGACGCGGCCTTGCGATTTTTCGAGTTCGAATTTGAACGTCGGCAGCTCGGCGCCCGATGTCACGGGGTCGGGCAAATTGTTGTGAAAGCTCGTGTGTCCGCCTTCCGAGCTGATCGGGATCGTTAGTTGGAACATTTATAAGCCCCGCTTCTAGACCTGGATCGAAAAGGATCGCGCCAGCGTATGACAAACGCAACTCGTTGATTTGTATGGTTACCGCCAAGCTTAGGCGCCGCGCCGGCGCTCGGCGCGCTCGAACAATGTAAGCGATTCGGCCCCGCCTGAAATTTGGCTCCAGAGAATTTACATGGGTGACAAAGGAACGCCCTAAGGCGAAAACCTCTCGCGGAGCCATCCTGTCCGGCCGTCGCCGGCGCCGCCAAGGAGAAAAATGTGACGCCAGCGACGACCGTTCATGCGCCAATTCCCCAACGCGGCGACATGCGCCGGTCGGTGCATGTGCCGGAAGGCGGCAAATTTCTTCGGCGCCTCTTCGTCTTTCTTGGTCCGGGCTATCTCGTCGCCACCGGCTATATGGACCCCGGCAATTGGGCGACGGCGCTGGCCGGCGGCTCGAAATTCGGCACCGCTCTGCTGTTTGTCGCCGTGCTGTCCAGCCTGATGGCGATCGTGCTGCAGTCGCTTGCGGCGCGGCTCGGCGTCGGCGCGGAGCTGGACCTCGCGCAGGCCTGCCGGAAACATTATCCCTTTCCGGCCGCGGTCGGGCTCTGGCTTCTCGCCGAGATCGGCATCTTCGCCACCGACCTCGCCGAGGTGATCGGCACGGCGATCGGCCTGCAATTGCTGTTCGGCCTGCCGCTCGCGGTCGGCATTCTCATCACCGTGCTCGACACGTTTCTGGTGCTCGCGCTGGAGCGCGTCGGATTTCGCAAGATCGAGCTTTTCGTCATAGCGATGCTGGCGCTGATAACAATGTCCTTCACCGCCCAGCTTATCATGGCGCGTCCCGATTTCGCCCTCATCGCGCAAGGGCTCGTCCCGACGCGCCAGTTTTTCACCGATCCCGAAATGCTTTACATCGGCCTCGGCATTCTCGGCGCGACGGTGATGCCGCATAATCTCTTTCTGCACTCCTTCGTCGTGCAGACGCGGAACGTCGCCGAGCCCATCGAAAAGAAGCGCGAGGCGATCCGCTTCGCGGTGATCGACAGCACGCTGGCGCTGTTTCTCGCATTGTTCATCAACGGCGCGATACTGGTTCTCGCGGCGGCGGTCTTTCACGCGAGCGGACACACGGAAGTCGCCGAGCTTGGTGAAGCTTACCGGCTGATCGCGCCGCTGCTCGGGCAGCCGGTCGCGTCGACGCTTTTCGCGGTGGCGCTGATCGCCTGCGGACTGAATTCGACGGTGACCGCCACCCTCACCGGCCAGATCGTGATGGAAGGATTCGTGCGGCTGCGGATGAAGCCGGCGCTGCGGCGCCTCATCACCCGCTGCATCGCCATCGCGCCGGCGATCGGCGTGACGCTTTACGCCGGCGAATCGGCGACGGCGCAGCTGCTGGTCCTGAGCCAGGTGGCGCTGAGCGTGACGCTGCCCTTCGCCGTCGTCCCGCTCGTCGC
>VGDY01000050.1 GCA_016869555.1 Alphaproteobacteria bacterium | reverse complement strand
ATCGTCGCGTTGATATAGTCGCGCAAGATCGATCGGCCGGCGCCGATCTCTCCCGCGAGGAGAAGTTGCACGGCCTCCTGAAACAGAGCCTGCCGAAACGCCGCGTCATTCGTCGCCCGCGCTTGCACAGTCTCCTTGAAACTCCGGGTCAGCGCCATCACGTCACCCCTCACCTATTTTTTGCCTTCTTACGCGCTTTGTAGTTTCGCCAATGCGCCAAAGCATCGGCGATGTCGTCGCTCTGACGGCGCTTCGTGCCGCCTCCCAGCAAAATCACCAGCGCCTTGCCATCCCTTCCAAAATAGATGCGATAGCCTGGACCGCGATTGATTTTTAGTTCGGACGCGCCCTCGCCGATTGGTTCGACTTTCGAGGTGTTTCCCGCAGCCAACCGCGCCAAACCAACAGTGATGATCGCGGCGGCCTGGGGGTCGAGGGCGTTGAACCACTCCGCGAAGGGGTTTGCGCCTTTCTCGGTAACGTATTCCTCAATCTCTATTATTGGTATCATATAGGTTACCAGATTGGAAGCGGAGCTATGGAATCCTCGGGCGGTCGAACCAACGCCGTCGGCAATTCTAGCTCTGAGGATGCGCATCCTCTTGCACGTCGCCGGACTCAGAGAACGGCGGCAACTGGCCATAGGTGGCGGCGGCGGTCAGCGCCTGCGCGGCGATGTCGCCCGCCCGGATCAAGAGATCGGTGGGCGCCGCCTGACCCTCCGCGGCCATTGGGCCAAGCTCGATGATTTTGACCAGCGCATCGGAAAGGATGGCGAGTTGGGTCGTCGTATCGGTCATCGCGTCCGCGCTCCTTCGATCCGCGACGATAGTCGCGAAATTCACGGCAAGGAACCCGCGCCGAAATCTTCGATCATCCCGCCTGTCTCCCCGCGCGCGCCGCCTTCGCCGCCTTTCCGCGCAGCAGCGCCATCAGCACAGGTCCCAGCGAAAACTCCCCTGCCCGCGCCTTAGTGGTCAGAACCCGCAAATAGCCGCCGGCGGATTTGATTTCCTCGCCCCGTTGCAGAATCGCAGCGATGACGATCGAGGCGTCATGTTCGCCCAGAACGTCGAGCGCCTGTTTCCAGGCGTCTGGCGAGACGCCGATCGCCGAGCGCACGATCGCCGCTGCGTCAATCAGGTCGCGCCAGCAGGAAATCTCGCCCCGTTTGCCATAATCGGCAATGTCGGGACAGGCTTGCAGCACCATGCCGAGTGGATAGGTTCGCGACGGTGACGTTTTCCGTTCGCCGAGTCCTGGACTGGGAGCCTCGGTTGTTGAAGCCCCTGCCCCCTCGGCTTCCGGCTCTTTCGGCATTGACCCGGGTGGATCGCCCAGGCCTTCTCGAAGGCTAGGTTCAAGATCAGGAATGTTTGTGATTTGATTCTGTATATGGCGCTCAGTTTGAGACTCACTGGCGCTATTTTTTTGGCTTTTTACATGCGTTTCGAGCAACTTCTGGATCTCGGTCGCGAAGGCCGCCAATTCGCTGGCCAAAGCGTCGAGGTCGCCCCTCCCAAGGCTGCGCGCATAGCGACCTGCGAGGACCTGGTAGCGCCGGTAAAGGCCTTCCCAGTCGCAGATATCCTGCCCGTCGATCGATAACGCTGCGAAGGGAACCCCTTCTTCCATGCCGGTCTCGATCATCTTGACGATGTCGCGCCGCACGATCGTGATTTTTTCCCGTAGCAACGCGATGGCGCGGTTCTCGGCGCGCACCTCCTCGGCGAGATTTTCGATCTCGGCCGCGCGCGCGATTAAGGGCGTCAGATCGAAGCCGAAGGCCTCCGCGATCTCGCCGCCCTGCCCTCTCCTGGCGAAGCGTTTGCCGTTCGGCGAGTCGCGCCGGATGATCAGCCCGGCCTCGACGAGCGAAGCGAGATGACGGCGCAAGGTCGCCGGCGCCATGCCATGAGCGCGGATCGAGAGTTCCCTGTTTGACGGAAACACCACGATCCCGGGAGCCAGTGAATCACTCTCCCCCTCCCCGGCTTCGGCCTCTGGCAGCGTCAGCGCCGTTTCCTGGTGGAAACTGAGCAAGGCGTGCAAGACCGACAGCGCCCGGTCGGTGACGTCGAGTGGCCCTTTGGCTTCTGTGAGCGCGCGAAACAGCCGCCACTTATGGACGACCGTCTCCGATGCGTCGGGTTTCGCCGCGAAATCTCGCGTCGCCGCCTGCGCCGCCACCATGGCGAGCGACAGCGGCCGCCGCCCAAAGGGCGTCGTTGGATGTGTGCGCATGATCCTTTGCCTCGTTCAGGCAAAAGAAATCCGCTCGCCGAAACGGCGCCGACTCTTGACAGTGATTCGCGGAAGTGGGATTCTCAGAGTGCTTAGATCAGAGAAAGGCTTCCGGGCGGCGACGTTCGGGGGCTTTTTTCTTTTGCGGTTCAGTCTCCTGTTTCACTGCTGAGTTTCGCCTCCTTGAACGCCTGGTAGAGCGAATCAAGATTGGACGAAATGTATCGGCCAAACTCTCCCGCATTCTTCGACTTGAGAGAGAGGCTGAAGGTTTTTCCGGTATTGCGGAAGCTCGCGGCAACCGTCTTGTCCTCGGGCACCCAGGATGCCAATTCTGTTTTCGCCCCTGCCGCTTTCCTGGGACGCTTTCGCGCCGTTTTCAGTCGCGCGAGAAGATAGTTGAACCGGTCTATCGCATCCTTCGAGCGAAATTCTTCAGACCCGACAATCTCCTTGGCGAGCTGGGCTCTCGCCGGTTGCTTCAATTGCTTCTTGAGTTCCTCCCACCTGTCGCGACCGACATTCTTAGCTGCGCCAATTGCCTCGATCACGGCGGCAGGAATTGTCTCCGCGACGGAAAGCATTCGGGACAACAAGGTGTCATCGATGGTCAATGCGGACTTGATCGTGTCCTTGCTCTGCCCCATGTCGAGCAGCTTTTTTGCGAACAGTGCCTTTTCGATGAACGACAAATTCGCCCGCGCGGTATTTTCCTGTCCCTGCGCGACGATATGGGCGATGTCTTCAAGGTTCTTGACGACCGCTCGAACAGGGATGCCGAGTTCCTTGGCGACTCGCACGCGACGGTGACCGAACACGACCATGTAACGGCCCGTGATCTGCGGGTGGGGCCTTACAAGGATCGGCGTCGACTGCCCGTGCTCTTTGATCGCATCGCGAAGTAGGGCGTAGTCTTCGTCGTCGTCTTCAATGCGGTCGGAGACGAATGACTGATCGAGCACACCGACGTCGAGATTGACGACAGTTTCTCCCGCGATCATTTTCTTGGCGTTCTCCGCCATCTCATCAATCGAGATCATCATAGAGCGTGACGCGCCTCGACGAGCGTACTCGTGCCGGGCTTCGCTATCGGCCTTGGGCGTCTCTATGCCGGTGACGCTCGCCAGGAGGTTCTTGCGGGCCACGCTACTCCCCTTCCCCCGGCGCAAAGACACCGGATTTACAGGCGATTTTCGGTTTCTGCACGGCTGTCAAAACAAAGGTCATTTGCGCCCCCACGCCCTGTGAACCAGAGCCGTGATTTCCTCGTTGACTGCGTTCAGCGCCTCCAAGGCACGATCATAGGTGGCACGGTTGAATTGGGATCGTTCGACTTCGTACAGCGTCTGGTTGGTAATGCCTGCGTCTGAGATCGCAGTGGATTTCACCATCGGATTCTTCAGCATCTGCTTGGGAAAAAGAGACTGCATGAATCCAACCATCTGAGCTTGAGGACCGTCGGTTGGCTCATAGCGCGTCACAAGATATCGAAACCAATTGAGCCGCACCTCAGCTCCGGCGCCGCTAATGGATTGGAGAATACCTCCCAACATGAGCAAAAACTGGCTCATGGACATTACATCGAGCATTTGCGGATGGATCGTGATCAGAACGCAAGTGGACGCAGTCAGCGCCGTCAGGGTGAGATACCCAAGCTGCGGCGGGCAATCGATCACAACAATGTCGTAACGCTGGTCGACCTCTTTTAGAGCGTCGGCGATGCGGGTGAAAAACATCCTCCCTTCGACAGACGATTTGTTCGATGCTGCGAGAGGGGTGTCATATTCGTATTCCTGAAGCTCCAAGTTGGCTGCCACGATATCGAGGCCGGGGAAGTTCGTCGGCCGGATAATTTCGGAGATCGGCTTTCTCGCCTCGTCATAGCGAAGAGCCTCATAAAGCGAGGGATTCCTATCGAGTTCGGGCTGAATGCCGTGAAGCGCAGAAAGCGACGCCTGTGGATCAAGATCTATTGCAAGGACGCGGTGCCCAGTAAGGGCCAGATGCTGAGCAAGATGCGCCGCCGTCGTCGTCTTTCCGCTGCCGCCCTTGAAATTGACGACTGCGATGACCTGCAATCGCTCTCCATCCTTCCGGTGCGGAACATAATTTTTGAAATCGGCGCGCCCATGACGATCAAGATAGTGCCGCAGTTCGAGCATCTGCTCCGCAGTGTAAGTCCGCCGTCCTGAAACGGAGGTCGTCGGTGTCGGTCCCTTGCCTTCAAGATGAAGCTTCTTGATGTTGGACTGCGTTACACCCAAGAAATACGCGACCTCCGCGAGCGAGAACGGGCGTAAGCTTTTGGTGGCATCGGGCGGATAGTGCTCAAGCCGGAGCATGTTCAGCCTGTCGGAGATCGTCTCCCCTTGCTGGAGAATAATCTCGTGGAAGCTGAAACCGTCCATCTCATCGATAGATGTCGACACATTCATCGGCACCGTTTCCCCGAATAACGCTTTTCCGCGCGATACCGAATTCCAAGTGGGAATTATGCCCGATTCGCTCCTAGCGGCAACGGTTTTTAAATTAACGAAAGGTTAAGCCCCGTTGAGACCCACTTTTCAGCGCGGCGAAAGGGGCTTGCGAAAATAAAACGTCTGATTTCGCAAAAATTTCCGCCATTATGCACGGCTGTCAAAATCAGCGCGCCGTGCGCGCGATCATCTACGAAACACGATCCAAAACCCTTAAGCTGTCCGAAAAGAATTTGCTGGACGACGCTCACGCGCCGTCCTTGCCAAATTTCCATACTGGTATCCCCATCTTGCGAGCCTTGTCCGCGAGGTTCTCGACGATGCCGGAGCCGGGGAAGATGATCACGCCGATCGGCAGCGATTCGAGCATCGCGTCGTTGCGCTTGAAGGGCGCGGCGTTCTTGTGTCGGGCCCAATCAGGTTTGAAGGCGACCTGCGGGATCTTGCGATTGTCAGCCCAGCAAGCGGCGACGCGTTCGGCGCCTTTCGGGCCTGCGCCGTGGAGCAAAACCATGTCGGGATGTTTGGCGCGCACCTTGTCGAGCGCCGCCCAAATGCGCACGTGATCGTTGCAGTCGGGTCCGCCGGCGAAAGCGATTCGTGGACCGGGCGGCAGCAGCACCTGTGTCTCGGCGCGTTTCTTCGCGTTGAGAAAATCGCGGCTGTCGATCATCGCCGAGGTCAGCGCGCGGTGGTTGACGAGCGATCCCGCGCGCGGACGCCAGGAGGAGCCGGTCTCGGCCGCGTAGAGTTCGGCCAGATGATCGCGGAAGAATTCGAAGCCGTTGCGCCGTTCGGTCAGCGTCAGCCCTTGCGCAATCAAGCGCTCGAGTTCGACGGAGCGAATTTCCGACCCATCCTGCTCGGCGTGGGAGCGGCGCTGTGCGGTCTCGTTGTCGTCGAGGTCGCGGCCGATGCGCTGAGCCTTGCGGTGGAACAGATTGACGAGCGACCATAAGAGATCGGGAAGGTCGGCTTCGAGGCGCGTGTCGACGAAGAGGCCCGACAAGGCTTCGACGATGGATTCGAGAGCGAGCGTTGCGGCGTCGGAGGAGGGGAGGGGACGCGGATCGGGTTCGTCCTCGAAGGGGCGATAGCCGTGAAGGGCGAGTTCGTCGAGAAGATGCGCTGAGGCTGAACCCGCGTGGCGATGCGAAGGCTCGGAGCCGAAAGGAAGGGGGGCGATCTCGTAAATCATGGCGGCCGCTCTTTCGTTGGAGGCCGCGCCGATCGCGACCTGACAGCGATCCAAAGCCACGGGTGGACCGCGCCGCACCCACCGGGCCGCAGCAGCGCGGAGGACGCGTGCCGCCGAATTGTTTGGGGTGCGAGGAATGCCCCGCGCGGGACGCGTGGGGCAGGGGAAAGAATTCGGCGGCGCGCGTTGCGGCAAGCGGGCCGCTTGTGGCGGCATCGCTGCTCTCCCTCAGGTCGGCGCGCGGCCCTCTTCGAGAAAGAGCGGCGGCGGAAGACATCGATGAAGCTTCGCGCTTACGATTGCCCCGCCTACGCGATGTGTCGCTCCTTTTTCCGTCGGCGCGCTCTTGATCACTCGAACAGTTTCGCCAAGTCGGCCACGGGCCGAAACAGTTTCATCGGCTGATCCGGAAACGCCAGGAAACTTTCGCGTTCGTAAAACTTTCGAGCGGCCGCATCCTTGGCGTCAACAATCACAGCGAAGGACGCGATCTCGCTGTGCACGGTGCGATGGAGCGCGTCCGCCAGCAGAAAGCGGCCATACCCGCGGCCTTGCAGTCGTTGATCGACCGCGAGGCGTCCGAGGAGCGTCGCCGGGATGAGGGGATAGCGAGGCAAGCGCTTGGTTATTTCCGCCGGCAGTTCCGTGAGCCGAACGGCCGTCGACGACAGCGTGTAGTATCCGCCGACTGCCCCGTCCGGCAGAATGAGCACAAAAGGCGCCGCAAGCTTTTTGCGGGCATCTTGGCCGGCTTGAGTTCGGAAATACCGATCGAGTGGTTCGACGCCGCTGCTGAAAGAATTTCGATCGTGCCGCGGTCCGAGCGCCTCGATGCGGAGCGACTTGTCCGGTGCGGCGGTCACTTCTTAACCGCCGGTGGCCTCGCGATAGCGGCGCACCGTCTCGCGGAGCCGATCGTTCACGGACTGCGGATTGAGGAGGGCTTCAACGAACGCCCGGCTGTCGCGGACAGATAGTTCAAGTTGCTGATGCTCCTCGATCGTCCGCCGCGCGGCGTCTTGAACACTCGTCAACACAAAATCCGTCACCGTCCGACCCTCCAGAGCGGCGGCGCGCTCGATGAGCATCTTCTGGTCGGCAGTGACCCGCGTCTCGAGGCGCTGGGACCGTGCGCGACCGCGAGTTGGCTTCGAAGCTGTGTTCGCCATGGCTCTTCTCTTGGCTATAATGTACGGCCAAAACCCGGCCGCTGCAACACTATTCGCCCTAGACTAGCTGACGACGTTGATCTCACGGTCGAATGCGAAAGAATGACCCTAGCCGAACATCGAAATCACCGGAGCAACAGGGCTGCTTGCGCCCGATTAGCGACATTCAGGCCGTTCGACAGCATTTCCTGCAAGCATCGTCCGGCTTCCGAGTGAGCCTCCGATCAGCTTTATGGGTGCCTACAGGCGCGGATTAAGAATCGGTGAGGGAGCGCATACCGTTAGGGCCTTCGAGCCGCGCGTCATGGCGACATAGAGGTTGCGCGCATCCAGCGCGCCGGCGTTGAGAATCACAGCCGCTTCCGCCTCAAGCCCCTTCAGCAGAAGTGTGCTGCCGACGGCACGCCTCGGCAGGGGCCTGCCCACCAGCCGGTTCTGTTCGCGCATCCGAATAGTGGCGGCGTGGAACGACAGCCCGTCTGTTCCGTCGCAAAGCTGAAGTGCCTTGATGCACGCCCGCAGGACCACGGGCCGGTAAGCGTTAACACCCGCTTGCTTACCAATTTCAACCAGCACATCGATCGCAGCGCGGTGTGATGGCGTGCGGACGAACGACAATGCGACAGCCTCGGCGTCCGTCGGCGGATTGCGGGCAGCGCCGCGCATCAGAGACTGCACGCGCCTTACTAGGTCAGCGGCACCGACATTGCGCATGACGCTCTGAGCGAAGTTGGCGAGGCATTCCAGGGCGTCCGGCGCACTGAGGTCGAAGGTTCTAGCGAACGCCACCAGGTCCCGCAGGTCAACGGCTTCGACGGTTATGGCCCCCGGTGTCTGGCTGGCAAACTGCCGCTGACCGTCAGGGTTCGTGCTGTCCCCGATGATCAGGACGCAGCCCTGACCGTCTGGCGGGCGCACACGGGCGGCCTCCAGACGCCGTTGATGATCTTCCGTGCCGTCGAGTTCGATCCAGCTCACGCCGGCCGGAGCTGTCCGCAGGTCGATGGGCTCGCCACGCAGCAGCTTGCTGCGCATATCGAGCAGCCAACGGCCCAGCGGCTCCGTGCCTGCGTTGATCCATCGCCAGGGAGTGGTGAGTTCGCCAGCCAGAGGGAAATAGGTGCAGACATTTTCGTCCCACTTCGCCAAATCGTCACCGCCAAAGCCGAAGATCGCCTGCATCGGATCGCCGAGCACGCAAGTCGGCAGCGTCTGCGCCGCGTAGGCCACGATGACGTGCTGCCGGATCGAGCAGTCCTGGTACTCATCCACAATGAGCCGCGCGTAGCTCGCAGCCAGGATGTCGTTGACATGGCCCGCTTGGAGCAGCTTGGCTGCGGCGACGCGGATGTTGGGATAGTCGGTGCGGGGGCTCGCCAGTTGCAGCAGATCGGCGTTGTGCGCGCTCCGCGCCGGAAATGTCGAGATGAGCCGCATCGCCCAGCCGTCGATCGTTGAGAGGCGGTAGGCTTTGGCGAGTACGCCAGCCTGGTCGAGCCGGCCGCGGAGCGCAACGACCCCGGCATTGGTGTGTGTCAGCACGAGGATCGGCTTGCCGCCACCGTGACGAGTCAGCGCTTCGGCAATGAGATGCGTTTTTCCGCAGCCCGCAGGCGCGGTCACGGTGCCGCGATTGATCGCCAGCAGGTCGATGTCATTGTCCGGCATTGCCCGCCCACGCAAAGACGCGCCCCACCAGCTCCCTGAAACCGGCATCGGCGTTCGCCAGATCGGGACCGACAATGTCGCGGGCTACATCCTCCATCCATGTGACCGACTTGAACCAGCCAGCCTTCTTCGCCCGTGCTGCCTTACCAAGGACGGCCCGGCTCTCAGGCGTTATCTGGTCAATGAGGGCTTCCGTGCGGATGCCGTTCAGATCCTTAGCGTTCTGCGACGCAGACTTGATTTGGTCGTTGATCAGCTCTTCGCCATGCAGTTCGACCGCCCGGTCAAGGAGTTTGCCAACACCGTCGTCGGTTAGGCTCAGGAACAGTTCGTCTTCCAGCGCCCGCCCATCACGCCATGCGACAACCGTCCCGCCATCCGCAGTGAAGGCCGCTTCCACAGCTGCGGTCGGCTTTTTGTCGTCGTCCCTGACCACTGCTGCCCTGTACCCGAGCGCATGCAAGGCGGCCGCGCGCCTGAAGGGCCTGTCGGGATCGCCGCCGCCGCAATCCACTAAGGCGGTCCCTTGGGCGGTGATGGAATCGTCGCGGAACTGATCGAGGCCACGGACAAGGCCGACCTCGCTGGCGCCCTCGCAGACGATGACTTTCGGCGCGAGAAAGGCGTCTGGGTACAGGCGGATCGTGCTCTGGATGTCGTCCGCCGAGCCGACGGCGCGGATCTCGTGCCGCTCGGCCGCACAGCGCGTCACGAACAACTGATTTCCTGACAGCTCGCGCAGTGCGACCGGCGAATGCGTCGTCATGAAAACTTGCAGCGGTGGCGGCGCCTCCTTCGCACCGAGGGAGCCCAGGAGCCGAATGATACGGTGTGGCTCCAGTCCGTGCTCCAACTCGTCGATCATAATGATGGATGACTGCGCCGCCGCCTTCCGCTGGAGGCCGGCGATGAGCAACCGCGTTGAGCCGATGCCCAAGCCGCGCAGCGGCACACCATCCTCGTCGTGCAGGGAGATAGTGCCGCCGCTGAACGACACGGAATGCGCATCCAGCATGGCCTTGATGTTCTCGCCGATGGGGATGCCAAGCTCCTTCGCCGTGGCCGCTACGATGCCCAACGTCTCTCCCAACTGACCTTGCGCCTGGTCGCCGAAGGCGGCCCGGGCGTCGCGGGCGGCCTTGGCCAAGGCCGCCGATGCATCCGCGCGCTCCTCGGAGACGCGATTCAGCACGGAGCCGCGCCGCCAGCCCAGATGGTAGTCGGCCATCACGCCGATGCGCGTGGGGGCAAGCCGAACGCGGTCGCCCCAGCTAAGGTTCCGTGTTAGCCCTTGCGCCTCAGCCCGCTCCGACACCAGCGTCCAGCTCGGCTCCAAATCGCTCGCAACGGTGAGCTTCACCGTCAGCACGGTCTCGGCAGCCTTCTCCGGTTCATCGTCGATCGTGCCGGCTGCGGCGTCAAACCCGCGAAGGTACATGCCGTAGGCATCGAGATTCATCAGGTCGTCGTCGAGTTCACCGAGCGTGACCGCGATGGTGATCGGCGTTTCGACATTCAGTTGGTGGAAGTCCGCATCCGTGAACTGGAGGCTCCTGCGAGCCCCGAGACACAAATCGATCGCGTCGAGGATTGACGACTTGCCGCTGTCACCGGGGCCGATCAGGCAGTTGATCCCAGCAGCGGGATACCAAGTCAGCTCCTCGATACCCCGGAAGTTCCTGATTTCTACCGCCCGAACCCGTGCCATACCGTGCCCTTCCCGTCTCCCTGCCTTTGGCGGGGCCAGCAGCCTCTTTGCTTTGCCTAAGCCCCTATCGTCACCGGCCTCGGCTTTCTCCTTCGTGCCTGCTCAGGCCGACACGCGGCTCTTGAAAGGAATGACGTTGCCGGGTGCGGGATCGGCTTCAGGGGCGCTTTCCTCTACGAGCCTCACCAGCGGCGCGATTACCAGCTTTTCCCACAGCCCGTTGACCATCTGCTCCAAGCGGTCTTTCAGCTTTGCCTCCTTGGTGAACCAGCCCTCCAGATGGGCGGCCACGCGCAACTTGAAGCCAGGACCGCGGCCCCATTCCGAGGCGCAGGCCGACCACACGGGCGACTGCGACAGGGACTCGCGGTAGACTTCCACCCCTCCGAGCTGGGTCGCTTCAAGGAAGGCGCGCTTCGATGCCGCCGCGCTCGCGGCGATTTGGTCGATCGAGCGGTTGGCCAGCGCCAGACCCCCGTCTGCTTTGAGCGATTTCAGGAACGCATCGAGTCCGTTGAACCAGCTTTCGCTTCGTAACCGGGCGTCTCGGGCGGCGCCGACGCCGACCAGGTGCACGACGCTCAGGCCTGAATAGTCGCCGCTCCGCCGCGTGGATGCCCAGAGCGTGGATGCATATCGCACGCCCTTGATGGTGCTGATCGCCTCCACATAGGCCAACTGCTCGCGCGCCCCTAGCTCCCGATTGCCTCTAAGAAAGTTGTTAAGCCTGTTGGCTACCTCCTCGATGGCCGCGTTCAACGCTTGAGCCTCATGGTTTCTGATAATGTCCTGCGATGCGGCGCACAGGTCGAAGAGCCGCTCCTCAACCGCCTTCCGCATCCGGCTCAACTGCCCGAACAGGTCGCTGCGGATCGCCTCGGCGGCGTCCGCCTCAACGTTGTAAAAGAGTATCGGAACGCCGGCGAGGTCTTCGGCTGAAAGTTCCGAGGACACCTGCATCCGCTTGAACTCATAACCCTCAGCATCCGTCAGCGCTTGCTCGCCCATGTCGTCCTTCATCGCACGCGCTTCTTCAGAGCGCGGCAATGCCAAGATCGACACTTTCCCGGTGTCGAAGCGCTCCGAGAAGGTCTGGCGCATGTGCTGTAGCAGCACGCGCGCGCTGGTTCCCGGCGCATCGTTGAACCGCGAGCAGAACACCACCGCCGTCCGCGGATCCTTCAGCCGATGGTCCAGGTCCTCCCGCACTGCCACGTCATCGACGCCCTTGGTGTCGACGACGGTGATGTCCAGCTCGCCGAACGTTCGACCGAAATTGGGAATGAGCAGGTCGATGCTCTTCGGCAGCGGCACATCCTTGAGGCGACCGTTGTTCACCGCCTTGAAGGTCTCGGTGACCCACTCCATCGGGTGCTTGCGGGTGGAGCTGTCGTACCAGAGTTCGCGCCGTGTCCGCTCGTCGAGGTTCATCAAGGCGAGGATGCGGGTCCTGAACTCGTCCTCGCTGCTGCTGGACTTGGCCAACTCGACGACGGGGTCGCTATAGACGGTTCTGCCGTCAACGGTTTCCCGCTTACGCCCTAGGCCCGACATGTTGCGGATGGCGCGCTCCGCTTCGCGGCTAATGCTGACGCTTTCGCCCGTCTCGCGTTGTTCGCTCGTGTGAATGTTCCATTTCGCGGCACAGAAGTCCGAGACGATCTCCCGCATCTCGGCGTCGCTCATGGGCAGCAAGGAGATACCGAACTCCGGCCCTCCCTTGATGTGGACCTCGCAGATCGTGGTGCCGCCAGCGCCGGTTTCGAGTACGGGCCGGTTGATCGCCTTGTCCGTGAGGGACGGAGGCACGAGCAGGTCGAAGATAAAGCTGATGGCCGTGGACTTGCCGACACCGATGTCGCCGATGAAAGCGATGTTGTGATTGAGCTTGCCCAGGAAACCCGCGGCACGCAGCAGCGAATCCCGCTGACGTTCGATCTGGCGGCGCAGAGGCCAAGGACGATCTTCGTTCTCCAGGAACGCCGCGATTTCGCCGAGCGTCTCTTCCGTGATCTCAAGACACGTGCATTCCGGGTTCCAGAACGATGGCGGCTCGATGTGCTGCCAGTCCCGGCCAATGTACTCTTTGAACTCGCTTGCTTTCGGCGCGCCGAGAGCGTGGAGGGCATCCAGCACGCGATCGACGTCCGTACTCGCCACCACTTCTCCTTTTTCGATGCGGGATACCCGGCTCTGATCCAGACCGGACTTCTCCGCCAGGACCGCCTGCGTGACGCTGGCTTCGGTGCGAAGACGAGCGATTGTCGTACCTGCCTTCTGTGCGGGGGTATATTCGGCCATCTCGCCCTCCGTTAGTGAATTGATGCTGCATATATGCTGCATCAATGTGAGGCTGTCAAGGGCGCCGGGGCACGGATTCGGCGCTCTCCGACTTCCAAACCACTTTGAACCAGTCTATGCGCTCGGCCGGCCATGAACGCCGAAACGCCGATCCTCGCGACGACCCCTGCCTCGCTCTGCCTGCGCTGGAAAGCTCGGGCCACCATGCCATCAGCCCGACCATGATCCGTCGTTTTGCAAGGGCGGCCCGCGAGCGCATCCGGCTCGACGGCGGCGGCTATCGGCGGGATCACCTGCGCATGCTGGCGCACCGCGGGGAGGTCGGAGAGCGCGAGGTCCGCGCCATGGGATCGAAGCCCGAACTGCTCAGGACGCTCGTGGCCGCGCAAGAGGGAAATCGGCAGCTATTGGCGTGTCCAGCGGAGGACTGAAATGGCGGACCGCGAGGGATTCGAACCGATATTCGAAGTAGTTCCGCTGCGGCCGACTTCCGCTAAGTCCCCCTAAGCTGACTTCCAATCGCTGGAGTTGAATGACCGCTCCTGGGGCGCAACGCAGACCTTATTGGCTCATCTGCGATCGAGATGTCGCTCTCAGCAACGTATCCAACCGTACTCGAAAAGCTTGCGCCGACATGGCCTGCAGATCGCTGTTGAAGTCAGCGCGCGCCGATAAGACTATGTTCGCCTGGATGCCCGCCGCCTCCGCTCTTTCTGCCAAACAGTGCCCCGCGCACCGGCCAGCGCCATCATTGTCACAGGCGATGATCAGACGATGCAACGAGGGCGGGAATTCCCACGCGGCGAGATGGCCAGCCGAGAGCGCGGCAACCATGGGCAGACCAGGTAGAGCGCTCTTGAGCGACAGAACCGTCTCGATCCCTTCGCCCACAAGAACGACCTCTTCGGCGTTTCCGAAACGCACGCCATTGCCGAGAATGGCGCCGAGCGAACGTCGCGGCGAGGACACACGCGCCTTATCGTTGCGCGAGCGATCGAGCCAGGTGCGATGAACCCCCATGACTTCGCCACGGAGATTCCTGACCGCCGCGACCAGCGCGGGCATTTTGCGGGCGGGAATCCCCGGCCCCTCGCGATAGAAGAGCGCCGGATGATAATGCAAGGATGAGGCATCGAGATCGGCGCTAATTTTACGTGCCCGCAGATAGGCCTCGGCTGGCGTCCCGAGAATCGGCCACGACGCCGCCCAGATTTTCCGGGCGGCCGTGATCGTGTCTCGATTCGGAAATCGCTTATTCTGCGACGTGGCCGCCTTGATGCGCGGCTGCCTCAAAAACCGCCGCGCCTCCTCGAGTGCCTCTTTCAGTGACGTGAGACCCTCCCGCGCGGCGATGAGATCGAGCAGATCGCCATGCTCGAGGGTCGCGGCATCGCACCATTTGCCGCGCGCGCCCTTGCCGGAGAGCGGGCCTTTGAGCCGCACATAGAGGCTGCGGCCGGCATGGTTGTTCACGTCGCCGACGACCCAGTAGTTGCCGCAGCGACGACCGTTCGACAGATAATGTTTGCACACGGCCTCGACCTGTTCGGCGAGGCCGCGCGACAACACAGCGGCGGGGCTTTCCATTGTCGCCTCCGCCGTTCAAGCGACGCGCGCCGAAGGCGCGAGGCGGAGCAGGGGATAGAGATCCAGAATTCTCGCGACGACTTTCGTGGCTTCATTGCCAAGCGGAACGAAGAGCCGCAGCTTCCAAGCAATGATTTCCGAAACGAGCCCCAGCGCCTTCAGCCGATCGACGCTCGTGTCAGGGAAGCCGACAAGTTCGAGCCGCTGGCGGTTCATGACGAGTGATCGCTTCAGAACGAGGCCGTCGGCGAGGATGAGGCTTGCGCCATCCTGCATGACGGCCGCGAGCGCCTCATTCGGCGACAGGGCAGGGGCCTCGTCACTGAAGATCTCGACGAGGGCGGCGGCGCTCGCCGGTGAGACGAGCCGGCCGATGATGCGCTCCCCCTCGTCGGTTTGCAGACGATAGACGCGCGCGGTCTCGTCGGGCAGGCGGTTCCAGACGGGAAGCAGCAGGCCGGTGACGATATGGAACGTGCTTTCGGTGAATTCCGGGAGGGCGGCGACTTCGGCCTCCCAGGCGCGTTGAAACTCCTGTGGGGTCGCCTCGCGCCAATGCGAGTGCTCCAGAGCTTCGACGCTCACAAGATCCCGATGCAGGGGGCGCAACAGCCGCACGCGCGGCTGAACCGTTCCGTCGTCCTGCATTAGGCCGGGCGCCGGCAGTTTGACGGCGGCGCGGCCCGATTGTTCATTGATCATCAGCCGTGACTTTTGCGAGGCGGTCGCAAGTTCAAACGCCTCTTCGAGCGTCGTCACCCGCGTTTTGTCCTTGCGGGCGATGGTGACGAGCGAGGTCTGCGCGCCGCTGCGCTCATGAGTGGCGATGGTTTGGCGATTGATGACGACGAGGCTCTCCGCCGTCACTGTCTCGACGCCGACATCGAACGTGCCCGCCTGAACGGCGGCCTCGATCGAAGCCCCCATCAGCGCTTCGAACACCTCGAAGAGGCGGTTCTGTAAGGCAATCGGCAAAGCGAGAATGCGATTGAGGAAGGTCGAGATCGGCGGCAGTTCTTCCTTGAAGCTGCCGTCCTGATCGGTGAGATCGAGCCCAGTCGCCTCTTGAAAGCGGGTCAAGGAACAATGCTCGACCTTGCCGGCGTAAAGCAGCTGATAGAGCTGGCGCAGCGCCGTGCGCCCATACGTCGATTCGAGATTGTCCTCCGGCCGGAACAGCCCTTGTCCACCAGTCTGGCGCTGGCCTCTCGTGATGGCGCCAAGCGTGTCGAGCCGCCGGGCGATGGTGGAAAGGAAACGCTTTTCGCCCTTCACGTCGGTCGCGACGGGACGGAACAAAGGCGGCTGGGTCTGATTAGTGCGGTTGGTTCGCCCGAGGCCCTGGATGGCGTTGTCCGCCTTCCAACCGGGCTCCAAGAGATAATGGACGCGGAGCCTCTGGTTTCCGGCGCTTCGCTCGGCGTGATAGGAGCGCCCCGTGCCGCCGGCGTCGGAAAAGACGAGAATGCATTTCTCGTCGTCCATGAAGGCTTGGGTTTCACCGATGTTTGCGGAGGCGGGGCGATTTTCGACGCAGAGACGATCGGAGCCGTCGGCGTTAGTCTTCCGCACGATCCGCCGCGAACGGCCGGTCACCTCCGCCACCATTTCGGTTCCGAAGCGCTGCACGATCTGATCGAGCGCGCCCTGGACGGCGGGCAGGGCGGCGAGATGTTCGACCAACCGGTCGCGCCGCTCCATCGCTTCGCGGGATTGGACGGGATTGCCGTTTTCGTCGACGACAGGCCGCGATTGCAGATCGCCGTTCTCGTCCGAATAGACCTCGTAGAGCTGGGTCGGGAACGAGTGCGCCAAATAATCCAACACGTACTCGCGCGGAGTGACGTCGCAGAAAAGATCGCCCCATTCCGAGGTTGGGATTTCCGCGAGGCGGCGCTCCATCAGCGCCTCGCTCGTCGAAACGATCTGGATCACCGCGGCGTGACCCTCTTTCAAATCGCGCTCGATCGAGGCGATGAGGCTCGGCGCCTTCATTGCGGTGATGAGGTGATTGAAGAAGCGTTGCTTGTTGGATTCGAAGGCGGAACGCGCGGCGCTCTTTGCATTGCGGTTATAGGCCCTGCCGCCCTCGCCGGTGATATTGGCCGCCTCCAGGGCTGCGGTAAGATTATTGTGAATGATCTCGAAGGCCGAGGCGTAGGAATCATAGATGCGGATTTGTTCGGGCGAGAGCCGATGCTCCAGCATCTCGACCTCGACCCCGGCATAGGAGAGGGCGCGGGATGCATAGAGCCCGAGGGCCTTGAGATCGCGCGCCAGCACTTCCATCGCGGCGATGCCGCCCGCCTCCATGGCGGAAACGAAATCCTGCCGCGTTGCAAAGGGCATGTCGGTCGAAGCCCAGAGGCCCAGTCGCGCCGCATAGGCGAGATTGGAGACGGTGGTCGCGCCCGTCGCCGAGACATAGAGGACGCGGGCATCGGGGAGGGCGTTTTGCAGCCGCAAGCCCGCGCGTCCTTGCTGGGAAGCGGCCTTTTCGCCGCGCCCGCCCTTGTCGCCCACCGCGTTCGCCATGGCGTGCGCCTCGTCGAAAACGACGACGCCGTCGAATGTCTTTCCGAGCCAATCGATGATCTGTGAAAGGCGTGAGGCCTTGAGCGTGCCGTCGCGCCCCTGCCGCTCGTCCGAGCGCAAGGTGGCGTAGGTCGTGAACAGGATTCCTTCGTCGAGTCTGATCGGCGTTCCCTGCTTGAAGCGCGACAAGGGGACGATTTGCAGCTTCTCTTGGCCCAAGGCCGCCCAGTCGCGTTGGGCGTCCTCGATCAGCTTGTCGGATTTCGAGACCCACAGCGCCTTGCGGCGGCCTTTGAGCCAATTATCGGCGAGGACGCCCGCAACCTGGCGCCCTTTGCCGGCGCCGGTGCCGTCGCCAAGGTAAAAACCGCGGCGAAATCGAACGGAGTTGTCCGCATCGTCCGGCGCAGCGGACACGCAATCGAAGCTCTCGTTGACGATGAAGGAACCGGAAAGATGCCCGCTGTGCGCTTCGCCGGCGTAAATGACGCTCTCCAATTGGGCGTCCGAGAGCAGCCCGGAATCGACCACGGACTTCGGGAGATGCGGCCGGTAAGAGGGGTTCGGCGGAGCAACCGAGGCCATGGCGGCCGATTGCACCAACGTCGTAGGATGAGGCTTGGCGTCTGCAACGACGATCGACTGCACGGCATAGGGTTCGTAGAGCCCAGGGCTGAGAGAGCCACCCTGCGGCGCCTTCCAATCTCTCGTCTCATAGGCGAGCTCGACGAATTCGGTCGCGGCACTCGAGGCGCGAACAGCAGACCTTTCGGCGATGGCGACGTCCGGAGAACGAAAACGCGCGTGATCGGACCCGCGCAACGACTGCAACTGCGACGAACGGTGGAACGCAATCGAGGCGGCCGGTTTCGAAAGGGCAGGGGGAACGCCGCCGACTCGATCGCTCGTCGCAGGCGCAAGACGCGGCGGAACCTCGCGCTGAACGATCGACAACAATTCTTCGAGAGTGGCGACGGGCCCGAAGCCTTCGCGAAACACTTCTCGCTTCTTGGCCGGCGTCTTGTCGAAGACGGTCAGGCGGCTCTCGACGCTCGTTCCATGGCGCGCGAAAAAGCCGCGGGCCAGTGACGCGGTGAAGACGAGACTGCCCTTCTCCTGCAACCGCTCGAAACCGCCTCGCCAAGCGTGCGAAGTCGGCGAAAAGTTCTCCCCGGTGATTGCCACGAGCCGGCCGTTCGGCTGCAGAAGCGCCAAAGCGGAACGAATATGTTCGAAGGTCGCCGGGGCGTGTCGGCCCTCGATCAGGGGTGACGACGAAAAGGGCGGGTTCATCAAGACGACGCTCGGGCGAAGGTCAGCATCGAGCCGATCGTTGATCTGCGCGCCGTCGAAATGACTAACTGGCGCGCCCGGCAAAAGGAGCTTCAACAGACCCACGCGGGTCTCGGCCCATTCATTGAGAACGACGTTCGCCCCAGCGAGCTCGGCAAAGATCGCCAGCATTCCGGTACCGGCCGAGGGCTCCAGCACGACGTCTCTCGCGCCGATCCCGGCGGCGAGACTCGCCACATAGGCGAATTCCAGCGGGGTCGAAAATTGTTGCAGCGCATGGCTCTCTTCCGAGCGTCGCGTCTGCGTCGGCAGCAACATGCCGATCTTCGCGAGCATCGCGAGGATGCGCGAAGGCTCGTTTTGAGCGCGCGCCTTGATTGCCGGCCCGTAGCGACGCAGGAAGAGCACCTGCGCCGCCTCGAGCGCCTCATAGGCGTCCTTCCAACTCCAGGCGCCTTGCGCATCGCTCGCGCCGAAGGCGTTCTCCATCGCTGCGCGCAGTGCCGCGGCGTCGAACCTGCGACCCTTGGCGAGATCGGCGACGAGCGCCTGCGCCGCCATGATCAGCGCAGTGGGCTTGTCGTCTGTCGTGAAGGAAAGTTCAGCCTGTTCGGTCTGGGCGAGGGCTATGGCGAGGATCGGGCTCATCGAGCATCTCCGGGTTGGGTCAAACCAGCCCGGATCGCTCTCTCTTCACGCCTTCCGGGCTCGCCTTCCCGGCAAAGCCCTCTCGCTCTCCTTTCCCTCAGCCCCACTCCCGACCTATCGAGCCCAACCAGCGAAACTACTGGGTCCGTCATACGCTTCGTGGCGCGCCGGATCGATCACGAAACCATGGCGCCCAGGATCGTATTCGGCTTCAGGCACGAGAAAGCGCCGCTCCCCATGGAGTGGCGGCGCTCGACTTGAACTCCCAGCGACCGAGCGTGAACAGCTGGCGCTCGTGCTCGGCCATGTCTGCGACATGTCGGCGAAAGTCGGCTTCGTCTTCGAGGAGACGCTCGACGATATAAAAATCGGACGGGCACCATTCCTCGGGCGGCTTGCCTAGGTGGCGCGCGCTCGCAACAGAAATGCCGCCGGATTTCGAGGGCAGGGCGCGAAAGGCGCGCTCACCGGCGCTGCAAGCGAAGCCATGCCCAGCCCCTTACATCGTTCCAGAAGCGCCAAAATGTCACGTGAGCTCCTAATTTTCAGGACCATGCCGGCGAGTCGTCTGAGTGCCGCAAAGGCTGCCACGTTTGAAACTCAGTGGATCGCACCTGTAAAAGCGCCTTGACCTCAGCCCATTCCGGTTCTCGGCTATCAGATTCGAACAACCCAGTGCTGGCCAACGCGGCCTCGAATGTCGCCTGGAAGTCGCGTCCCGGATCGTCAGCCGGCATGAAGCGTGACTTGAAATAGACGGGCACCATCCCGAGCTCACGACGATCCGTCGAGACTTTGAGCCGCCCGAGGTCGACGAACGTTCGCTCAACCACGAAGGGGATCGGCCGGTCCACGTCGTCGCATGTGATCATGACGATGCGGGGCGTCTCGAGGTCGATCTCGACGAAGTCACTGGACTCGACGCCGCCTTGGAGGACCTCGGCCGAACCGACGAGCACCCTTAAGCGGGGAGGCAATCGCGGTAGGACGGTCGAGCGGAAGCGGAAGTGATGCGACCCGCGGAGGCCGCCTAGACCCTCGGCGATAGCCGTCTCCACGTCACCGCGCACGCCCTGACGATCGCCAGCAGCGAACAGCAGGCGCCGGCTCTCGTCCATCGCCGCCGAATGCCCCTTGAAGAAGGCCTTGAGGTCCGCCTGAATCGACCGCGGCAGGTGCCGGTATTTCGGCGCGCCCGGGAACTGCATGAGGGCGATGTGGACCAGCAGATCCTCGCGCCTGAGCCGTCCGGCCGCGGCGAACGCCGCGTCGGCGGCGAGATCCTCCCGCAACAGGTCCAACGCGCGCTGCCAGGAGACCCGGTTCTCGGAAAGGCACACCAAGGCGTCCGCCGGCGCTTCCTCCTGTTCGGGCATGCGCCCGAGCACGATCGCGCGGGGACGCAAGGCCTCGATGGCCGGTCCGATGCGCTCGCGGAGTTCCGGGCGCGCTACGACTGTGCGCTCGCGCCGCGGCGGCCTCGGAAGGGCGCCATCGAGGAACGCCCTCGAATGGCGCCGGAGCAGCACCTCCTGCTCCAGATCCTTATCCTTGAAGACTGCAATAACGCCCGGCGCGAACGACATAGGCTTCTCGCCCGTGACGGCGGCGACGAGGGACTGAAGTTCTTGCTGCTCAAAGTATTTCTGGAACGTGCCCCGCGAGGTCAGATATCCGTCGCGATAAGGCTTGTGACCGAGGATGGAATACTTGCCCTGAAGCATAACCGAGACGCACAGCGACCGCTTGGCGAACCCCCACGCCGCTCTTAAGGTCTCGATCCGCTCGCGGGGATCCTCGATGACGTTGATTACGAAGCCGAGGTTGACCACGTCCGCGGGCGCGCGCGGTCCCTTCGGGGCGTGGTGGGGATCCCAGCCGAAGGCCTCGAATCCCTCGGAAGCGAGCGCCGCGACATCTTCGCCTTGTCCGCAACCGTAATCGAAGATCGTGCGACCCTTACCCACGACGCCGAATCGCATCATCAATTGCATCGGCTGCGACAGGTAGCGGCGGACAATCGCTGTCCTGTGGCGGACGACTTCCACATGTTCCTCGTTAGCGGGAACTAGCCCATGTCCGCGAAGGACAAGTCCAGCACCAGCGATCCGCGCCTCCCAAGCCTTGCGCGTGCCGATCCCCTTCGGGTCCTTGAATAGGCTGTGTTCCTCAGCCGCCGCGGTCAACGCGCGGAACGCCGGTAGTCGGGGATCGTCCGGCGGCAGCAGAAGCTCCTTGCGGTGCAGGATCGGCGGGTTAGCCCGGTTCCGATAATCGGTCGAGGTTACCTCCCCGGAGGAAAGATCGACCTTCGTCGAGGCGAGAAGTGCGGGAAACGGCGCGTCGTCAAAGGACTCGTAAAGAAGGAACGAGATCGAACCCTTTGAGACTCTAACCACGTTCCACTCGAACGCGCCGGCCAAGGATTCGGCTTCTTCAATCGATTTGGTATCGATGTCGTCGGCCATCCGCAGAGCGCTGCGGTACAAATAGAACTCACCGCGAATCCGTTTTCCTAACAAGGACTTCATTCTAGCATCGGTGATAGCCTGCGGTGCGGCGAACTGCTCAAATACCATCCTCTACCTACGCAACTCAAGTCGCCGCTGTTGCGCTTGTGGTCAAGCAGAGGTCAATAAGTCACGCAACCCAAGCGGGCTTGACGGCGTTCGCTTTCCGTGAGTTTTTAAGAAAACGCCGCATCATTCCAAGACGTGCCTATCGGCATCGCTCCCTACCCTATAGCGTGGATACCGAGACCCAAATAGCCTCGTCCCACCCTATCCCACGTAACCGGCATGACCTGTGGCGTGATCGAGCGCATCCGGGATGAGATCGAACTACTTTCGTATAATTGAAATGACAACTTTCTGAACAAGGGCCTTCATGACACTTATGACGCCTGTCATCGGGTTGCCCCCTAAATGATCGGCGATCGAGCGCCCAGGTACATGGAATTTCAGGGAAGCCGCATTGCAAATATCCCTGAATCCCCCGGGCTTTATGCATGCTACTACCGCCCAACCTCCGTCCGTCGTGAATTTGCTGTACCGACTCTTGTTCGTTTTCTCTCGGCTGATGCCAAGGTCACTACGAACATCGAACAGCGCTATGGAGTGCACATCGTCGGCGACACTCTTGGAGAGATTTTTCTCGGATCCGAAAAGCAGGCCGTTAAAGAAGCGGTCGCAGAGGCATTCGACCAAGCCGAGCCTTTTCTTGAGTGGTTTTTCCGGTCCGATCAATTCGTACATTTCTGCCGGCCAGTGTATATCGGAATAGCCAAGAACCTCTATGACAGGGTGTACAACCAACATTATCTTTCGTTGACCCAGCTTTGGGAAGACAGCTCCTCTGTTAGCCGCTTCATGGCCGCAAACGACCATGTGACTGTTCAAGCCGTCATGGATAGCTTAGATCTTCCGCATTCTTTCGCTTTGGAGGCGCGAGTTAGAGGCATTTCCTCGAAGGACCTGATGGTGACGGTCCTTGTCACCGAGCACATGCCGACAGCAATCGGTTCGGACGACACCGGCTCCGATTCCTCGACCCGCCGCGCCTTGGAGCGCCTGCTTCAACTCTTATCCGACCCAATCTGCGGGAGACGCTAACATGTCCCTGAGTTTTTCCATCCAAAAGCTCAATGCCTTCGGGAGCTATGGCGAATTTTCTGTGGGTACGGGCGAATCGCAAATACGCGCGCAATACCTGCTGACCAAGATCCGCCCGGGACAACAGGGACTTTGGGAGAATCAGCTAGCGTCGCAGATGGCACCGTGGCGTGAAATTTTCAAGATGGAGGAATTGTCGTTCGATGAGCTGATTCAGCGTGATCTTGATGACAGTCGCGTGGCTCATGATCTCATCCCCTACCTCTTGGGTGAAACCGGTCAGCACGCGCGTTTCTTCCCGCCAGTGCTCGCGGTCCTTGTGCCCAAGCGGGAGGGTATAAGTGGAATCGCGCCCTATTATCCCGCGTCAAAAGCTGATGGTCAGCGAATAACTTTCGGCGATCTTTTTGATTTCGAGAAGGCGGTGATAGGAAGCGAGGTCAGCCCACTCGGCTTTATCCGATACAACCCGCAGCGATCCGCGATCGTGATCGTCGACGGGCAGCACCGGGCTATGGCAATTCTCGCACTGCATCGGCAGATCAACAAGAGTTGGGGTTCCGATCCGTTTGCTCCTTACTACAGTCACATACAAGTCGATGCAGAATCCGTCGCGCACATCGAGCTGCCAGTCTGCATAATCTTCTTTCCCGATCTTCACGAAGATCGCCCCGAATTCAAGGACAAAGGCATCGATCTCGTTTCCGTCTGCCGAGAGATATTTATAGTGGTGAACCGGCAGGCGAAACAGGTCAGCAAATCGCGAGAGTTGCTTCTTGATGACGAAGATTTTGCTGCGTTCATGATGCGGCGTACATTGACTCGCTTCAAGGATCGAAAAGACGAATCATCAACACTCGCACGCATTTATTCGTTTGCCTTCGGCGATTCCGAGGCCGACAACGGCGGTCAGGTCTTGGCTGGACAACTCGAGCTTTGCAGCGCGGTCGCTCTGCACAAGATGCATGCCGCGACTGCCTTTGCCTTGCCGGCCGCTTTCAACTTGGCAAGGAGCGCGGATATCACCGATGGCCGCAACGTGCGAAACCCCGGTCGCCCGGCTGAAATTCTAACCGGAACCGACGGTCCTGCTCTCCAGTCCCTAAGTCGTCGTTCGGCAAAGACGCACAAACCCGCTCATGTCGAGTCGATCACGTCGCGAATTGGGGAGCTGACCGACACCATCATGTTGCCGCTCTTCGATCAGTTGCGGCCGTACGCTTCACACAACCAAGCAATGCGGCAACTGCTTGAGGTCCTTAACGACCCGACTTCCTTATCCGATCCGGTTCAAGTCAAATGCCGGTCGCTGATCTTTGACGGCACTGGAAATCGCGATGTGTTCGAGAAACATGTGGAGCGTCTTCAGGAGATTATTGACGAGACCAAATCGCAGGGAAAGGCAGTTCCCGCCTACCTCAACAACCAGAAGATCTATTGCGACTCGGTGAATCGCGCACTGGTTGACCACGAAGACGGCGTGAAGCTACAGCGCTCCTTTCTGTTGTTCAACATCGACGTTCCGAATTTTCAGAATAGAGATAAGGGAACGGTGGAAGCGGATCTAAAGGAGCTTCGGACACGTGGGAGAGCGATATTCGACGCACTCTCAACACAAGCTTTTCAGCTCGGCTATCTGATGGCGGTCCTGAGTCACGTGGAAGCCATTCTGCAACCAGGCGCATCGTACGAGCAGCGGCTTTCTGTAACGCAGTTTGTTTCCTCTCTCTATCTCGCCGGCTTGAACAGCTTCTTCTCAGACACCGCTGCAAAGCATCGCACGTTGAGCGGATATGTCGCCGAGCCCCGGGCCCGGGCATTCGAGGCTGCTTATCCGGGTTTCCGGGGCCTGCTCGCTTCGACCAACGTGCGGGAGTTGAACGAGAAGCAGTGGGAATTCTTTCGCTACATGATCCTCGAGATCGTCCTTTCGAAAATGGCTTCCTCGGCGGTTCTCGAGGTTCTCAATAAGCCTGAAAATGCGTCTCAAGCCGATCTTTACCGGGCATCCTTATCCGATATCCTCAGTGCCGTTGAGCAACTCAGAAATCGGTATTTCGAAGCAGCGGTAAGGACTGCCCAAGGAACGCCCGAGTTCAGGCGATCCGTCGAGTTGCTTGAGATGACCGCGAG